>NZ_JBEXQK010000002.1:0-371246 GCF_040612535.1 Streptomyces sp. NPDC006368
CTCGCTCTCCGCTTCGCCTTGTGGCTGATCCTTCCGCCCCCTCCTCCACGCCCCTAGTTCCTCGTCCTGCCCCCGTGGCCGGGGCGGGCCCCCACCTTCTCCAAACGGGGACGGGTGAAGGTCTCAGCCGTCTCTTCGAGGATCTCGGCAGTCACCCAGCGGCGTTCCATCTTGTGCGCTACGGCCGCGGTGGTGCCCGAGCCGGCGAACACGTCGACGACAATGTCGCCTGGGTCAGTGGCGATCTGGATCACGCGCTTCAAGAGAGCCTCAGGCTTCGGGGTCGAGAAGATCCGCGACCGGTCGAAGAGCTTGGTCACCTCGGCCTTCGCCTGGCGGTTGTCGCCGACCTCGTCGTGCGTCCAGAAGGTGGTAGGCACGAGGCCACCCAGTTCCGACTGGAACCGCTTTCGGAACGGGAAGGTGCGCCCCGTCTTCCCCCACCAGAGCCGGTTGTCCTCACGCAGTGCGTCGAATGTCTCCCTCGAGCACGACCACCAACGGTTGCCTCGCGGGGAAAACACATCGCCGTGTGGACCGACTACCTCATAGCGGCCGTCCTCGTATGCGTGGGAGGCCGTGAGGTCCGACCTGCGCCAGGGGCCACGAGGGTCGTTGTCCGGGTTCCAGAACTCCTGGTCGCTCAGCTCGGTGCGATCGATCTTGTTGAGCACAAGATCGCTCTTGGAGCGGGCGTAGACGAGGAGGTAGTCATGCACTGAGGAGAGGTGCTGGGCCGAGTTGTTGCGAGCGTGGATCTTCTGCCAGACGACAGTCCCGACGAAGTTGCCGCGTCCGAAGACCTCGTCCATGAGAACACGGCAGTACGCCATTTCAGCATCGTCCAGATGCACCCAGACCGATCCGCCAGGGGCCAGAAGGTCACGGATAAGAAGGAGTCGGTCACGCATCATCGTGAGCCAGACAGAGTGCTCAAGCGCGTCGTCGTAGTGCTGGAAAGCCTGGCCCGTGTTGAAGGGCGGATCGATGTAGACGAGCTTCACCTTGCCGCGGTAGTGATCCCCGTACTCTGGGTTACGGACCAAGGCATGCAAGGCGTCGTAGCTGTCGCCATGAATGAGAAGGTTGTCAGCTGCCGTGCCGGTGACATCGCCGGCCTTGCCGGCTTCCTGCAGTAGGCGAACTTCCGTAACCCGCGGGTCTTGCCGTGAGACCCACTCGTATCCGCCGTCCGCTGTATTCCGCAGGGCCTCATCCCTGCCGACCCACGACAGGGTCAGGCGCCCACTCGTCACCCGCGACACTCCCATGCACCTCGATCGGCCCGCGATTCAGACGCAGACCACAACACTCACTGCAAAGGTACCGGCCGCCGCCGACAGCGACGGGCGGTTGCGAGTCGTCGGAGCTGCGGTTCTACGGATAGGCACCGTCGGCGGGTGCAGTGTGCGGTGCCTCACAGCCTCAGGCCGGCCTTGATAGGGCTACGAGGTGCAGCGCTCTGACGCTTATGTGACTGCCGTGTGGTGATCAGCGGGGGTCCTACAGATCGCGAAGCGCTACGAGAGCGCGCCCCATCACGAGTGGGGTGATCTCTGAGCCGCCCGACTCTCTGAGCGCGGCTCTCGGATGGCTGGGCACTTCGGCCCAGACGACCTTCCCAGTGAGCGGCTGCGTGGGGAAGTAGCCCCAGCGGTTGGCCATTGCCTGGATAAGGACGAGTCCGCGGCCCCCGGTGGCACTGGCGTCGCCGGCGCGAGGTACCGGCGGTCGGGGGTCAGGGTCACTGACCGCGAGGATGATGCCGCCGTCGGTAGGCCAGAGCCTGAGCAGGATCGTGCCGATGCTGGCAGATTCGGCAGCCGTTTCCGGTGTCCCGGCGAGGCGGGCGTGCTGGATGGCGTTGGTAACCAGCTCCGAGACGAGGAGCCGGGAAACTTCGATTCCCTCGTCGGGGAAGCGCCAGCGCTGGAGGATGTCGACGGTGTGGCGGCGGGCCCAGGCGACGGCGTTGGGGGTGGCGGCGAGGGTCAGCTCGCTGATGGACGGTGGGACCTGGTTCATGCGGGTGGCTCCCTCGGCGGCGTGGCCGGGCGGGTGCGGGGCGCTGTGGCGTAGGTGGAGGCCCGCGAGTCCGGGGCGGCTAGGGACGGGTCGTCCCGGACCCGCGGGCTGCTGAGGGGCTACTTCGTGGCGACGACGTAGACGCTGCCCCATCGGCGCTTCGGATTGGCCATGGCGGGGTCGAACGTCCAGGGCTCGACGGTGGTGAAGCCGGCCTCGGTGAAGAGCTGGACAAGCTTCTCGTGGTCGTACGCCCACAGGTGCGGGGTGTACGTGGGGTCGTCGTCCTGGTCCCGGAAGACGAGATTCACGAGGTCGAGCCGGGTGTTGATGTCGCCACGGCAGTCGCGCTTGGCGTACCAGCGCTCGATCATCTCGTCGGTGGTGTCCATGGGCCCGGGGTACTGGCCCAGGGCGAAGGCAGCGTCGGGAACGCCGGTGACGATCCGGCCGCCCGGGACGAGGACGCGGTGGGCCTCGCGGACGTAGTGCTTGGCCGAGCGCGGGTAGTCGATGTGCTCCAGGAAGTGCTCAGAGAAGATCTCCTCGGTGCTGTCGTCCTGAAGGGGGATGCCCTCGCGGATGTCCCAGAGGAGGTCGGCCGGCGGGACGAGGTCGATGTTGAAGAAGCCGTCGATGCGGTGGGCTCCGCCGCCGATCTGGACCTTGGCGGGCTTGTCGTCGATCCGGCCGTTGGGCCAAGCGCGCCGGCTGGCGTGGTGGTAGCGGTGGAGCTCGATCTCCTTGGCGGCGGCCCGAAGGTTGCGGGCGAGGCCGTGGGTGGTGGCGGGGTCGGCGAGGACGGAGGCGATCTGCTCGCCGAGGAGGTCGACGGAGGGCATGCCGGAGGGACTCATCACGGATCTCCTGCGTGTGAGGTTGCTCGGGGTGGGGTGGGCCGCGAATGGCGGCGGCGGTGATCAGGTGGCGCTGGGCGCGGGGGCGGGCCACTGGTTGTTGCGCATGAGGGTGTATTTGATGTCCACCAGCCGCGGGGCGATGGTCAGCGCGAGCTCTTCGGCCGGGTGGAGGTGACCGGCATCGTCCTGCTCGGCGCGCCAGACGCGGTAGTCGAGGTTGGGGTAGGCCGGGTTGATGCCGATCTCGCCCTTGGGCATCGTGCCGTTGAACGGGGCGACGATGTCCATGTGGTTCCAGTAGTTCCAGGCTTGCAGCGCCTTGTGTTGGTCGAAGTAGAAGTAGAAGTCGGGGTAGCGGCCGAAGGTGCGCAATTCCCGGTGGATGAGGTGACCGAGGAGCGGTCCGAGCTGCGTGGCCAGGGAGTCGAACTCCCAGCGCTTGTGGTGCCAGGCTTCGGGGGCGTCGCCGGGCGCGAAGAGGCGGGCGGCGACGAGGTAGCTGATCCGCTCGACCAGGTACGCGCTCGCGTGGCTGGTGTCGATGGTCGGGTCGACTCGGTGGATGAGCTCGGCCAGCTGCTTCGGACGGGGACGGAACCTTGCGAGGTCGAACTTGCCGGCCATGGCCGGGAAGGAGGCGAACAGCATCTCCTTGTACAGCCAGTTGTTCAGCTCGCCGAGCTCGGCCAGGCGCCGGGTGTGGTTAGACGTCGAGTGAAGCATCAGGTACTCGGCGACCGCTTCGAAGTACAGATAGCCGAGGATCGGCAGGCGGGGGATCGTCTCGTCGAGCAGCTTGAGGAACGGCTCGGCATCGACCTGGGTGCCCTGGTAGGCGACGGCGGCGGCGGTGGCGAGGAATGCGGCTGAGTTCTTGACCCTGCTAACGACGGTCTCGCGCAACTGGTGGCGTTCGTTCTTGCTCAGCAGGTATTCGAGGTGGCTGTAGATCTGCAGGTGGATGAGGCCCAGCCGCAGGTAGTCCACGCCGGCGAGCCCGCGGTACGCCTGCGGTGGGGTGTCGATCTCGAAGATCAGCGGGGTAGGGATGCGGTCGGTGACGCCGAGCTTGGCCAAGAAGGTCGGCGCCTCCTTGGTAAGGACGTAGGAACCGAGGTTGTGCATGCGAAAGCCCTCGTCGGTCGCGGTGAGCGGCGCGCAGTAGATGCTTCCGACGAGGCAGCCGCCCGACGGGTAGAGCACTCCCTGCCGGTTGATCTCCTCCAGGGCGTGGGTGACGTGCAGCAGGTGCAGCTTGCCGTTTCCGCTAAGGGCCTCGAAGAGGGCGTTCTGCCGAAGCAGGTGGCCGTTCGGGGCCTCCTCGGCGAGCCGTCGTTCCCAGCCCGCTGTCTGGGTGGCGAGCGGGTCGGTGAGGTCGGAGGGGCTGGGGATGAGGGTGGAGTCGAAGAAGGCGTGGGCGTCGGCCCACAGGTGGTAGGCGTCGAGGAAGTCCATGGTCACACCAGGCCCTTCTCGGCGAGTGCGTAGCGGACGGCTGCCGTGCCGCTGGCCCCGGCGAGGTAGGCCCGCTCCGAGACCAGGACCAGGTCGAAGGCGAGGTGACGCAGCTGGTCGAAGGCAGGCTCGCGGACGTACCGGGAGTCCGGCCACCACTTCAGCTTCGGCAGCCGGTAGCGGTCCAGGGCATCGGCCGCCTTGACCATGTCGGTGATGCGCTCGGACCGCACGTGGTCGGACTTGTCGTCTGCGGTGAACGCCTCGTACGGAATGTCGTGCAGTCGGACGGCGGTGGCCGCCTGCACGATCCGTCGGGGCGTGGCGGCGAGGCCGAAGTGGCCCCAGACGGTGTCGGCGTTCGCGGCGAGCCAGATGGCCGCGCGGGCGCCATGTCCGCGGTCGTCCTGGTCGTGACGCCGCTGGCAGTCGTGTACGGCGGCGGCGAGGATCGCCGTGGCGGCGTCGGCGTCGTCGAGGCCGTTGGTCTCGGCGAGGACGGCGGCGAGCGCCGCCGTCCTCATGGCGTGCCGGACGCCGTGGAGCGACGTGTACAGCCGAGGGTCCGCCCACCATCGGGTCGGCAGTCCGCCGTGTGCGAGCAGCTCCTTCGACTGCGCGCGCAAGACCGGCGCCGAGGGCGGCGGAAGGTCGGGCCTGCTGTCTCTGATCCACGCGACGGTGGCGTGGTCCATGTGCTGGTGGAGCGGGAGCTGCCCACGGGCAGCCAGGTCGATCAGACTTGCGGTCAACGGGGTCGTGCTCACTCGTGCCCACCCCCTTGGTGGTCTCCGCGGTGATGTTCCCTACCGGATCGGCGCGGCCTGCTGTTCGCGCTCCTTGCGCTCCTTCTCGGCGGCCTCGAAGGCGGCCGTGAAGTCGGCCAGCTCCTCCTCCGTCATCAAGGTCACCCCGAGCGCCCTGGCGACGTCCGTGATCTTGGCCTCCGCCTCGGCGCGGGCGGCGTCCGAGGCGCCGTCCTCCAGCAGCACCTCGAACTCGGCGTGGTAGCCCCACGCCTCGCTCCACTTGACCGCGATCTCGACGTCGTCGAGGCGGAAGTTGTGACGGAAGTTGAACGCCTCGTGCATCGCCGACTCGAACCCGAGCGCGTTGAACACCTTCACCGCAGCGGGAACGTCGGCGGGCGCGATGGCGAACTCGGTCTCCGCGAAGGCTGCACCCTGCCCGATCTTGCTCCCCTTGAGGGTGATCTTGGCGGTGCCGGCGGCGGTGTTGTCGGTGACCTTCAGGAGCTGGTCGGGGAGTACGTAGAAGTAGATGTGCTTGTCGTCAGGGCCCAGGTCCTCCCCGTCCGCCTTCAGGCGGGTGACGAGCTGGTCGTGGACCTCCTTGGTGAAGCGGGCGCGCATCTCGATCTCGACGGCCACGGGGTTGCTGCCTCCTCGTTTCAGGCATGGCGAAGCCAGCCGGACCCTGCCTTGCGGGGGGCCTGTCCGGTCGGGCGATCGCTATGGGATTGGTGGTCGAGCGCGGGGGTGATGCGGCCGATGCGGGTGCCGGCCGCATCACCCCGGTGGATCGGTGGGTGTCAGCCGAGGGTGCCGAAGCGCTCCTCGATGACTCCCGAGTGCAGGTAGGTCGGGAGCTGGACGCCTCCGACCGACGTGCGGCCGGTGGCGACCTGCTCCTCCGTCTCGCTGGGGAAGCCCTCCAGCAGGCGCAGGCACTGCTGGGCCCACTCACGCGAGGCGGGCCAGTCGCCCAGGTCGCGGTGGCGCACGGCCAGGGCGTACGCGGTCTCGGTGGCGGCCCACCGGTCGGTCGCCAGCTCACGCTGGAAGATCGACTCCAGCTCGTCGGTGGAGGCCAGGCGGGTCTGGTTGGTCATGGTGCCCTCTCGGTTCAAACGGTCGTGCCCCAGTGGTGATCAACGCCCCGGCGTCCCCGCGGTGACGCCGTGACCCGCTGCTAGTACGTGTAGATCTCGGCCAGCGTCTTGTAGTCCTGCAGCTCGTCCTTGTCGAACCACAGCTCCACCTCCTGCTTGGCCTCCTCCGCGTTGCCGGAGGCGTGCACGAGGTTCGCGACCGCCTTACCCGAGGCGATGCTGGCCGCCGCGCTGTAGTGCGAGAAGTCGCCCCGTACCGTGCCGGCCGGAGCCTGGTTCGGGTACGTGCTGCCGACGATCTTGCGGACGGTGGCGATGGCGTCGAAGCCCTCCAGCACCAGGGCGATCACGGGCCCCTGCTGCATGAACGTCGCCGTGAGGTTGTAGACCTCCGAACCCAGCCGCTCTTCCAGGTCGAAGTAGTGCTTGCGGGTGAACTCCTCGTCCATCCACTTCATCTTCGTGCCGACGATCTTCAGCGCGGCGTCTTCGAATCGAGTGATGATCCTTCCTGCCAGGCCACGCGCCAGCGCATCGGGCTTGAGCAGGACGAGCGTGCGCTCGACAGTGTGAGCCTGAACCTCGGCCATTGACTCCCTTTCGCCTTGCTAGCAACCGAACATGACGGACAATCAGCCGTCATCTGCTGAGGTTACCGGCGCTGGCAGGGCGGTTCGGGCGTGCGGGCAATGCCCCGGACGGGCGAATGCCGACCAAGGTGCGGCCGATCAGCCCACCGAGAGTCCCGATTCGGCCAACTTCTCTGTCTCCGCTATCCGCTGGGGGTGCACACCTAGAATCTCCCTGTGGTCGTCTGGCGCTCTCGCGCCTCTCATACGCCTCCCAGGGACTGAGCCTTTGGCGGGTGATTCCTTGGCCCCTGGTGACTTCGATTCTTCCGGGGCTCTTCCCGCGTGACCATGAAGTGCCAGTGCAGTGGGAGTGCACTTTCGGCGCGCGGATTTCTGCACCGGGGCGGCGACGAGGGGGCAGTCTTGTGGACGTGATCGAGCGCTGGAGCGGCCGGTACGCCTGCCTGCTGCAGTCCGCCCTACGGCTCGGCAACGAACAGTTCGCCGCTCAGCTGGGCATCGCAGTGAGGACGGTGGCCGCCTGGCACTCCGACGCATCCGTCGTGCCTCGCAGGGAGATGCAGCAGCTCCTCGACACGGCCTATGAGCGGGCTCCTGAGGCTGCGCGACAGCGCTTCGCGCTCCTGCTGGCGAAGGAACGGGCCCCAGCGGACTCGACGCCGCCCGGTGCGCAGGCGCTGCGGGTGGCCATCGCGGTGGTCGTCCGCGACAGCGATGTCCTCTTGGTGTGCCGTCGGGACGACGACGCCGCTGGAATCACGTGGCAGTTCCCGGCCGGGGTCATCAAGCCGGGCGGCAAGGCGGAGACCACCACTGTGCGGGAGACCTTGGACGAGACGGGTGTCCACTGCGCGGTCCGGCAGCACCTCGGGAACCGCCTTCACCCTGTGACCGGCGTGATGTGCGAGTACTTCCTCTGCGAGTACCTGGCGGGCGAAGCCAGCAACACTGACGCAGTCGAGAACATCGACGTCATGTGGGTCCCCAGAAACGCGGTGCCTCGCTTCATCCCCGTCGATACGATCTTCCCACCCATCCTGGCCGCCCTGGAGGAGCAGACGTGACGAACCAGAACACGGACGAGCGCCCGGGAATCGCCGCCGCCATCGTCGTGAACGAGGGCCGCGTGCTGATGGTGCGCCGCCGGGTCAGCGAGGGGCAGCTCTCCTGGCAGTTCCCGGCCGGCGAGGTCGAGCCCGGTGAGTCCCGCGAGGACGCTGCCGTGCGGGAGACCCAGGAGGAGACCGGACTGACCGTGGCCGCGGTGAAGCTGCTCGGCGAGCGCGTCCACCCGAAGACGGGCCGACTGATGTCGTACACCGCCTGCGAGGTACTGGACGGCACGGCCCACGTCGCGGACACCGAGGAGCTGGCCGAACTGGCTTGGGTCACCCATGGCGAGATCCCGGAGTACGTGCCGTATGGACTGTTCGAGCCGGTACAGGAGTACCTCGATACAGCCCTCCTCCCCTGAAAGGCCCTAGTGCCAGGGCCATGCACGCGGCAGAACGCAGCAGCCTGATGTAGGGAGCACGTCAGTAGGCCGAGTCCTGCCACAGCAGCCGGCGCAAGGCCCCATGGAGAGGTACCTTCCATGGGGCCTTAATTCTCAGTCCTCGTAGTCATCGAGGCGCCTCGTACGGCTGTACTCGCGGGCTTCGTGGGCTGTGATCTCGTGCGGGGCGGCGGCGGCCCGGATACGCTCGGCAGCCTCGTCACTCAGGACTCCGCTGGTACGAAGCTCTTCCACCAGCGCCTCCAGCCCTTGGGCGGTTGCGACAGTCCTTTCCGTCGTGCGAGTGAGCTGCGGCTCGTTGATGAGGGCGAAGGACGGCACCTTGACAGGCGGCCTATCTTCATCAGCGACGAGCGTCAGGTTGTGACGTCGGACGCCGACTTCCGCTTCCTGCCAGAGGCACCGACCGAACCGCATTCGGACTGGGTCGTCACTGATGCCACGGCGGACGACATCGAAGTACTCCTGGTCGTCGCGCGCGACGATCAGTTCTTCCAGGCGTGCAACGTCGTCCCCGGAGACCTCCACTACGAAAGTCGCGACGAGCACGTCCTCCACCGTCTCCTTGTACGAGGTCGGTGTCAGGGTGAGGCCGGGAAGCTCCAGCGACGAGACCCGCAGGTCCTCAGCCTCTTGGATCTCGATACGGAAGGTGCAAACCTCGGACCGGTCACCGACGGAGTACGAGTAGCGGTTTCCCGTCACGATCCACGCTGCGTCGGTTCCCAGCAACGGCTGGGCGTCGTCTCCGGAGGAGGCGTCGAGTTCGGCGTTGAGTTCGTCTCGTCTGCGGCCGGGGACACGAAATTCCAGCGCATAGCGGCGAAGCGAGCGACCAGTGTGAGGAGAGACCGCGGCGGGCAAACCTTCTGCTTGAAGCTGCCGGATTTCACCGAGCAGATGGAGCGACACAGTTGTCATGCGTCCACTGTGCCAGCTGGCACTGACAGTGGGTCCGGAGTGCACAGTTACGCAAGCCGCCGACCTCCCCGGCCTCCTCTGCCCTCTCTCTGCCGACGAGCCGTGACCAGGTCGCGTGCGGAGGAGGCATTGCCGGCGGCCAGATAGCCCGGGCACGCTACCTGCGATGCCGATGGCCGTCGCTTCCAAGGCTGGTTGATCCAGGCTGAGCCGCGTAGGGGTACGCCCCCACTGAACGTGTTCCCGCCTGCGCGCTGCGGCGGCGGGCGGCTTCGGCGCGGGGGTTGGGGGCGGGGTTGCGGCTGGTGTGCTGGATGCGGGTGATCAGGACGCGGGCGGGTTGGCGGGCGGTGGTGAGTTCGCGCTGGACGGCGGCCTCCCTGAGGAGCTGGTGGGGTTTGTGGCCGCCGGCCTCGGCGTTGGCCAGGACGGTGGCGAGGGCCGGCCAGGCGGGGTCGGTGAGGATGCGGTCGGCGTGGTCGGGGACGGCGGCCCGGACGTCGTGGGCCAGGGTTCGGCGGACCTGATCGTTCGGCTGGCGGGTGGCGAGGCTGCCGACGACGGGCGTGAGGGCTCGGTCGGCGGCGGCCTGCAGGTGGTGGAGCGTCTGGCGGGCGGCTTCGGCCTGGTGCGCATGGTGCTTCGCCTCGTGCCAGCGGGCGGCGACGATCGTGGCCCAGACGAGGGCGGCCAGCAGGGTTGCCAGGGCGCTGCCGTCGGGGCCGGTGGCGGTGTGGGCGAGGTCGCGGGCCGCTCGGCGCAGGGTGTGGGCGGCCTGGTTCTCGGCGCGGATCTGGGAGCGCTGGGCGCGGGCGAATGCCCGTGAGGCGGCTTGCAGTTCGGCGTGGAGGTGGGCGGGGGCTTTCTGGGCGGTGGCTTCGATGAGGTCGCCGAGCGCGATGATGTGGGCCTGGGCGTGGGTGTCATCGGCCATCCCCTGGTGGAGGGTGTCGAGGGCGTCGATGGCCTGGTGCCAGGGGGTGCTGGGCTGCGTGTCAGCCACCTGAGCGACATGTTCACCGCCATCACCGACGCCAACGCTGAGATCGTGGAGCAGAACGCCCAGCGGCGAGCGGCGGTAGAGGAGTTGGCGACCGTCCCGTGGAAGGGTGTGGTGAACCGCGCTCGCCGCAAGGCCATGAAGGCCGCGATCGACGCCATGCCGCCCTTCCGCCGGGTCACCGGACCGGCCACGCGCCAGCACATCAAGGCCACCCTCCGCGCGGCCCTGAATGACGCCGTCGGGCAGCAGATCATCACGTTCACCCCGGCGGCCCATGTCGAGATCGACCCCGTACGCAAGCCGAAGGCGCTCGTGTGGACGGACGAGCGGGTCGCCAAGTGGGAGCAGACCGGCGAGAAGCCGTCCCCTGTCATGGTCTGGACGCCGGAACAGACAGGCGCTTTCCTCGACTTCGTCGCCGAGGACCGGCTGTACGCGATGTGGCACCTGATCGCCTTCCGCGGCCTGCGGCGAGGCGAGGCGTGCGGACAGCCCTGGTCGGAGACCAACCTCGACCGGCACTCCCTCACGGTCACCGGCCAGCTCGTCCAGGACGGCTGGGAGGTCGAGGCGTCCGAGCCGAAGACGGACAGCGGCTTCCGCGTCGTGGCCCTGGACGACGACACGGTCGACGTCCTCAAGCGGCACCACGAGCAGCAGGAGGCCGCCCGCGCGGAGTGGGGGCCGGCCTGGGTGAACACCGGGCTCGTCTTCACCCAGGAGGACGGCCCCTGGCTCCACCCCGGCAAGGTCACTGACCTCTTCGAGCGGCTCGTCGCCGCCTCCGGCCTCCCGCCGATCCGGCTGCACGACCTCCGCCACGGCGCCGCCACGCTCATGCTGGCGGCCGACATCGACATCAAGATCGTGCCGGACACGCTTGGGCACAGCGACACCCGGATCACGCGTGACATCTACCAGAGCGTGCTCCCCCACGTCGGCAAGAGCGCCGCCGATGCCACCGCGAAGCTCGTACCGCTTCAGCGCAAGGCCGAGCAGGAGGAGCAGGTCCGGAAGGCCGCCAAAGAGGCGAAGAAGGCCGAGAAGGCGAAGGCCAAGGGGAAGAAGAAGGGCAAGGCCAAGAAGGCCGCACGCAAGGGCTGACGGCCGATCCGCTCACGCATCGCTCACGCAAGCACTTCCACGGCATCCCCGTCGTGCGGCTCGGCATGCCCCGGGCATGAAAAAACCCCAGGTCACGGCGAGTGAGTCCTGGGGTGATTCCGAGCCGCCTTCGGGATTCGAACCCGAGACCTACGCATTACGAGTGCGTTGCTCTGGCCAACTGAGCTAAGGCGGCACGCCCCGCGATCCCCTCGGGAAGCCCGTGGGGTGCAGCAGCGTGCCCAAGTCTACACAGGTCCGGAGGGTGCCTCGCACACCCGCGCTTCCCCGGCGGCGGCGGTCGGCGGCGGCTAGCGGCAGCGCTTGCCGTCCGCCGGGACCGTGCCGTCGAGGAGGTAGGCGTTGATCGCCGAGTCGACGCAGTCGCTGCCGCGGCCGTACGCGGTGTGGCCGTCGCCCTCGTAGGTCAGCAGGGTGCCGGAGGCGAGCTGGTCCGCGAGGGCCTCGGCCCACTTGTAGGGGGTGGCCGGGTCGCGGGTGGTGCCGACCACGACGATCGGGGCCGCGCCCCTGGCCTCGATGCGGTGCGGGGCGCCGGTGGCCTTGGCGGGCCACTGGGCGCAGTTGAGGGAGGCCCAGGCGAGGCCTTCGCCGAAGACGGAGGACGCCTTCTCGAAGGACGGGACGGCTGCGGTCACCTCGGCCGGGCTGGTGAAGGCGGGCGGCTGGTCCAGGCAGTTGACCGCGGCGTTGGCGTACATCAGGTTGGAGTAGGTGCCGTCGGGCCGGCGCTCGTAGTAGCTGTCGGCGAGGGAGAGCAGGGGGGCGCCGTCTCCGTTCATCGCCCGGGTGAGTGCGTCGCGCAGCAGGGGCCAGGCGGACTCGTCGTACAGCGCGGCGAGCACGCCCGTGGTGGCCAGGGCCTCGCCGAGCGGGCGGCTCTCGCCGGTCGGGACGGGCCGGGTGTCGAGCCGTGCGAAGAACGCCTTGATGCGGGCGGCGGCCGCCGTGGGGGTACCGGTGCCGAGCGGGCAGCCCGGCCGGCGTGCGCAGTCGGTGGCGAAGGAGTCGAAGGCCCGCTGGAATCCGGCCGTCTGGTCCCGGTTGAGCTCGGCGGTCGGCAGGGAGGGGTCCATCGCGCCGTCCAGGACGAGACGGCCGGTGCGGGACGGGAACAGCTCGGCGTACGTCGCGCCGAGGAACGTGCCGTAGGAGGCGCCGACGTAGTGGAGCTTCCGGTCGCCGAGCGCGGCGCGCAGGATGTCCATGTCACGCGCCGCCTCCACCGTCGAGACGTGCGGGAGGATCCGGCCGGAGCGCTTCGCGCAACCCGCCGCGAAGCGCCGGAAGGACGCGGCCACCAGGTCGTTCTCACGCGGGTTGTCGGGGGTCTGGTCGATCTGTGTGTAGGCGTCCATCGCGGGGCCGTCGAGGCAGTTCACCGGCTCGCTCCGGGCCACGCCGCGCGGGTCGACGGCGACCATGTCGTAGCGGGCGCGGACCGGGGCGGGGTAGCCGACGCCCGCGTACCCCTGGAGGAAGCCGACGGACGAGCCGCCGGGGCCGCCGGGGTTGACGTGCAGCGAACCGAGGCGCTTGCCCGGGCCGGTGGCCCTGATCCGCGTCACGGCCAGTTTCACCTGGTGGCCGTCCGGCTCGGTGTAGTCGAGGGGCACCCGGAGCGTGGAGCACTCGAAGTCGGGGACGCCGCAGGCGCGCCAGCGCAGCCGCTGCCCGTAGTACGCCTTGAGCTCCTCGGTCGAGGCGACGGCTCGCGCCGCTGAGGCGGAGGCGGATGCGGACAGTGCCGTGCCGCCGTCGGTGCAGCCGGCGACGAGCAGACCGAAGGCCGAGAGGACGACGGCGGTGGTACGGAGCAGACGAGCGGAGTTCATGACCGGAGCGTATCCAGGTGGTGACGGATTGTTTCCCTACGCACTCGTATGAGTGACCGCGCTCAGCCTTGACGCAGGGCCACGGTCATCGCTTCCACCGCGAGCAGCGGCGCCACGTTCCGGTCGAGGGCGTCGCGACAGGCGAGGATCGCCTCGATCCGGCGCAGGGTCGCCTCCGGCGTGGAGTCGCGGGCCGTCCGGTCGAGCGCGTCGCGGACGTCCTCGTTGGCGATGGCGATGCGGGAGCCCAGCTGGAGGGCGAGCACATCGCGGTAGAAGCCGGTGAGCTCGCTCAGCGCCAGGTCCAGGCTGTCGCGCTGCGATCGGGTCTTGCGGCGCTTCTGCTTGTCCTCCAGCTCCTTCATGACGCCCGCCGTGCCGCGCGGCATCCGGCCGTTCTGGGAGGCGCCCAGGGCCTGCTTCAGGTCCTCGGTCTCCTTGGCGTCGATCTCCTCGGCGATCTGCTTGGCGTCCTCCGCCGCGGCGTCGATCAGTTCCTGGGCCGCCTTGAGGCAGCCGCCGATGTCGGCCACCCGCAGGGGCAGCTTCAGCACGGTGGCGCGGCGGGCCCGGGCGCGCTCGTCGGTGGCGAGCCGGCGGGCCCGGTCGATGTGCCCCTGGGTGGCGCGGGCGGCGGCGGCAGCGGCCTCCGGCTCGATGCCGTCACGCCGGATCAGGACGTCCGCGACGGCGTCGACCGGGGGTGTACGCAGGGTGAGGTGGCGGCAGCGGGAGCGGATGGTGGGCAGGACGTCCTCGATGGACGGCGCGCACAGCAGCCAGACCGTGCGGGGCGCGGGCTCCTCGACGGCCTTCAGCAGGACGTTCCCCGCGCCTTCGGTGAGGCGGTCGGCGTCCTCCAGGACGATGACCTGCCAGCGGCCGACGGCGGGCGACAGCTGGGCGCGCCGCACCAGCTCGCGGGTCTCCTTCACACCGATGGAGAGCAGGTCGGTGCGGACGATCTGCACGTCGGCGTGCGTCCCGACGAAGGTGGTGTGGCATCCGTCGCAGAACCCGCACCCCGGCTCGCCACCGAGCGCCCGGTCGGGGCTGACGCACTGGAGCGCGGCGGCGAAGGACCGGGCGGCCGTCTCCCGCCCGGATCCCGGTGGACCGGTGAACAGCCAGGCGTGCGTCATCTTCGACGCGTCGGGCGGCGCCGTGCCGTTCGCGTCGGCGGTGACCAGGGCGTCGGCGTCACGGGCGGCGGCGGCGAGCTGCTCCCGGACGCGGTCCTGGCCGACCAGGTCGTCCCATACGGGCATGGGTCACCGCCTTCCTGCGTCCATGCTTCCTGCGTACGTGTCGCTATGGCTTCCCATTGTGGGGGACGGGTCCGACAACGCCGTCCGCCGGTCAGCGCCGGCCGCCGCCCCTGCGGTCGTCCTCGTCGTCGTGCGGCCCGAGCAGCTCGTCCGCGAGCGACGGCAGGTCGTCCAGCGGGGTCTCCTCCGCCCAGTCCGAGCGGCGCCGCGGCCGTCCCCGCTCGTCCACCTGGGGCAGCTCGCGCGTCCGCTCGCCGGGTGCCGGCTCCTCGTCGCGGAAGAACCCGGGCGGCACCCGGTCGGCGGGGCCTTCGGGCCGTACGGGCGGCAGGACGGCCGTCTCGTCGAAGGCACCCGAGTCGTGGACCGGCGGGCGCGCCCCGTCCCGTACCGGCGGCAGGACGGCCGTCTCGTCGAAGGCACCGGAGTCGTGGACCGGCGGGCGCGCCCCGTCCCGTACCGGCGGCAGAACCGCCGTCTCGTCGGCGGCGCCGGTGTCCCGGACGGGCCTGAGGGTCACCGTCTCGTCGATCGCGCCCGCGTCCCGGCCCGCGCCACCCGAGGTGGGCGCGTCGTCCTTGCGCATGTTGATGCGCGGTGCCGGGACCTCCTGGGTCGGCTCGTCCGGGCTCACGACGGGGGTCGGGACCGTGGTGTCGACCGCCGCCGCGGCCGAAGCGGCGGAAGCCGCGGCTGCGGCCTCCGCGAGACGCCGTGCCTCCTCGGCACGCAGCAGGGCCTCCTCCGCCTTGCGCTGCTTCTCCAGGCGTCGTGCCTCCGCCTCCGCGCGCAGCCGCTCCTGCTCTTCCTTCAGCCTGCGCAGCCGCTCCTGCTCGTCGCGGCGGGCCTTCTCCTCGGCCTCGCGGCGGCGCCGCTCCTCCTCGGCCAGCCGGCGCGCCTCCTCGGCGCGGCGCCGGGCCTCCTCGGCCTGGCGCTCGGCCTCACGCTGCCGCGCCTCTTCCTCCTCGCGGCGCTTGCGCTCCTCCTCCTCGGCGCGCAGCCTGGCCAGCTGTTCCTGGCGCTCACGCTCCAGGCGCTCTTCCTCGGCCTTGCGCGCCGCCTCCTCCTCGGCCTTGCGCCGGGCCTCCTCCTCGGCCGCCCTGCGCGCTTCCTCCCGGGCCCTCACCTCGGCCTCGGAGAGCGGCAGCATCTGGTCGAGACGGTGGCGTACGACGGTGGTGACGGCCTCCGGCTCCTGGCCGGCGTCCACCACCAGGTAGCGCCCGGGGTCCGCCGCCGCGAGGGCGAGGAACCCGGCCCGTACGCGCCGGTGGAACTCCGCGGGCTCCGACTCCAGCCGGTCCGGAGCCTCCGTGAACCGCTCCCGCGCGGTCTCCGGGGACACGTCCAGCAGGACGGTCAGATGGGGTACGAGACCGTCGGTCGCCCAGCGTGAGATGCGGGCGATCTCGGTCGGGGACAGGTCGCGGCCGGCGCCCTGGTAGGCGACGGACGAGTCGATGTACCGGTCGGAGATGACGACCGCGCCCCGCTCCAGGGCCGGGCGCACCAGCGAGTCGACGTGTTCGGCGCGGTCGGCGGCGTACAGCAGCGCTTCCGCGCGGTGGGACAGCCCGGCGCTCGACACGTCCAGCAGGATCGAACGGAGCCGCTTGCCGACCGGCGTGGCGCCCGGCTCGCGCGTGACGACGACCTCGTGGCCCTTGGCGCGGATCCACTCGGCCAGCGCCTCCACCTGCGTGGACTTGCCGGCCCCGTCACCGCCCTCCAGGGCGATGAAGAACCCCGTCTTCGCCGGTGCCTGCGCCGGGTCCCCACCGCGCAGCGCGTCCCGCAGGTCGCGGCGCAGCGGCACCCCCGAGCGGTCGTCCGTCCTGGCCAGGACCAGCGCCGCGACGGGCAGCAGCAGCGCGCCGACCAGCATGAGCGTGAAACCGGCGCCGCCGTGCGCGAAGACGAAGTCGCCGCTCGCGAGCCGGTGCGGCCCGATCGCGGCGGCGAGCAGCGGGGCGACCAGCGCGCCGAGGGCTATGGCGACCCGGACGACCGCGTGGAGGTGCTCGGTGACGCGCGGCCGGCGGAACTCCTCCGTCTCCTGATCGATCAGGGTGTGCCCCGTGTTGGCGGCGACACCGGCCGCCAGTCCCGCGCCGAGCGCGAGGAACAGCACGGTCGCCGTGTCCGGGACGAGCCCCGTCGCGAGGAGCGCGACGCCCGTGACGGTGAGGGCCAGCGCCAGCAGCCGGCGGCGCGAAAGCGCCGGGAGCACGGCACGCGCGGACCGGATGCCCAGGCCCGTCCCGCCCGTGAGGGCGAGGATCAGCAGCGCGAAGGCGACGGGACCACCGCCGAGGTCCTTGGCGTGCAGTACGGCGACGGCGGCGGCGGACGCGATGGCGGCGGCGACCGCCGCGCAGGCGAGCACGAGCAGCGGGAGGGCGGCCGTGCGGCCCTTGTCCACACCCCTGCCGGTGGAGGGGCGGCGCAGGCCCTCCAGCGGGGAGCGCGGGCGCGGCGTCTGCGCGTCGGGCAGCTCCAGGAAGTACAGGACGGACACGGAGGCCGCGAAGAGCCCGGCCGCGACGTACGAGCCGAGCGCCGCCTGGTGGGTCGAGAACCACGCGATGCCCGTGCCGAACAGGTTCCCGATGAGCGTGGCGACGAGCAGCGCGGCAGCCGCGCCGGGGATGGCGGCGAAGCCCGTACGCAGGGACAGGCGGCGCAGCGCGTCCATGTGGTCCGGCAGCGGGCGCACGGTCGCGCCCTCCGGCGGCGGGGCGGGCAGCAGCGCGGGGGCGGCGCCCTCCTTGGCGATCGTCCAGAACCGCTCGGCCACCCCGGCCAGGAACGCGGTGATCAGTACGAAGGCGAGCGCCTTGCCGGGCGTCCAGTCGATCCACAGCGGCGCGACCACCAGCAGCCCGACGCGCAGGCCGTCCGCGCCGACCATGGTCCAGCGCCGGTCGAGCGGCCCTGTGGGCGCGGTGAGGGCGGTCATCGGTCCGAGCAGTACGGCGCCGAAGAGGAACGTGGCGAGGATCCGCGCCCCGAACACGGCGGCGACGGCGAAGGCCGCGCCCCGGTAGCCGCCTCCGAACGCGCCCTCGGTGACCGCGGCCTGCAGGGCCAGGAGCACCAGGACGAGGAGGGCGAGGGCGTCACCGACGCCGCCAACGAGCTGGGCGCTCCACAACCGCCGCAGCGGCTGACTGCGCAACAAGGCTCGCACGGCACGCTCGCGGGAGTCCGCGGCAAGTGCGGCGTCGGAGTCTGAGGTGGGGCTCAAGACCGTTGGCTGCTCGGCTCGCGTCATCCCCTCAGCCTATCCGCCCGCACCGACACCCAGTCGTCCCCACCCGAACAAACGACCACGCCCCCAGGGCGGGACGTGGGCCCGGTTACCGGAAGGGCGGGGCCCGGGCCGTGAGAAGGGGGGCGGGCCCGGGCCGACCGGGGATACCATCCCCGACCCGCCCGGGCCCGCTGCCGGCCGGTCCCTACCGGCCCCTGCTCGTCACCACTCGCCCCTACGCGTCCAGCGCGCCCTACTCGTCCGACGACACCTTCGACGCCGCGGCCTTCTTCGCCGCCGTCGTCTTCTTGGCGGCCGTCGTCTTGGCCGTCGTCGTCTTCTTGGCGGCCGTCTTCTTGGCCGCGGTCTTCTTCGTGGCCGTCTTCTTGGCGGTCGTCGTCTTCTTCGCCGCCGCCTTCTTCGCGGTCTTCTTCGCCGGCGCCTTGGCACGCTTCTCCGCCAGCAGCTCGTAACCCCGCTCCGGCGTGATCGTCTCCACGCTGTCGCCCGTCCGCAGCGTCGCGTTCGTCTCGCCGTCCGTGACGTACGGGCCGAACCGCCCGTCCTTCACGACCACCGGGCGCTCGCTCACCGGGTCGGTGCCCAGCTCCTTCAGCGGGGGCTTGGCCGCCGCGCGGCCACGCTGCTTCGGCTGGGCGTAGATCGCGAGGGCTTCCTCCAGCGTGATGGTGAAGAGCTGTTCCTCGTCCGTCAGCGACCGCGAGTCCGTGCCCTTCTTCAGGTACGGGCCGTAGCGGCCGTTCTGCGCGGTGATCTCGACGCCCTCGGGGTCCGTGCCCACGACGCGCGGCAGCGACATCAGGCGCAGCGCGTCCTCCAGGGTGACCGTGTCGATCGACATGGACTTGAAGAGGGAGGCCGTGCGGGGCTTGACGGCGTTCTTACCGGTCTTCGGGGTGCCCTCGGGCAGGATCTCGGTGACGTACGGGCCGTAGCGGCCGTCCTTGGCCACGATGGTGTGCCCGGTCGCCGGGTCCGTACCGAGGTCGAAGTCGCCGCTCGGCTTGGCCAGCAGCTCCTCCGCGAGTTCGACCGTCAGCTCGTCGGGCGCCAGATCCTCCGGCACGTCCGCCCGCTGGTGGCCTTCCTGGTCCTTCTCGCCGCGCTCGATGTACGGGCCGTAGCGGCCGACGCGCAGAACGATGCCGTTGCCGACGGGGAAGGAGGAGATCTCGCGGGCGTCGATCGCGCCCAGGTCGGTGACCAGCTCCTTGAGGCCACCGAGGTGGTCGCCGTCGCCGTTCCCGGCCTCGGCGGCACCGCCGGCACCCGTGCCCTCACCGAAGTAGAAGCGCTTCAGCCACGGCACGGCCTGCGCCTCGCCGCGCGCGATGCGGTCGAGGTCGTCCTCCATCTTGGCGGTGAAGCCGTAGTCGACGAGCCGGCCGAAGTGCTTCTCCAGCAGGTTGACCACGGCGAAGGAGAGGAAGGACGGCACCAGGGCCGTGCCCTTCTTGAAGACGTAGCCCCGGTCGAGGATCGTCCCGATGATCGACGCGTACGTCGACGGACGGCCGATCTCGCGCTCTTCGAGCTCCTTGACCAGCGAGGCCTCGGTGTAGCGGGCCGGCGGCTTGGTGGCGTGGCCGTCCGCCGTGATCTCCTCGGCGGTCAGCGCGTCGCCCTCGGCGACCTGCGGCAGTCGGCGCTCGCGGTCGTCGAGCTCGGCGTTCGGGTCGTCGGCCCCCTCCACGTACGCCTTCATGAAGCCGTGGAACGTGATCGTCTTGCCGGACGCCGAGAACTCGGCGTCCCGGCCGTCGCTCGCCCGGCCACCGATCTTGACGGTGACGGAGTTTCCGACGGCGTCCTTCATCTGGGAGGCGACGGTCCGCTTCCAGATCAGCTCGTACAGCCTGAACTGGTCACCGGTCAGGCCCGTCTCCGCGGGGGTACGGAAACGATCACCCGAAGGGCGAATCGCCTCGTGCGCCTCCTGCGCGTTCTTGACCTTCCCGGCGTACACGCGCGGCGCTGCCGGCAGGTAGTCGGCGCCGTACAGCTGCGTGACCTGCGCCCGGGCCGCCGCGACGGCGGTGTCGGACAGGGTCGTCGAGTCCGTACGCATGTAGGTGATGAAGCCGTTCTCGTACAGCTTCTGCGCGACCTGCATCGTCGCCTTCGCGCCGAAGCCCAGCTTCCGGCTCGCCTCCTGCTGGAGGGTGGTGGTGCGGAAGGGCGCGTAGGGCGAGCGGCGGTACGGCTTGGACTCGACCGACCGGACGCTGAACGACGTCTCGGCGAGCGCGGCGGCCAGGGCGCGGGCGTTCGCCTCGTCCAGGTGCAGCACCTGGCCGGAGGCCGCCTTGAGCTGCCCGTCCGGGCCGAAGTCGCGGCCCTGCGCGACGCGCCGGCCGTCGACCGTGGCGAGCCGGGCGATGAGGGTCGACGGGTCGGACGGGTCACCGGCGCGGCCGGTGGCGAAGGTACCGGTGAGGTCCCAGTACTCGGCGGAGCGGAACGCCACGCGCTCGCGCTCCCGCTCGACGACGAGGCGGGTCGCGACGGACTGCACACGGCCGGCCGACAGCCGGGGCATGACCTTCTTCCACAGGACCGGCGAGACCTCGTAGCCGTAGAGGCGGTCGAGGATACGGCGGGTCTCCTGGGCGTCGACCATGCGCTGGTTCAGCTCGCGCGGGTTGGCGACGGCGGCCTGGATCGCGTCCTTGGTGATCTCGTGGAAGACCATCCGGTGGACCGGGACCTTGGGCTTCAGGACCTCCAGCAGGTGCCAGGCGATCGCCTCGCCCTCGCGGTCCTCATCGGTGGCGAGGAAGAGCTCGTCGGACTCGGCCAGCTGCTCCTTGAGCTTCCTGACCTGGGCCTTCTTGTCGGCGTTGACGACATAGATGGGCTGGAAGTCGTGCTCGACGTCCACGCCGAGGCGGCGCACCTCGCCGGTGTACTTCTCGGGCACCTCGGCGGCGCCGTTCGGGAGGTCGCGGATGTGCCCGACGCTCGCTTCGACGACGTAGCCGGGGCCGAGGTAGCCCTTGATCGTCTTCGCCTTGGCAGGCGACTCGACGATGACGAGTCGGCGGCCGCCCTGTGCGGTCTCGCTGGTCGGGGACAACTTTCGCTCTTCTCTCCGGTCGACGCTCGGTGGCACGTGCGGCGCGGTGCCGGGGGCACCGCGTGCAGTGCTCACGCACTGCTCGCTCTGCTCGCTCACAGCGGTGACGCTGCTGTCGCTGCGGAGTGTGACGGTACAACCCGCCCCCGTGTCAAACGGCAAAAGACCGCAACGGCCACTCGAACGGTAACCCGAGTCCGGGCATTCCTGCCGCCCGGACTCCCGTCGCGCCGCGGAGCCCTTCATTCCGGCGCGGGGGGTCCGGCGCCGTCCGGAGGAGTCGCGATCATGGCCGCCGTCGCGGCTGCCGCACGGGCCGTGCCCGGGTCGCGCCGGGGCGGGGCCTGGGCCGGGCGGGGGTCGTGCAAGGGGCGTGCCGGGGTCAGATCCGGCCGAAGCACCAGACGCCGAGGATGACGAAGGCCGCTCCCATGGAGGTCGCGAATGTGACAGCCGCCACCGGGCTGACACCGTGCGCGACGGGGGCGCGGTGCACCGCCCGTGCCGCGGTCCACATGAGCAGTGCCGCTCCGAAAAGCGTGAACGCCATGCCGGCGAAGATGGCCGGTCCGCTCTCCATCGCCGTACCCCGTCCTGTCCGTCGTGCTCGCGTTCCCCTGGGGCCGAGGCTGACACCTCCGGGCGTCAGCAGCACGAATTGCGGGTGAACGCCACGGGATGCGCCGCACCATTTCACCCACGCGGCGTGGTGGGGAGCCCGGCCCGGGGCGGGGCGGGATGCCCGGGGGCGGGTGCCCGGTGGCCCTCGCGGGGGCGGAGCGCCGCGAGGGGCGGAGGGCCGGGGGCCGGGGCCCGGTCGGGGCGGGGCGGGATGCCCGGGGGCAGGTGGAGTGGCCGGGTGAGCCTGAGGTGAGCCCGGGACCCCGGCGAGCGGAGGGGGCGTCGGGGGCGTCGGGCTGGGTCCGGGCGTGGCGAGGGGGGCGGGATGCCCCGGGGGGTGGGGCGCGGTGAGCCTGGGGTGGGCGGCGAGCCTGAGGTGAGTCCGGGGGCGGGAGCGGGCCCGGGGCGGGGCGGGCCGTGCGGGGGGGCGGATCTTGGCCGGTTTTCCCTCCCCGGGCCCGCGGTCCGGGGAGGGGGCGCGCGGTCACGGCATCCCCGCGGCGTACGGGGCGTCCGCACCGCCGCCGGGGTGCGCGGCGTCACATGGCGGTCGTGGCCGCCGGCTCCAGGAACCCCTCCTCCACGAGCAGCCGGATCGCCTGCGGCGTGCGGTCGCGCAGCAGCACCGGGTCCTCGCCCATCAGCTGGGCGATCGCGTCCAGGATCCGCCCGGCGCTGAGCGTGCCGTCGCACACGCCCGCGAAGCCCGCGCCGACGGCGTCCACCTTGGTGGCGCGCCGCATCCCGCGGTTCTGGCGGAGCACCACATGCTCGGGGTCCTCCGCGCCGGGCAGCCCGACCTGCTCCTGCGTCACCTCGGGGGCGAGCACGAAATGGTCGGCGAGCAGAGCCGCGTCGTCCCGCGAGCCCAGGTAGTCCTGGCGCGCGAAGTGCGCCCGTACCGTCTCACCGAGCGGCTGCTCGACCGGGTGCGGCCACTCCTCGATCACGATCGACGGGTTGTCGGCGCCGGACTTGCGCAGTGTGATCCAGCCGAAGCCGACCGCCCGGGTCTTCAGCGCCTCGAACTCGTCCAACCACGCCTCGTACCGCGCCTCGTACGCCTCCGGGTCGGTGCGGTGGTCCCCCGCGTCCCGCAGCCACAGCTCCGCGTACTGCGTCGCGTCCTGCACCTCGCGCTGCACGATCCAGGCGTCGCAGCCGCGCGGTACCCAGGAGCGCAGGCGCTCCTGCCACTCCTCACCCTCCACGTGCTGCCAGTTGGCGAGGAAGTGCGCGTATCCCCCGTCGCTCAGGTGGTCGCCCGCCTGCTGGACGAGGGTCCGGCACAGGTCGTCCCCGCCCATGCCGCCGTCGCGGTAGGTCAGCCGGGCGCCGGGGGAGATCACGAACGGGGGGTTCGACACGATCAGGTCGTACGTCTCCGCGCCCACCGGCTCGAACAGCGAGCCGGTGCGCAGGTCAGCCTCGGGCGCGCCGGACAGGGCGAGGGTGAGCCGGGTGAAGTCCAGGGCCCGCGGGTTCAGGTCGGTCGCCGTCACCCGCGTGGCGTGCTGGGAGGCGTGCAGGGCCTGGATGCCGGAGCCGGTGCCGAGGTCCAGCGCTGAGGCGACGGGCGTGCGGACGGTGATGCCGGCGAGTGTGGTGGACGCGCCGCCGACGCCGAGGACCACGCCTTCGTTCCTGCCGCTCGCCCCGCTGGCACCGCCCACCGCGCAGCCGAGGTCGGACACGATGAACCAGTCCTGGCCCTCGGGGCCGCCGTAAGGACGCACGTCCACGGTGGCGCGGATCTCGTCACCGTCCTCCACGACCCAGCCGTCGGTGAGCGCCTCGTCCAGGGGGAGCGCGGCGCGCGCCTGCTCGCGCGGCACGGACCGCTGGAGCAGGAAGAGCCGGACGAGCGTGTCGAGCGGCCCGTCCCCGCGGGTGGCGCGCAGGGCGGGCACCGTCTCGCTGCGGGCGAGCGCGGCGTAGGCGGGTGCTCCCAGCCGCTCCAACAGCCCGTCGGCGGTGAAGTCGGCCGCGAGCAGGGCGTCACGGAGGCGGTCGGCGCGGTCGGGCACCGGAAGGCTGGCGAGGAGGCTCGTCGTACTCACCTGTTCATTGTGACCGCCACCACCGACAACCGCCGATCGGCCCGGCTCCCCGGGTGGGAGCCGGGCCGATCCGTACGCGCGGGAAGCGTTCCTACCGGGCGGCCTTGCTCGCCGAGGCCGAAGCGGAAGCCGGAGCCGAGGCGGAAGCGGAAGCCGTTGCGGACGCCGACACCTTCGCGGGCACCGACGCCTTCGCGGGCGAGGAGGCGGAGGCGGCCGGATCGCTCGCCGCCGCCGAGGCGCCCGACGCGGCCGGACCCGGCTTGGCGGGCGGGATGGTCGGAGAGGCCGTCGCCTCGGCCTTCTGGCAGCCGGGCTGCTTGGCCATCGCCTGGCCCAGCTCGCCGGACTGGAGCTTGGCGAGTGCGTCCTGGTCCATCTTCTCGATCTTCTTCAGCCCGTCCGCGACGCCCTGGAGGCCGTCCGCGAACTTGCGCTGGTCCTTCGGGTCGAGCGCGTCGACCTGCTTCTTCAGGCCTTCATAGGCCGTCGCGGTGCTGTTGAGCTCCTTGACCGCGTCCTGCTGGAGCTTCTCGCCGTTGTCGACGGGCGGAACTCCCGCGTCCTGAACGGCCTTGGCCAGCGCCCTGTCCGCGTCGGCGATGTCCTGGAAGGCCTTCGAGTCCGCGGCCTGGATGTCGGCCGGTTTGCCGTCGGCGGCGGTCGAGATGATGGCCTGCTGGGCATCGGCCCTCTTCTGGATCTGCGGTTGGGCCTGGTCACAGACCTTCCCGGCCCAGTCGTTCACCTTGCTGTCGCCGTCGTCGCCACCACAGCCCGACAGCGCGAGCATCAGTACCGCACCGCCGGACAGTGCGGCCGCAAGCTTCTTGTTCACCGGATTGGTCCCTTCCAAGGCTCTCGGCCCCGGAACATACACGCCAAGTGGGCGACTTTCGCGTGTCGTGCCACCGCTCCGAACCCTTTTGTAACCATTTGCACCAAGGGAGAGACAGGTCACGGCGACGCCCGGACGGGCGGACGGAACGTCAATGCGTCCCGTCCGCCCGCCACCTGACCAGGTGTTACAGGACGGGTGCCCGGCTCTCCACCCGATCGGTGGAGTTGTTGTCTTCGTCACCCATGACCACGGAGCGGCGCTTGGAGACGTACACCGCCCCGACGATGACGATGATCGCGAAGGTGGCCACGGCCGCCCGCAGGCCGGCGCTGGCGTCGTCGCCGTAACTGAACTGCACGACGGCCGGCGCGATGAGCAACGCGACCAGGTTCATCACCTTGAGCAGCGGGTTGATGGCCGGTCCCGCGGTGTCCTTGAACGGGTCGCCGACCGTGTCGCCGATGACGGTCGCCGCGTGGGCCTCGCTTCCCTTGCCGCCGTAGTGGCCGTCCTCGACGAGTTTCTTGGCGTTGTCCCAGGCGCCACCGGAGTTGGCGAGGAAGACGGCCATCAGGGTGCCGGTGCCGATGGCTCCCGCGAGGTACGCGCCCAGGGCGCCGACACCGAAGGTGAAGCCGACCGCGATGGGGGCCATGACGGCGAGCAGGCCCGGCGTGGCGAGCTCGCGCAGGGCGTCCTTCGTGCAGATGTCGACGACGCGTCCGTACTCCGGCTTCTCGCTGTAGTCCATGATCCCGGGGTGCTCGCGGAACTGCCGGCGCACCTCGAACACCACCGCTCCGGCCGACCGGGACACCGCGTTGATCGCGAGTCCGGAGAAGAGGAAGACGACCGCGGCGCCGAGGACGAGACCGACCAGGTTGTTGGGCTGGGAGATGTCCATGACCAGGTTGCGCTCGGTCGCGCGGGCTCCGACGTCCGCGACGGCCGTGGCGATGGCGTCGCGGTACGAGCCGAAGAGCGCGGCGGCGGCCAGGACGGCGGTGGCGATGGCGATGCCTTTGGTGATCGCCTTCGTGGTGTTGCCGACGGCGTCGAGGTCGGTGAGGACCTGCGCGCCCGCCCCCTGGACATCGCCGGACATCTCCGCGATGCCCTGCGCGTTGTCGGAGACCGGGCCGAAGGTGTCCATGGCGACGATGACGCCGACGGTCGTGAGCAGGCCGGTGCCGGCGAGCGCCACCGCGAACAGGGCGAGGGTGATCGACGCGCCGCCGAGCAGGAACGCCCCGTAGACCGAGAGTCCGATCAGCAGCGCGGTGTAGACGGCGGATTCGAGTCCGATGGAGATGCCGGCCAGGATCACCGTGGCCGGTCCGGTCAGCGAGGACTTGCCGATGTCCCGCACGGGACGGCGGCTGGTCTCGGTGAAGTACCCGGTCAGTTGCTGGATCAGCGCGGCGAGGACGATGCCGATGGCGACGGCCACCACCGCCAGAACGCGCGGGTCGCCGCCGTGGGTGCGGATCGCGGACTCGGTCACGCCCTCCAGGGCGGCGTAGGACGAAGGCAGGTAGAGGAAGACCGCCACGGCGACCAGCACGAGGGAGATGGTCGCGGAGATGAAGAACCCGCGGTTGATGGCGGTCATCCCGCTGCGGTCGGCGCGCCGCGGGGCGACCGCGAAAATGCCGATCATCGCGGTGACCACGCCGATCGCCGGCACGATCAGGGGGAACGCCAGTCCGGCGTCGCCGAAGGCCGCCTTGCCGAGGATCAGCGCGGCGACGAGCGTGACGGCGTACGACTCGAACAGGTCGGCCGCCATGCCGGCGCAGTCGCCGACGTTGTCGCCGACGTTGTCCGCGATGGTGGCGGCGTTGCGCGGATCGTCCTCCGGGATGCCCTGTTCGACCTTGCCGACGAGGTCGGCGCCGACGTCGGCGGCCTTGGTGAAGATGCCACCGCCGACACGCATGAACATGGCGATGAGCGCCGCGCCGAGACCGAAGCCCTCCAGCACCTTGGGGGCGTCGGCGGCATAGACGAGGACCACGCAGGAGGCGCCGAGCAGGCCGAGGCCCACCGTGAACATGCCGACCACGCCGCCGGTACGGAAAGCGATCTTCATGGCCCGGTGCGAGACGGCCGTCAGATCCTTTTCCGGCTGGCCCGGCGCCGGAGTCGCCTCACGCGCCGCCGCCGCCACGCGCACATTGGCCCGTACGGCCAGACGCATGCCGATATAACCGGTGACCGCGGAGAAAAGCGCACCGACGAGGAAGAACAGGGAGCGCCCCGCACGCTGCGACCAGTCGTCCGCCGGCAGCATCAGCAGCAGGAAGAACACGACGACGGCGAAGACGCCGAGGGTGCGCAACTGTCGTGCCAGATAGGCGTTCGCGCCTTCCTGTACGGCTGCCGCGATCTTCTTCATGGCTTCGGTGCCTTCACCGGCGGCCAGCACCTGGCGCACCAGCAGCTGGGCCACGACGAGGGCGGCGAGCGCCACGGCCGCGACGACGATCACGATGACGCGATTGCCCTCGGTGAGCACCGCGGCGGCGAGAGAAGTGGAGTGCCCGGACAGTTCTGTTTCGAAGAGCCCCGCCATTCGTCCTCCTTGACGTCAGAAGAGCTCAAGATGTGGACGGATTGTAGGGAGCGGAACCCGATCAAAACAGGGCGCCGTAGAACAGGATTGACCGTCGCCCACCGGTCGGCAAATGATCGGTTTCGCGAACGCACTCGAATGCAGTAATGGCCTGGAGCCATTCGCCTCTCTGATCGACGATCCAGGAAAAGGGAAAAGGCCCTGCTGAGCAGGGCCTTTTCCTAGGATCGACGTGGGTCGGAAAGGGTCAGGGCAGGAGGGTGGCAGGATTCGTCGGCCAGCTCATCCGGATGACGCCGCCGCGCTCTCCGGCGGACACCTCCACATCGTCGACGAGCCCGCTGATGACGGCGAGACCCATCTCGTCCTCGCCCTCCACGTCGTCGAAGTCCTCGGTGGGAGGCGCGGCGCCGCCGGCCACGGGCACCCCGGCGGCATCGGCCGCCGCGATGACCGCACCCGGGACCTCGTCGCCGACCTCGATGGAGAACGCCTTGTCCTCCTCGTTCAGTACGACGCGGATGGGGGACGTGACGCCATTGCTGCGGTGCAGCCCGACGGCGCGGGAGCACGCCTCGCCGACGGCGAGCCTGACCTCGTCCAGAACGGCCTCGTCGACCCCTGCCCTGCGCGCCACAGCCGCCGCCACCAGACGGGCGGTCCGGACGTGCTCGGGCTGGGCACTGAAGCGGAGTTCGACGGTAGCCATACGGTCCCCCTCGGACATGAGAGCGTGCGTCTCAGAGGACCGGGCTGAACGCCCGGCACCTCTGCCCTTCCTCCGGAAGCCATCGCCCGGAAGCCTTGCCGGAAGCCGTCATCCGGCTTCCCCGGCCCGGGCCCGCCCGGTCCGGTCCGGGTCCGGCTGCACCCGGGCCCGGCTGTTCCCGGAAGCCCGGCTGTGCCCGGACCCGGCCGGCCCCGAAGCAGGGCCGGGCGAGCCTCGCCCCCGGAGTGTGCCTCCGGGACCGGGGCCCTCGGCCTCCCGTCGACCTCAGTCGGTCGCCGCGACGGCCTCGTCGACCGTGGTGTGGATGGGGAACACCTTGGTCAGACCGGTGATCCGGAAAATCTTGAGAATGCGCTCCTGGTTGCACACCAGTCGCAGCGAGCCCTCGTGCGCGCGAACGCGCTTCAGACCGCCCACCAGAACGCCGAGGCCGGTCGAGTCGAGGAAGTCCACGCCCTCCATGTCGACAACCAGGTGGTAGCTGCCGTCATTCACCAACTCGACCAACTGCTCGCGCAGCTTGGGCGCGGTATACACATCAATCTCGCCACCGACCTCGACGACCGTACGGTCGCCACCAGGGCCGGACACATTGCGAGTCGACAGGGACAGGTCCACGGATCCTCCAGCACCTTGCTATCGAGCGGTCGCCCCCTCGGATCTCCACAGCGGAGTCGGGGGACGGATCGCCAGCCGCGATGGCATTCAATCACTTACCAGCAGCCATGCACGACGCCTTGGGAGCATTGTCCGTCACGCCGGTGACACACTCGGTGCCGATGGCCATGAATCACCGCCCCAGTCGCCCTCCCGAGAGCGGGGGCTCCCGCCCCTCCCCCGGTACGGTCCTCGACCGGCTCACCACCAGGGCGAACCGGGCTGCGCGCATCACTCATACGGAGCACCTGCCCCCTCGGGCGGGTCGGCATGCCCTCTGGCCCGATCGCATCCGCCCCGAGGTGATCAACGCCATTCGAGCGGCCGGTATCGACCATCCGTGGGCCCACCAGGTGGCCGCGGCCGAGCGGGCGCTCGACGGCCAGTCGGTCGTCATCGCCACCGGCACGGCGTCCGGCAAGTCCCTCGCCTACCTGGCACCGGTCCTGTCCGCCCTCCTCGACGGGTCCGAGGCCGCCAACGGCCGGGGCGCCACCGCCCTGTACCTGGCCCCCACCAAGGCCCTGGCCGCCGATCAGAGGCGCTCCGTGAAGGCCCTCGCCGCCCCGCTGGGCAACCGGATCAGGCCCGCCGTGTACGACGGCGACACGCCGGTCGAGGAGCGCGAATGGGTCCGCCAGTACGCCAACTACGTGCTGACCAACCCCGACATGCTCCATCGGGGCATCCTCCCGTCCCACCCCCGCTGGTCCTCCTTCCTGCGCTCCCTGCGCTATGTCGTCGTCGACGAGTGCCACACCTACCGGGGCGTCTTCGGCTCCCACGTCGCCCAGGTACTGCGGCGGCTGCGCCGCCTGTGCGCCCGCTACGGCTCCTCCCCCGTCTTCCTGCTCGCCTCCGCCACCGCCGCCCAGCCGGCCCTCGCCGCCGGCCGCCTCACCGGATTGCCCGTCTCCGAGGTCGCCGACGACGCCTCGCCGCGCGGCGAACTCGTCTTCGCCCTGTGGGAGCCGCCGCTCACCGAGCTGCAGGGCGAACAGGGCGCCCCGGTGCGCCGCACCGCCACCGCGGAGACCGCCGACCTGCTGACCGACCTGACCGTCCAGGGCGTCCGCTCGGTCGCCTTCGTACGCTCCCGGCGCGGCGCCGAGCTGATCTCGGTCATCGCCAAGGAGCGCCTCGCGGAGGTCGACCGCTCACTGCCCCAGCGGGTCGCCGCCTACCGCGGCGGCTACCTGCCCGAGGAGCGGCGGGCCCTGGAGCGTGCCCTGCACTCGGGCGAGCTGCTCGGGCTGGCGGCGACCACCGCCCTGGAGCTGGGCATCGACGTCTCCGGCCTGGACGCCGTCGTGATCGCCGGCTATCCGGGCACACGGGCCTCGCTCTGGCAGCAGGCCGGGCGCGCCGGGCGCGCCGGCCAGGGGGCGCTCGCGATCCTCGTGGCCCGCGACGACCCGCTGGACACGTACCTCGTCCACCACCCGGAGGCACTGTTCCGGCAGCCGGTCGAGTCGACCGTCCTGGACCCGGACAACCCCTACGTCCTCGCCCCCCATCTGTGCGCGGCGGCGGCGGAACTCCCGCTCACCGAATCCGATGTGACGCTGTTCGGCCCGGCCGTACCGGAACTGCTGCCCCAGCTGGAGTCGGCGGGCCTGCTGCGGCGCCGCAGTTCCGGCTGGTACTGGACCCGGCGCGAGCGCGCCGCCGACCTCACCGACATCCGGGGCGAGGGTGGCAGCCCCGTCCGGATCGTCGAGGCCGGCACGGGCCGGCTGCTCGGCACCGTCGACGAGTCCGCCGCGCACGCCGCCGTGCACGAGGGCGCCGTCCACCTGCACATGGGCCGCACCTACCTGGTCAGGGAGCTGGACCTGAAGGACTCGGTGGCCCTCGTGGAGGAGGCCAACCCGCCGTATTCGACGACCGCCCGTGACACCACCTCCATTTCCGTACTCGAGACCGACACCGAGATTCCGTGGGGCGACGGCCGGCTGTGCTACGGCTCCGTCGAGGTCACCAACCAGGTCGTGTCCTTCCTGCGCCGCCGCCTGATCACCGGCGAAGTGCTCGGCGAGACCAAGCTGGACCTGCCGCCGCGCACCCTGCGGACCCGCGCCGTGTGGTGGACGGTCACCGAGGACCAACTGGACGCCGCCCGGGTGAACCCGGAGCAACTCGGCGGCGCCCTGCACGCCGCCGAGCACGCCTCCATCGGCCTGCTGCCGCTCTTCGCCACCTGCGACCGCTGGGACATCGGCGGCGTGTCCGTCCCGCTCCACCCGGACACCCTCCTGCCGACGGTCTTCGTCTACGACGGCCATCCGGGTGGCGCGGGGTTCGCCGAGCGGGCGTTCCACACGGCTCGTGAGTGGCTCACCGCGACCCGCGAGGCGATCGCCTCCTGTGAGTGCGAGGCGGGCTGCCCGTCCTGCATCCAGTCCCCCAAGTGCGGCAACGGCAACGATCCGCTCCACAAGCGCGGCGCCGTCCGTCTCCTCACGGAACTGCTGCGGGGAGCCCCGGCAGCGCCCCGGGAGGCCCCGCCCGCGACCTGACCTCCGGGACGTACGGGCCGAATCGTGCCCGCGCGGTCACATCCGCGATCTCACCGCGAACGGTGCACCGCACCACCTCGGCCCGCTGCGCCCGCGCGACCATGGCCGCCGCGTCGCAGGCGTGATCCTTGCCCCACAGGGCCCGGTCGGCCGCCGCGAGAGCGGCCAGGTCCGCCGCGCCGCCCGCCATGTGCCGCGCCGCCACCACCTGGCCCAGGGTGAGGACGGCTACGAAGACCGTGCACATCACGCTCACCGCCATGGCCACCCACACGGTCGCCGCGCCTTGGTCCGAACGGGTCCGTGTGGCCGCGCCCCGGTCCGAACGGCCTCGTGCCCTTGCAGCCGCACCCCGGTCCGTACGGGCCCGTGCAGCCGCGTACGGGTCCGTACGCACCCCGACAGCCGCACCCCGGTCCGCAGGGGCCCGTGCAGCCGCGTACGGGTCCGTACGGATCGAGGCGGGCCGGCCTTGGTCCGGCCGGGTCATGGCATCACCCCCACGGTGTCCTCGGCCAGCGCGGCCGCCTCCGCTCCGAGCCTCAGGCCCAGCGCGCCGGGCCCGGGCACCGGCGCCTCCACCCGTACCCGCCACAGCTCCCCGGCCCGCCGCACCGACACCCGGGCCCGTGCCGGGGCGGCCGCACGGGCCGCCGCCACAGCCGCCTCCCCGGGTTCCGAGCGGGCCGCGGCGCGTGCCCCGGCCCGTGCGGCGTCCACGCACTGGATCTGCGCGGCGGCCGCGGCGAGCGCCCACACCAGCGCCATCGTGAAGGCCACGAGCACGGGAATCGCCATCGCCGCCTCCGCGGTCACCGACCCACGATCCGCGCCACCGCGGCGACGGGAGTCAGAACGGGGCATCGAGTGCCCTCCCGATCAGGGACTCCAGCCGGGCCGACACGGCGTCACCCGTGACGATCTTGTAGAGCACCACCGCGCAGCCGCAGGCAGCGAGCGTGACCATGGCGTACTCGGACGTCGCCATACCCGCGTCCCGCCTCAGCCGTGCCAGACCGGCCCTCCACCGCTTCCACATGTCATCCCCCTTGTGTCGTCGACCTTCGATTCACACGTGTCGTTCATGCCGTTCAGCGGGGCCGTTCAGCGCAGTCCGCTCGCCAGTCCCACCACCACCGGCACCACACCGACGGTGAGAAACGCGGGCAGGAAGCACAGCCCCACCGGTGCGGTGATCAGCACCTGCGCGCGCTGGGCGCGGGCCGCGGCCGCCCTCGCGTGCTCGGCCCGCAGCCCGGCGGTCAGGCGGGAGACCGCTTCGGCGGCCGGAGCCCCCGAGGCCGCGGCCCGCTCCATGCAGCGGGCCAGTGCCCGGGCGCCCGGTATCGCCCCGAACGCGCCCCAGGCCTCACCCGGTTCGCCGCCCAGTCGCAGCTCGGCCGCCGTCCGCGCCAGCCGGTCGCCGACCGGGCCGCCCAGGGACTGCCCCACCGCCTCCGCGGCTTCGCGTGGGCTTGCCCCGGCCGACAGGCAGGCCGCCAGCAGGTCGGCCGCCAGGGGAAGCCCGCGCGCCGTATCCGCGCCGTCGGCCGCCGGTTTCGGACGCCGCTGCCGGCGCCGCACGCCATAGGCGCACACACCTCCGACCACGCACCCGGCGAACCCACCGACCAGGACGTAACCGATCAGTGCGGCGACCGCCGGTGCCGTCCACCGTTTCAGCCGCTCCCCGTACGTCGGCCACCTGAGCGGGCGCCGGAGCGGGCGCCGTGCCCCCAGCAGGGCCTCCAGCCGGCCGCGCACCCGCCGCTCACGCCGCAGGGCCGCCGCCGTGCAAACCGCCCAGACCACGCAGGTGGTCACCGCGCCGACCGTCGCAGGCGTGTGCGCCCAGGGCCCGGTCACGGCTCCTCCCCGGCCCGCACGATCCGCCCGGCCCACCACAGGCCGGCCCCCTCCAGCAGGCCGCCCACCAGCAGGCAGACGGCGCCCGCCGGCGTGTGCAGCAGCACCCGCAACGGGTCGGCGCCCAGCGCCCACCCCATCGCCAGTCCCACCACCGGCAACAGCGCCAGCATCCCCACGGTGACCCAGGCCCCCGCGAGCTGGGCCCGCAGTCGCTCCCGTTGGTCCCGCCGCTCCCGCAGCGCCGCTTCCAGCCGGTCCAGTCCCGCGGCGAGACCGGCCCCGCCGTCCACCGCCACCTGCCAACAGGCGGCCATCCCGGCCAGGCCGTCCGCACCTTCCTCGCCGGCCGCCCGGCGCAGCGCCTCCGGTACGTCGCCGCCGAATCGCACCGCCGCGAACACCGCCGCCTCCTCGCCACCGAGGGCGCCCGTGGCACCGGCGGCGAAGCGCAGTGCCTGCCCCGGCTGCCACCCGGCGCGCAACTCGCCGACGACGGCCCCGCACAGCGCGATCACCGCTTCCGCTCGCCGGTCCCGCGCCCGCCTGCGCTCCCCGGCCACCAGCCGCCGTCTCACCAGCGGCACCGCTGCCCCGCCGATGAACAGCGGCAGCACCGACTCGCCCAGCAGCGCGACGAGTCCGCCCACCACCAGGCACAGCCATTCCCGCCGCAGCCGTAGGACGGGCCACCACCGTCGCCATGACCACGGCGCCGGCGGCCCCACGGCACTGCCCGCCTCCGCACCCGCGCCCGGTCCCGCGAACACCAGGCGTGCCCGCCGCGATCCCGGACCCCGGTCCGCGAACAGCCAGGCCGCCGCCCCCGCGCATACGGCCGCCGCGTACACCGGCTGCCCCGTCAGCATCGCGCACCCCCGATCAGCGACCGCAGCCGCTCCCAGCCCCGCTCGTATCCGAACCCGTCGGCGCCCCACCGCAGCGCGGGCACCGTCACGACCAGCCCGTGCCGGTCACGCTCCAGCACATGCACCTCGGCGATCCGCCGCTGTCCGCCCCGGTCCCGCACGAGGTGCACCACCACCGACAGCCCGGCCGCCACCTGGCTGTGCAGCGCCGCCCGGTCGAGTCCCGCGGCCGTCCCCAGCGCCTCCAGCCGGGCCGGCACGTCGGCCGCGGTATTGGCGTGCACCGTGCCGCAGCCGCCTTCGTGCCCGGTGTTCAGTGCGGCCAGCAGGTCGGTCACTTCGGCGCCCCGCACTTCGCCCACCACCAGCCGGTCGGGGCGCATCCGCAACGCCTGCCGCACCAGATCGCGCAGCGTCACCCGGCCCACGCCCTCCTGGTTCGGCGGGCGGGCCTCCAGCCGCACCACATGGGGGTGGTCCGGCCGCAGCTCGGCCGAGTCCTCGGCCAGTACGATCCGCTCCCGCTCCCCCACCAGCCCCAGCAGCGTGGAGAGCAGCGTGGTCTTACCGGAGCCGGTCCCTCCGCTGACCAGATACGAGACCCGGGCCCCGACCAGTGCCCGCAGCACCCGGTCACCGCCGGGCGGCACCGTCCCCGCCGCCACCAACTCCCCCACGGAGAAGGCGCGCGGACGCACCACCCGCAGCGACAGACAGGTCGAGCCGACCGCGACCGGCGGCAGCACCGCGTGCATCCGCGTCCCGTCCGGCAACCTGGCGTCCACCCAGGGGCGGGCGTCGTCCAGTCGCCGTCCCGCCACCGCCGCCAGGCGCTGTGCGAGCCTGCGCACCGAGGCCGCGTCCGGGAAGGTCACGCCGGTCAACTCGAGCCCTGCTCCCCGGTCCACCCACACCCGGTCCGGCGCCGACACCAGGACATCCGTCACGGCCGGGTCCGCCAGCAACGGCTCCAGCAGGCCGGTCCCTACCAGTTCGCATCGCAACTCCTCGGCGGCGCCGAGCACTTCCGCGTCGCCCAGCAGTCGGCCCTGCGCCCGCAGCGCCGCCGCGACACCGGCCGGTGTCGGATCGGCCCCGCTCTCGGCGAGCCGCTGCCGGACCGCCTCCAGCAGCGCGGCCGTCATGACGCCGCCTCCCCGGCGAGCACGCGATCCCAGAACGCCGCGCAGAACCGCCCCAGCGGCCCCCGCACGCTGTCACCGGGCGGCACGCCCGCGTCCAGATCGGTCATCAGCCCCGGCTCCGGGGGGAGTTCCCCGACGAGCGGCAGCCCCAGCACATCGGTCACCCACTGCTCGTCCACCCCCGCCGCGTACGGCCCGCGCACCACGACCCGCAGATCGCGCAGGACCATGCCCACCGTCGACGCCACCCGCTTGGCGCCCGCGACGGCACGCAGTTCGCCGGGCACGACCAGCAGCCCGAGGTCGAGCTGAGCCAGCGCCTCCACGGTGGCCTCGTCGACGCGGCGCGGCAGGTCGACGACCACCACGCCGCCACGTCTGCGCGCCGCCGCCAGCACCGAGCGCATCGCCTCGGGCGGGATCGTCACCGCGTCGCCCCGGTCCCAGCTGAGGACCCGCAGGCCGCGCAGTGAGGGCAGCGACTCCTCCAGCGCCCCGCCGGCGACACGGCCCTTGGAGGCCGCGAAATCCGGCCATCGCAGGCCCTCGGTCTGCTCGCCGCCGAGCAGGACATCGAGCCCGCCGCCCAGCGGATCGCCGTCCACCAGCATGGTGCGCCGCCCACCGCGGGCCGCGGTGACCGCCAGTGCGCAGGCCAGTGTGGAGGCGCCGGCTCCGCCCCGCCCGCCGATCACTCCGACGGTCAGCGCCTGCCGGCCCACGCCCTCGACGGCATCGGCGATCCGGTCGACGAGCCAGCCCTCCGCGTCGGGAAGCCGCAGCACACAATCCGCGCCGATCTCCACCGCCCGCCGCCACACGGCGGGATCGTCCTGGTCACGGCCGACGAGCAGGACACCCCGTCTGCGGGTGGCTCCCCGGCACCTGACGGCCGCGTCGTCTCCTACGAGGACCAGCGGGGCGGTCTCCCAGCTCGCCGCCCGCTCCGGCACCGCATGATGGACCTCCGGGTGCGCGCCGGCCGCGGCGCACAGCCTGAGCAGATCGTCGAGGAGCTCCGCGTCCTCCGTCACGATCAGCGGTCCGGCCCGCTGCCCCTCGACTGCCGACACCCGGTCCGGTGTGATCGATCCAGCCATGTTCTTCGCCCCCTGTCTCCGCCTGCCGTGTCCGCGAGACCGTTTGCGGTCCCCTCGCGGCCTGTGGTCGAGCAGCGGTCCACTCGTGTCTTTCCGGGGCCCGCAGGGTGTTCGCGGGCCCGCTCCACCGTCTCCGCGTCGGCTTCGACGGTGTTCGCACACGAGGGGAGATCCGCGATTCCAGCCATCCGCGGACTTCGCTGCGGGAATGACGGTGCACGACTTCCGGAAAAGAAGTGGATCTTGCTGCAAAACTGTGGACAACTCGCCACTTGTGAATATCCGGTTAGCCCATACCAGCGACTTCCGGAGAGCAGCACATCCGCTACGCTGAGTGAGCAGTCAGCCGCGTCGAGGGCAGCCGAAGCCAAGGCCATGAAGGAGGCGCAATGATCGGATCCAGCCGTGACCGGCGGGCAAAAACGCGTCCGGACATGCGACGACCCCCGCCGGGGGGGAGAGCGGGGGTCGTCTCTCCGGCCGACTCGGGGGGGGAGGAGCCGGACCGGGTTAACACGGTCGCGAACGATCCGTGACTTCCATGGTGTACCCGAGAGCCTTCTCAAGCAAACCCACGCGCCCCAGCGTACGCCGAATGGCGGGCACCTATGCTCAAGCTCGTGGAAAACCACTCCTTGCCGCGCACAGCAGCCTTCTTTGACCTGGACAAGACGGTCATTGCGAAGTCATCGACTCTGACCTTCAGCAAGTCCTTCTACCAAGGCGGTCTGATCAACCGCCGCGCCGTCCTGCGGACCGCCTACATCCAGTTCGTGTTCCTGGCCGGCGGCGCCGATCACGACCAGATGGAGCGGATGCGCGCCTACCTCTCCGCGCTCTGCAAGGGCTGGAACGTCCAGCAGGTCAAGGAGCTGGTGGCCGAGACCCTGCACGACCTGATCGACCCGATCATCTACGACGAGGCCGCCTCCCTCATCGAGGAGCACCACGCCGCCGGCCGGGACGTGGTGATCGTCTCGACGTCCGGCGCCGAGGTCGTCGAGCCGATCGGTGAGCTGCTGGGAGCCGACCGGGTCGTGGCGACCCGGATGGTCGTCGGCGACGACGGCTGCTTCACCGGAGAGGTGGAGTACTACGCCTACGGCCCCACCAAGGCGGAGGCGGTCCGGGAGCTCGCCGCGTCGGAGGGCTACGACCTGGCGCGGTCGTACGCGTACAGCGACTCGGCCACCGACGTACCCATGCTGGAGGCCGTCGGGCACCCCTACGCGGTCAACCCGGACCGCGCGCTGCGCCGTGAGGCGGTGGCCCGCGGCTGGCCGGTTCTCGTCTTCACCCGTCCGGTCCGGCTCAAGCAGCGGCTGCCGGCCCTCAGGATGCCGCCCCGCCCGGCCCTCGTCGCGGCAGCCGCGGTGGGCGCGGCGGCGGCCACGGCCGGGCTCGTCTGGTACGCCAACAGGCGCCGCCCCTCCGCCTAGGATGTCCGCCGGCCCCGGAATGGGGGCCCCGAGGGAAATGCGGAGACGCGCCGCCGGAGTCCCCGTCCCTTCCCATTTGACCCGAAAGGCAAATAAGTGGTGTGAGGGCTTTCACATCCCCCCGGACGGTAGTACAAAGGACTTAACGGCCCGCGAGACCGAGGAGATCCGAGAGGATCCCCTGTTGAGCTGGAAGGCCCCACGGACCGAACAGCACAGGAGCTGAGCACCCACGCGACGTCGACCCGTCGATTACGGGCCAGCCGCACCAGGCGTCGGGCAAAGCAACCCCGCCTGATGGGCATATATCGAGGACGCATGGTCACTCAGCCGATGTGCCAGCGGCGGTACCGGGTTACCGGTACCGCCGCAACCCTGTCCGTACCGAGCCACGTCGGCGACGCGACCGGGCGGCCCGCTGCCCGACCCGCCATGGCCCGGCCGGGAGCCGGCTAGGCGGCTCCGCGCTGCAGCGCCTCGCACACCGCCGTCGACTCCCGTACACCGAGCTCGATCGCACGGCCGCAGTGCGCGATCCAGGCGGCCATGCCCTCCGGCGTCCCGGTCAGATAGCCCTCGAACGCGGCGACATACGCCGCCCGACCCTGCTCGGCGTGCCCCACTTCGGCCGGGCAGATCGCCTTGGGGTCCAGCCCGCTGCCGATCAGCACGATCCGCTCGGCGGCACGCGCCACCAGACCGCTGTACGAGGTGAAGGGGCGCAGCGCGAGCAGTTCGCCGTGCACCACCGCGGCCGTCACCAGGGCCGGTGCCGAGGTCCCCGCGATGATCAGTTCCGACAGGCCGTCCAGCCGGCCCGCCACCTCCGACGCGTCCGGCAGTGCCGCCTGGATCAGTGGCTCGTCCACGGCTTCGCCGTCACGCCGCGGTCGGCCCACCGAGTCCAACCCACCCGGCGACGTGCCCGCGTCACCCGCGGCCACCAGGTGCAGCCGGGCCAGCACCCGCAGCGGCGACTGCCGCCAGATGGACAGCAGCTGGCCCGCCTCGGCGCTCAGACGCAGTGCGGCACCGACGGTCCGCGCCTCCTCGTCCGCGCCGAAGTCGGTACGGCGGCGCACCTCTTCCAGGGCCCAGTCGGCACCGGCCAACGCAGCCGAGCCACGGGCGCCGCGCAGCGCCGCCTCGGAGGTGATCTCGTTGCTCCTGCGACGCATCACCCGGTGACCGTAGACCCGGTCGACGGCCTTGCGTACGGACTCGACGGCTTCGGGCACGCCCGGCAGCGCACCCAGGGCGGCCAGGGGGTCAGCGGCACTCGTACTCATAAGTAGCGAGGCTACGCGCACCCTGCTTCCCGCCCACTCCGGAGTGGCGTTCCTCATACATTTCGGCGACGTGGCGCGATGACATCACCACACACCGCTACCCTTGATGAACATGAAGATCGCTTTCGTTGGGAAGGGCGGCAGCGGCAAGACCACGCTGTCCTCGCTCTTCATCCGCCACCTCGCCGCCGCCGAAGCCCCCGTCATCGCGGTGGACGCCGACATCAACCAGCATCTGGGCGCCGCACTCGGCCTGGATGAGGCGCAGACGGCGGCGCTGCCCGCGATGGGCGCGCACCTGCCGCTGATCAAGGAGTACCTGCGGGGCGCGAACCCCCGCATCGCGTCCGCCGAGACGATGATCAAAACGACTCCGCCCGGGGAGGGATCGCGCCTGCTCCGGGTGCGGGAGGACAACCCCGTTTACGACGCGTGCGCCCGCACGGTCCGGCTGGACGACGGTGAGATCAGGCTGATGGCGACCGGCCCGTTCACCGAGTCCGACCTGGGGGTCGCCTGCTACCACTCGAAGGTCGGGGCAGTGGAACTGTGCCTCAACCACCTGGTCGACGGGCCCGAGGAGTACGTCGTCGTCGACATGACGGCCGGTTCGGACTCGTTCGCCTCCGGGATGTTCACGCGCTTCGACATGACGTTCCTGGTGGCCGAGCCGACCCGCAAGGGCGTCTCCGTCTACCGCCAGTACAAGGAGTACGCGCGCGACTTCGGTGTCGCGCTCCGGGTCGTCGGCAACAAGGTGCAGGGCCAGGACGACGTGGACTTCCTGCGGGACGAGGTCGGGGACGACCTGCTCGTGACGGTCGGTCACTCGGACTGGGTGCGCTCGATGGAGAAGGGCCGCCCCGCGCGGTTCGAGCTGCTGGAGGCGGAGAGCCGGGCGGCGCTCGCCACGCTGCGGCGCGCCGCGGACGAGACGTACCCGCACCGCGACTGGGAGCGGTACACGCGCCAGATGGTGCACTTCCATCTGAAGAACGCGGAGAGCTGGGGGAACGCGAAGACGGGCGCCGACCTGGCGGCGCAGGTCGACCCCGCCTTCGTACTGAGTGAGGGGATCAGCGCTGTTCAGCCCGCGTGACGGGTGAGGCCTCGGGAGTGGCCGGCCGAGCGGCGAGGAAGGCCGCCCAGCCGCCCTCCGGCGCCTGACCGACCTTCAGGGTCCGCAGCTTCGCCAGTACGGCGGGGTCCTGGGCGTCCAGCCAGTCGGCGAGTTGGCGGAAGGACACGCACCGCACCTCCTGCCGGACGCAGACGTTCGCGATGGTCTCCTCGATGGCGCGCATGTACGTGCCGCCGTTCCAGGACTCGAAGTGGTTGCCGATGATCAGCGGGGCGCGGTTGCCGTTGTAGGCGCGGTCGAAGGCCTGCACCATGCCGTCGCGGAACTGATTGCCCCAGTACTGGTGCATGGCGGGGTCGCCCTTCGCGGTCCCGGACTGGTTGACCATGAAGTTGTAGTCCATCGACAAGGTCTCGAACTGCCGTCCCGGGACAGGGATCATCTGCAGCGACAGGTCCCACAGGCCCCGTTCCTTCCCGGGCCAGACCTGGTCGTTGACGCCGCTGGTGTCGTAGCGCCAGCCGAGCTCGCTGGCGGCGCGCACGAAGTTGTCCCGCCCCTCCAGGCAGGGCGTGCGGGCGCCGATGAGCTCCTTGTCGTAGTCGAAGGGCAGGGGCTTCTCGGTCGTCAGGCCGGAGTTGGTCTTCCAGCGCTTGACGAAGGACTTGGCCTGGGAGATCTCGCTCTTCCAGTCCTCGACCGACCAGGTGCCGACACCGGACTCGGGGCCGCAGAAGTGGCCGTTGAAGTGGGTGCCGACCTCGTTGCCCTCCTGCCAGGCCCCGCGCAGTTCGCGCACGGTGTCACGGATGCCCTCACGGTCGTTGAAGCCGATGTCGGAGCGGCCGGGCGCGTGACCGGGCGGGTCGTAGAGGCTCGCCTTCTCCTCGGGGAGGAGATAGACGCCGCTGAGGAAGTACGTCATCGTCGCGCCGTACTTCTTGCCCACCTTGCGGAAGTGGGAGAAGAGCTTCTGGCTGTCCTCGCCGGCACCGTCCCAGGAGAAGACGACGAACTGCGGCGGCCGCTCGCCCGGCTTCAGCCGCTGCGGCTTGAGCAGCCCCGGCTGGACGCCGGTGAAGGCGGTGGACCCGTCCCCGATGAGCCGGACCGTGTTCTTGGGGCCCGCGGCTTTCCTGGGGCCCATGGAGCCGATGGTGCGGGCGTCCTCGCCGGAGCCGGCGCATCCGGCCAGCCCGGCGACCATCGCGGCCGTTGTCGCGACCGCAGCCGCGACCGTGCCGACAGTGAACCTTCTCGTGACGGCCATCATCCGCCCGCCCTTCTCTTCTTCCGGGGGTGCTGCGAGCGCCGTCAAGCTCGCATCGCGGGCAGGCATATGAAGGTATGACAAGCCGTACTAGAACGATTAGTCACCGAATCAGGTGAAACACTGCACCATTTGCCCTGAAAGTAATGCCTGAATCTTTACTCTGCATTACGATCCATTTACCGAGAGTTGGCAATCTCTCTACTGCACGCCGTAAGCCCACGGCCGCCGTGACACACGGCCGCGCACCCCCACACGTTCGTTCCACTCGCACGTAACGCGACCGCGCCGCCCGGAGGACATGGGAACCATGACCGCCTGCATTCCCCCACGCCTGTCCCGCACCGACCGGACATCCCGCACGTCCGGCGCGTCCCGAGTCCAGCGACCGCACAGTCCACCCGGCGACCGCCTGCCCCGCTTCACCGGCCGGTTCCCCATCGCGGGCTCCGACCTGTCCGCCTCCATCGCCGTCTTCCTCATCGCCCTGCCGTTGTCCCTCGGCATCGCCCTCGCGACGGGCGCGCCGCTGCAGGCCGGACTGGTGGCAGCCGCCGTCGGCGGCATCGTCGCCGGGCGCCTCGGCGGCTCACCACTGCAGGTGAGCGGGCCCGCGGCCGGACTCACCGTTGTGACAGCCGAGTTGATCCAGAGGTTCGGCTGGCGCACCACCTGCGCCATCACCGTCCTCGCGGGGCTCGGCCAACTCGGTCTGGCCACCCTCCGGGTGGCCCGCTCGGCACTCGCCGTATCGCCGGCGATCGTGCACGGCATGCTGGCCGGCATCGGGACGACCATCGCCCTCGCCCAGCTCCACGTGGTCCTCGGCGGTACGCCGCAGAGCTCCGCCGTGGCCAACGTCCGCGGGCTGCCCGCCCAGTTGAGCGAACCGCACCTGGCCGCCCTGTCCGTGAGCGCCCTCACCATCGCCGTCCTGCTGATGTGGCCCCGGATTCCGGGACGGACCGGCCGGATCGTACGGAAGGTGCCCGCCGCGCTCGCCGCGGTCGCGGCGGCGACGCTCCTCGCGGCGGTGGCCGGCATGAAGGTGCCCCGCGTGGACCTGCCGTCCTGGAGCAGTCACGCCCTGCCCGGGCTGCCCGAGGGGCCCGTCCTCGGGATCGCCGCCGGTGTGCTCACGATCACGCTCGTCACCAGCGTCCAGTCGCTGCTCTCCGCCGTCGCCGTCGACAAGCTGGTCGCAGCCCGCAAGGAACCCAAAGTTCATGTGCCGCGCTCCAACCTCGACCGTGAGCTCGCGGGACAGGGGGCGGCGAACATCGTCTCCGGCGCGCTGGGCGGGCTGCCCGTGGCAGGCGTCGCGGTGCGCAGCGTCGCCAATGTGTCGTCGGGTGCGGTCAGCCGTCACTCCACGATGCTGCACGGCCTGTGGGTGGTCCTCGCCGCGCTCCTCCTCGTACCCGTGCTGGACCTGATCCCGCTGCCCGCGCTCGCCGCGCTGGTGATGGTCGTCGGCATCCAGATGGTCAGCATCACCCACATCCGCAGCGTCACCCGTCACCGCGAGGCGGTGGTGTACGCGGTGACGGTCACCGGCGTCGTGCTCATCGGCATCCTCGAGGGCGTGGCCCTCGGCATCGCGATGGCCACCGGACTCGCGATGCACCGGCTGGCCAAGACCCGGATCACCGTTGAGAAGCGGGAGGACGCCGAACACATCACCGTACGCGGCCAGCTGACGTTCCTCGCCGTGCCGAGACTGAGCCGGGCGCTGCACCAGGTTCCTCAGGGGGCGTACGCCGTCGTCGAGCTCGACGGGTCCTTCATGGATCACGCCGCGTACGAGACCCTGCAGGACTGGCAGCTGTCCCACATGGCCCGCGGCGGCCAGGTCGAGATCACCGGACGTTCCGGGGTGCGCACCACCGAACTGGGGCCGAGTGGGCACACCTGCTGCCGGCCCTGGACGCCATGGCGCAACCATCACTGCGGCGAGCACCCGGTCGCCGAGCCCACGTGCGGCACGGGGCGTCAGCTCGCCGACGGGCTGAGCTCCTTCCAGCGCAATACGGCTCCGCTGGTGCGGCACGAGCTCGCGCGGCTGGCGCGCGAGGGCCAGAACCCGTCGCAGCTCTTCCTGACCTGCGCCGACTCCCGCCTGGTCACCAGCATGATCACGGCCAGCGGTCCGGGTGACCTGTTCACCGTGCGGAACGTGGGCAACCTGGTGCCGCTACCCGGCGAGGAGAGCGGGGACGACTCGGTGGCGGCCGCGATCGAGTACGCCGTGGACGTCCTCCAGGTGCAGTCCATCACCGTATGCGGGCACTCGGGATGCGGTGCCATGCACGCCCTGCTCCACAGCGGTCCGGGGGGCGGCGCGCACACCCCGCTGCAGCGCTGGCTGCGGCACGGGCAGTCGAGCCTGGAGCGGATGAAGAGCAAGCAGCGCGCCTGGGCACGCATCTCGGGGCGGCTGCCGACCGACGCGGTCGAGCAGTTGAGCCTGACCAACGTCGTCCAGCAGCTGGAGAACCTCAGGGGCCACCCCTCGGTGGCGCGGCGGCTCGCCGACGGGACGCTGAAGCTGCAAGGGATGTACTTCCACGTCGGTGAGGCGCAGGCGTATCTGCTCACCGGTTCGGATGGGGTCGACGAGGTCTTCGACCGGGTCACCCCCACGTCCCGGGAGGGAGCCCCCGCCTGAGCGCCGCCCTGCGCCCGCCGTCCCCGCGTCGGGGGAGGCAGCCGGCTGCGCGGCCGAGGGCGGCGCCGGACCACCGGTGCGGCCGGCCCCGTCCGTGGCGGGGTCGGCCTCCGGTGCGGTCGGCCCGGTCCGTGGTGGCGTGGGGTGAACCTTCGCCCGGGTGGAGCCGTGGATGAGGGCGTGGCTCCTTCTCCTCACCGCCCGGGGAGGAGGAGCCACTTGACCGCACCGTCTCCGCACAACAGGTCTAAACCAATGGCCGGGAAGCCCTTGTCATCGTGGGTATCCGGCTGATGAGCTATGCGCGGGGACACACCGGACGCCCTGGGAATGGGAGATGTCGTGAGCAACGAGAGCCTGGCCAACCTTCTGAAGGAGGAGCGGCGGTTCGCACCGCCCGCGGAGCTGGCCGCGAACGCCAACGTGACGGCGGCCGCGTACGAGCAGGCCACGGCGGACAGGCTCGGTTTCTGGGCCGAGCAGGCGCGCCGGCTCAGCTGGGCCACCGAACCGACCGAGACACTCGACTGGTCCAACCCGCCCTTCGCCAAGTGGTTCGCCGACGGCACGCTCAACGTCGCGTACAACTGCGTGGACCGCCATGTCGAGGCCGGGCACGGCGACCGGGTCGCCATCCACTTCGAGGGCGAGCCGGGCGACAGCCGCGCCCTCACCTACGCCGAACTCAAGGACGAGGTCTCCAAGGCGGCCAACGCCCTGACCGAGCTGGGCGTCCGCAAGGGCGACCGGGTCGCGGTGTACATGCCGATGATTCCCGAGGCGGCCATCGCCATGCTGGCCTGTGCCCGCATCGGCGCCGCCCACTCCGTCGTCTTCGGCGGCTTCTCGGCCGACGCCGTGGCGTCCCGTATCCAGGACGCCGACGCCAAGCTGGTCATCACCGCCGACGGCGGCTACCGACGCGGCAAGCCCACCGCGCTCAAGCCCGCCATCGACGAGGCCGTGGCCCGCTGCCCCCAGGTCGAGCACGTCGTCGTCGTGCGCCGCACCGGTCAGGACACCGCCTTCACCGAGGGCCGGGACCTGTGGTGGGACGACGTCGTCGCCCGCCAGTCCACCGAGCACACCCCCGAGGCGTTCGACGCGGAGCACCCGCTCTTCATCCTCTACACGTCCGGCACGACCGGTAAGCCGAAGGGCATCCTGCACACCTCCGGCGGCTACCTCACCCAGGTGGCGTACACGCACCACGCCGTCTTCGACCTCAAGCCGGAGACCGACGTCTACTGGTGCACCGCCGACATCGGCTGGGTGACGGGCCACTCGTACATCGTGTACGGGCCGCTGGCCAACGGCGCGACGCAGATCATGTACGAGGGCACACCGGACACGCCGCACCAGGGCCGGTTCTGGGAGATCGTGCAGAAGTACGGCGTCACGATCCTCTACACCGCGCCCACCGCGATCCGTACGTTCATGAAGTGGGGCGACGACATCCCCGCGAAGTTCGACCTGAGCAGCCTGCGCGTCCTGGGTTCGGTCGGCGAGCCGATCAACCCCGAGGCGTGGATCTGGTACCGGGAGCACATCGGCGCCGGCAGGACCCCGATCGTGGACACCTGGTGGCAGACCGAGACCGGCGCGATGATGATCTCGCCGCTGCCCGGCGTCACCGAGACCAAGCCGGGCTCCGCCCAGACCCCGCTCCCCGGCATCTCGGCGACCGTCGTCGACGACGAGGCGAACGAGGTTCCCAACGGCGGAGGCGGCTATCTCGTCCTGACCGAGCCGTGGCCGTCGATGCTGCGCACCATCTGGGGCGACGACCAGCGGTTCATCGACACCTACTGGTCGCGCTTCGACGGCAGGTACTTCGCCGGTGACGGCGCCAAGAAGGACGACGACGGCGACATCTGGCTGCTGGGCCGCGTGGACGACGTCATGCTCGTCTCCGGCCACAACATCTCCACCACCGAGGTCGAGTCCGCGCTCGTCTCGCACCCGAAGGTCGCCGAGGCGGCGGTCGTCGGCGCGGCGGACGAGACGACCGGCCAGGCCATCGTGGCGTTCGTGATCCTGCGCGGTACGGCCAGCGAGGACGACGCCCTGGTGAGCGACCTGCGCAACCACGTGGGCGCCACCCTCGGCCCGATCGCCAAGCCGAAGCGGATCCTCCCGGTCGCGGAGCTGCCCAAGACCCGCTCCGGCAAGATCATGCGTCGTCTGCTCCGCGACGTGGCGGAGAACCGTCAGCTCGGTGACGTCACCACCCTCACCGACTCGTCCGTCATGGACCTGATCCAGTCCAGGCTGCCGTCCGCCTCCAGCGAGGACTGACCCCACCACCCCACCGCACGATCACGGAGGGCACCCGGCGCGCAATCGCCGGGTGCCCTCCCCGTGCCTGCCGGGTAGGGTGAGGATCACGTCAACAAAATGACGAAGTGATCAGCAGTACGTGAGGGTGCGCCGGGAAGTCTGGTCGGCAGGTATGCCGCCATGCCCGCTGAACCACCGGAGGTCCCCCTCGTGTCCGCGCCCACCCCCCCTTCACGCCCCGCCCGCACGTTCCTCGGGCGCCTCCCCTTCACGGAGCGGACGTACCTCGCGGACGCGCTGCGCACCGAGACCGTCGGTGGCGTACTCCTCCTGCTCGCCGCGATAGCCGCCCTCGTCTGGGCGAACACCCCGATCAGCGGCAGCTACGCGGCCGTGCGGGACTTCCACGTCGGCCCGTCCGCGCTCGGGCTGAACCTGTCCCTGCAGCACTGGGCCGCCGACGGACTGCTCGCGATCTTCTTCTTCGTCGCCGGTGTCGAGCTCAAGCGCGAGCTGGTCGCGGGTGAGCTGCGCGATCCGAAGGCCGCCGCACTCCCCGTGGTCGCCGCGCTCTGCGGCATGATCGCCCCCGCCCTCGTCTACATCCTGGTCAACGTCGCCGGTGGCGGCTCGCTGGCCGGCTGGGCCGTGCCGACCGCCACCGACATCGCCTTCGCCCTCGCCGTGCTCGCCGTGATCGGCACGTCGCTGCCGTCCGCGCTGCGCGCCTTCCTGCTCACCCTCGCCGTCGTCGACGACCTCTTCGCGATCCTGATCATCGCCGTCTTCTTCACCGACGACCTGAACTTCGCCGCACTCGGTGGCGCGGTCGCCGGCCTCGCCGTCTTCTGGCTGCTGCTGCGCAAGGGCGTGCGCGGCTGGTATGTGTACGTGCCCCTGGCCCTGATCATCTGGGGCCTGATGTACAACAGCGGCGTCCACGCGACCATCGCCGGCGTCACCATGGGCCTGATGCTGCGCTGCCTGCGCCGCGACGGTGAGAAGCGGTCGCCGGGCGAGCACATCGAGCACCTGGTCCGGCCCGTGTCCGCCGGGCTGGCGGTGCCGCTGTTCGCGCTGTTCTCGGCCGGCGTGTCGGTCTCCGGCGGCGCCCTCGCCGACGTGTTCTCCCAGCCCGTCACGCTCGGTGTGGTCCTCGGCCTGGTGGTCGGCAAGGCCCTCGGCATCTTCGGCGGGACGTGGCTCACGGCCCGCTTCACGAGGGCGACGCTCAACCAGGACCTGGCCTGGGCGGACCTCTTCGCCGTCGCCACGCTCGCCGGCATCGGTTTCACCGTCTCGCTGCTCATCGGCGAGCTCGCCTTCACCGGCGACCCGGCGCTGACGGACGAGGTCAAGGCGGCGGTCCTCATGGGCTCCCTCATCGCCGCCGTACTCGCCTCCGTGCTGCTGAAGCTGCGCGTACGCAAGTACCACGCCCTGTTCGCCGAGGAGGAGCGGGACGAGGACATGGACGGCATTCCGGACGTGTACGAGGAGGGCGACCCGGCGTACCACCACAGGATGGCCGCGCTGTACGAGAAGAGGGCGGCCGAGCACCGTCGGCAGGCAGAGGAGGCGGAGCAGGCCGCCGCCTCGGGCGCGGCCTCGGGCGCCGCGCCGGGCGTCGCATCGGGAGCATCCGGACCGTCGGGAGCGCCCGGAGCCGCCCCGTCAGCCGATTCCGCGGCGGAAGTGGCGGGGGCATCGCGCACTGACGGCGACCGTCCGGCATGATCTGAGGTCGGACCGTAGGAGAGAAGAGGGAGCGAGACCATGAGCGACCCCGCCGGCAAGGGTGCACTGAGCACACCTGGTACGGACCGCAGTCTCGGTCAGCTGGTCGCCTCGGCGACCACCGAGCTGTCCGCGCTGGTGCACGACGAGATCGCCCTGGCCAAGGCCGAGCTGCGACAGGACGTCAAGCGCGGTGCGATCGGTGGTGCGGCCATCGGTATCGCGGGGGTGTTCGCGCTCTTCTCGCTTCCGGTGCTGAGCTTCGCCGCGGCGTACGGCATCCACAACCTGGGACTCGGGCTCGCCTGGTCCTTCCTGATCGTCGGCGGCGCGTACCTGGTGCTGGCGGCGCTGCTGGCGCTGCTGGCGGTGACCAAGTTCAAGAAGGTCAAGCCGCCGGAGAAGTCCATCGCCTCGGCGAAGCGGACGGCCGCCGTGCTCGGCAACGCCAAGCCCCACCCGCGTACCGCCCCCGCCGCCGATGGCCGTCCGGCCCTTCCGGTCAAGGGCGAGGCCGAGGTTGTGGCACGCTCATCCGCATGACGGTCCCTGAGAGCAGCACTGGCAGTCCGGTACGGATCGATGGCCCCTGGACCCATAGGGACGTGGCCGCCAATGGGGCGCGCTTCCATATCGCGGAGATGGGCGACGGGCCGCTGGTGTTGCTGCTGCACGGCTTCCCGCAGTTCTGGTGGACGTGGCGCCATCAGCTGACCGCCCTTGCCGACGCCGGTTTCCGGGCGGTGGCGATGGACCTGCGGGGCGTGGGCGGCAGTGACCGTACGCCGCGCGGTTACGACCCCGCCAACCTCGCCCTCGACATCACGGGTGTGGTGCGGTCGCTGGGCGAGCCGGACGCGGCGCTCGTCGGACACGACCTGGGCGGCTACCTGGCGTGGACGGCGGCGGTCATGCGGCCGAAGCTGGTGCGGCGGCTCGCGGTCTCCTCGATGCCGCATCCGCGCCGCTGGCGCTCGGCGATGCTCTCGGACTTCGCGCAGACCCGCGCCGGTTCGTACGTATGGGGGTTTCAGCGCCCCTGGCTGCCGGAGCGTCAGCTCGTCGCCGATGACGCGGCGTTGGTGGGTCGTCTGATCCGGGACTGGTCCGGGCCGGGACCCGTCCTCCCGGACGATGAGGCGATCGACGTCTACCGGCGGGCGATGACCATCCCCTCGACGGCGCACTGCTCGGTCGAGCCGTACCGATGGATGGTGCGGTCGATGGCCCGGCCGGACGGCATCCAGTTCAACCGGCGCATGAAGCGGCCGGTACGGGTGCCGACCCTGCATCTGCACGGCTCCCTCGACCCGGTGATGCGCACGCGCAGTGCGGCGGGGTCGGGCGAGTACGTGGAAGCGCCGTACCGCTGGCGGCTGTTCGACGGTCTCGGGCACTTCCCGCACGAGGAGGACCCGACCGCGTTCTCCACCGAGCTCATCAACTGGCTGAAGGACCCGGAGCCGGACCGCTAGGGCTCCCCCGCGGCTCCCGGGCGGTTCCTCGGCGGCGCCCTCTGGCGGACCCTTGGTGGTAACTCCGGGAACCGGGCGGAACGGTTGTCCTATGAACGGCCAAATGCCTGGCGCATAAGCCAATTGGCGGTCCCGGGGGCGGTTACCGACCTTGGGGCACGGGCAGACGTCCGGGTATGGGCTGGACGCACGACTACGCTGACGCAGCACGCAACCGCCGCTCGGCCTCCGCGCCGATCTCCGCGAGGAGCGGCCCGCAGGGTTCGCAGGGCCAGGGGCCGCAGGGCCAGGGCTTGGATCCGCGCCTCGGCATCTCCCGCATCCTTCGTCGCCGGGCCCGCTGGGTCTCGGCGCGGCTGCGCCACACCCGCGTCTAGTTCCGCGGGCGGCGTCACAGGGCGCAGCCCTGGCTGTCGACCTGCTGGTTGGCGGTGCGACCGCGCGTGATGTCGTCGCGGATCTCGTCGGCCGTCAGGGCGTAACCGGTGTTCACGTCGTCCAGGGACCTCGCGAAGATGACGCCGTACACCTGGCCGTCCGGGGTGAGGAGCGGCCCGCCGGAGTTGCCCTGGCGGACGGTCGCGAAGAGCGAGTACACATCGCGGCGCACCTCATCGCGGTGGTAGATGTCCGGGCCGTTGGCGTTGATACGGCCGCGGACGCGCGCCGAGCGGACGTCATAGGCGCCGTTCTCCGGGAAGCCGGCCACGATGGCGCCGTCGCCGCTGCGGGCGTCCGTGTCCGCGAACCGGAGCGGCGTCGCTTCCAGGTCCGGCACGTCGAGGACGGCGATGTCGCGCTGCCAGTCGTAGAGCACGACCTTCGCGTCGTACAGCCTGCCCTGGCCACCGATCTGGACGGTCGGTTCGTCGACGCCGCCGACGACATGGGCGTTGGTCATCACGCGGCGTTCCGCGAAGACGAACCCGGTGCCTTCGAGGACCTTGCCGCAACTCGGGGCCGTGCCGACGACCTTGACGATGGACTTCTGGGCTCGGGCGGCGACCGGGCTGCCCGCGAGTGCCGGGTCGGGTGGCCGGACCTCGGTGATGGGCTCGTTGGCGAAGGGGCTGAAGACCTGCGGGAAGCCGTTCTGCGCCAGTACGGAGGAGAAGTCCGCGAACCAGGTGGAGGCCTCGGCGGGCATCACGCGGGAGACGCCGAGCAGCACCTTGGAGTTACGGACCTCCTTGCCGAGCGTCGGCAGGGACGTACCGGCGAGGGCGGAGCCGATCAGCCAGGCGACCAGCAGCATCGCCACCACGTTGACCAGGGCGCCGCCGGTGGCGTCCAGGGCGCGGGCGGGCGACCAGGTGATGTGCCGGCGCAGCTTGTTGCCCAGGTGGGTGGTGAACGCCTGACCCACGGAGGCGCACACGATGACGATCACGACGGCGACGATGGCGGCGGTCGTCGACACCTTGGCGTCGTCGGTCAGCGGACCCCAGGCCAGCGGAAGCAGGTAGACCGCGACGAGGCCGCCGCCGAGGAAGCCGATCACCGACAGGATTCCGACGACGAAGCCCTGGCGATAGCCAACGATCGCGAACCACACGGCGGCGACCAGCAACAGGATGTCCAGCACGTTCACCGTCATTAGCCTCGCAGATTCGTCTCCGGTCACCCCGACCGGCCTCGGAGCAGAGCCTTCAGCCTGTCATGAGCGCCAGTCGAGCGGGACCTGCTTGGTCCGGTCCCAGGGGCGTTCCCACCCGGCGAAGTGGAGGATGCGGTCGATCACGCCGGCCGTGAAACCCCATACAAGAGCGGATTCGACCAGGAATGCCGGACCGCGGTGGCCGCTCGGGTGCACGGTCATCGCGCGGTTGGCCGGGTCCGTGAGATCGGCCACTGGCACGGTGAAGACCCGGGCGGTCTCGGCGGGGTCGACGGCGCGGAAGGGGCTCGGCGCATGCCACCAGCCGAGCACGGGCGTCACGACGAAGCGGCTCACCGGGATGTAGAGGCGGGGCAGTACGGCGAAGATCTGTACGCCCGCGGGGTCGAGCCCCGTCTCCTCCTCGGCCTCGCGCAGCGCGGCGCGTACGGGGCCGGTGGTGGCCGGATCGCCGTCCTCGGGGTCGAGCGCGCCGCCGGGGAAGGACGGCTGGCCGGCGTGTGAGCGGAGGCTGCCGGAGCGCTCCATGAGCAGCAGCTCGGGGCCGCGGTCTCCCTCCCCGAAGAGGATCAGCACGGCGGCCTGGCGACCGCCGCTCTCGGGCGGGAGGAAACGGCTGAGCTGCTCGGGCGCGAGGGTCCGCGCCGCGCGGGCCACGGGCCGGAGCCACTCGGGCAGCCCTTCGTCGGTGACGGCCACATCCGCCCTCGCGGCTGCCCTCGCGGCTCCTGCGGCGGCTCCTGTCGCGGCTGTGGACCGGGCTGCGGCCGTGGCTGTGGTCCGGGCTGCCGCCCGGGTGTCGTATTCGGTTTCTGGTCTAGCGCGCGTCATGGGCACCCCCGCTTCTCACAACGCTTTCCGGCCACCGGTTCGTTCCTCCCATGTCACTCACCGTCGCTCGCCACCGGTCATCCGCCATCCGTCATGTGCCACCTGTCGCTCGCCACCTGCCCCGCACCTCCGGCCGTCACTCGTCGTCCCCGGCGCCCAGCGGGGCGGCCGGACTGCCGGGGTAGTCCGGCGGCGGGGCCAGGCGCTGGCCGGGAAGGCCGCCCATCTCGTACTTGAGCAGCTTCTTCGCCTTCTCGGGGTCCGTCTCCCCCTCGCCGTACGAAGGGCACAGGGGGGCGATCGGGCAGGCGCCACAGGCGGGCTTGCGGGAGTGGCAGATGCGGCGACCGTGGAAGATCACGCGGTGCGAGAGCATCGTCCACTCGGACTTCGGGAAGATCGCACAGATCTCCTCCTCGACCTTCTCGGGGTCCTCCTGCTCCGTCCACTTCCACCGCCGGACGAGACGGCCGAAGTGGGTGTCGACGGTGATGCCGGGAACCCCGAAGGCGTTGCCCAGGACGACATTGGCGGTCTTGCGGCCGACCCCCGGGAGGGTGACGAGGTCCTCCAGGCGGCCGGGGACCTCACCGCCGAAGTTGTCGCGGAGCGCCTTGGAGAGCCCGATCAGGGATTTCGCCTTGGCCCGGAAGAACCCGGTGGGCCGGATCAGCGCTTCCAGCTCCTCGGGAACGGCGGCGGCCAGATCCTCGGGGGTCGGGTACTGCGCGAACAGCGCCGGGGTCGTCTGGTTGACGCGCAGATCGGTGGTCTGGGCGGACAGGACGGTGGCGACGAGCAGCTCGAAGGGGTTGCGGAAGTCGAGCTCGGGGTGGGCGTACGAGTAGATCTCGGCCAGTTCCCGGTTGATGCGCCGCGCCCGGCGCACCATCGCCAACCGCGACTCACCGCCGGAGCCGGCGGGCACCGGGGCGGATGCGGTGGTGGCGGCCGTTGTGGTGGCGGGGCCCGCATTGGCGGCTCGGGTGGTCTTCGCCGCGCCGGTCGCTTTGGTGGCCGGGGTCGCTTTGGTGGCCGGGGCCGCCTTGTTGGCCGGGGCCGCCTTGTCGGCCGGGGCCGCCTTGTCGGGCCGTGGGGCCTTCGCCGCGCCGGTCGCCTTCGTGGCTGCGGTGGCTCCGGTCGCCTTGGTGGGCCGTGGGGCCTTGCCCGTCCCGCCGGCTCCGGCCGTCTTGGCGGTAGCCGCCTTGGCCTTACGGGACCGGGTCGTACGGGCCTCGCCCGTACCGGACCGGGCCGTACCGGACGGGGTCGTACCGGACGGGGTCTTACGGGCCTCGCCCGTACCGGACGCCTCGGACGCCTCGGACGCCTCGGACGCGTCGGCGGCGCCCGTCGCCCCGCCCGCCCGCGCCCCCTTGGCGGAGGCCGCCCCCTTGGCCGCGCCGGTCTCCGGCGTACCCCCCGTCCTCACGCCGAGCTCGGCCGGGGCATCGCCGGGGACCGGGTCGGCGGGCGCCCGGCCCTCGTCCGTGCGCCCGGAGACCCTCCGTTGGCGTGGAGACTCGGCCGCCACGGCAGCGCTCTGCGGCTCGGCGCGATCGCGCGACGCGACGCGCGAGGACCCTTTCGCCGGTTTTGTCGGCCTTTTCGGCGAAGGCGATACATGTTCGCCCACAGCGGAATTCTGCTCCCCTGACACTCTCCCGGCCCCCTTGGCCTGCGCTCTCACCGGCGAATTGGACACCCGGCCAGCCTAAGCGCCCGCACTGACATCCGCCCCGGTCACAGGCGATCACGACCCAATCGGGGCCCTGCCGTACGGACGCGCGTACCAATGCGTCAAACTTGTTGTGATTGATCGCACTGTTTTACCGTCCGGCATCATGGGACCCAATGTCCCGGAGCAGGTCGACATAGGAGAGAACTCGTGGACGACGTTCTGCGGCGCGCCCCGCTCTTCGCGGCGCTCGATGACGAGCAGGCCGCGGAGCTCCGCGCCTCGATGAGTGAGGTGACGCTCGCCCGTGGCGACGCCCTCTTCCACGAAGGCGACCCGGGCGATCGGCTCTACGTGGTCACCGAAGGCAAGGTGAAGCTCCACCGCACCTCCCCCGACGGACGCGAGAACATGCTCGCCGTCCTCGGCCCCGGAGAGCTGATCGGTGAGCTGTCCCTCTTCGACCCGGGCCCGCGCACCGCCACCGCGACCGCGCTGACCGAGGTCAAGCTGCTCGGCCTGGGCCACGGTGACCTGCAGCCCTGGCTGAACGCCCGCCCCGAGGTGGCCACCGCCCTGCTGCGCGCCGTCGCCCGGCGCCTGCGCAAGACCAACGACCAGATGTCCGACCTGGTCTTCTCCGACGTGCCGGGCCGTGTCGCCCGCGCGCTCCTCGACCTGTCGCGCCGCTTCGGCGTGCAGTCCGAGGAGGGCATCCACGTCGTGCACGACCTGACCCAGGAGGAGCTCGCCCAGCTGGTCGGCGCCTCCCGCGAGACGGTCAACAAGGCGCTCGCCGACTTCGCCGGCCGCGGCTGGCTCCGCCTGGAGGCCCGCGCCGTGATCCTGCTGGACGTGGAGCGGCTCGCCAAGCGCTCGCGCTAGGACGTCGCGCCGGCAGACGCGCCGCACGTCACAGGCCGTAAGAAAAGGGCCGCCCCCTCCGTGGGGGCGGCCCTTTTCGTGCGGCCTTCCGTACGGCCCTTTTCGTGCGTCGCGGCCGTTGCCGCGCGCCGGCGTCTTGTCGGCGCGCACCGGCGGGCGGCGCCGCGTCAGTTCTTCTTGGTGCCGTCCACGATCACCGGGGTCCCGTTCCCGCCGCCGCACGGCACCGCGTACACCGGGTGCTTGGCTGCCGCCTGCTTGAAGGCCTCGATGCACTGGTTCATGAGGACCTTGTCGGTGAGCGAGTCACTGAGGATCTTGTTGGCCCGCGCGAGGCCCTCCGCCTCGATCCGGCGCTGCTCGGCCTCCGCCTTCGCCGTACGCGCCGCCTCCGTCGCCCGCTCCGTCGACTGCTGCTGCTGGATCTTGCGGTCGATCTGGCTCTGCAGCTGGTCCGACGGCTTCACGTTCCGCAGGTTCACCGTGGTCACGGCGATGCCGCGTGGCGCCAGGCGCTCCTTGATCAGGTCGGCGATCTCCGTGTTGATCTTCTCGCGGGCGGAGGCGTACCCCTCCTCGCTGGTGTGGCGGGCGAAGACGTTACGGATGATCTCCCGGCTGTCCGGGAAGACGAGCCGCTGCTGGATCGCGTCCTCGCTGCCGGCCAGCCGGTACAGCTCCACCGCCTTCGCCGGCGTCACCGCCCACTTCACGGTCACCTCGGCGTACATCACGCCGCCCTGCGACGAGCGGACCTCGACCACGTCCTTGTCGGACAGGTTCAGGTCGACCGGGCGCGTGGAGAAGGTCGTGACGTTCGTGAACGGCGAGGTGACGTTCATGCCGGACGTCATCGGCGATCCCACCTTGCCGAAGGCGACCGGCACGCCGACCTCGTACGCGCTGACGATGTGCACGCAGCTGGAGATCGCGGCGAACAGCCCCGCGAGCAGAGCGCCGGCCGAGCCCAGCTTGAGGCCGCGCCGGTCGGTACCGCGCCCGACGAAGAAGAGCACCGCCGCAGCGATGAGAAGCAATATGGACAGGACAAACACGTACGTTCCCCCCGATGGAAAGCGTCAAGAAGTGGCTGCGCGGCCGAGCGGCCACGAAGCCGGGTAAGCGGAGCGTAAAGCATGGCCCCGTGGCTCCGATCCGCAAGCAGGCCCTGCGGCTCCGATCCACCCCGGCCGGCCCGGCTCATCATCGGTCGGCCCGGCTCATCATCGGTCGGCCCGGCTCAGCCCCGGCTGGTTCGGCCCGCCCCTGTGCCTGTCAGATCAGCCCGTGCTCGGTCAGGTACTCCAGTTGCGCCCGCACCGACAGCTCGGCCGCCGGCCAGAGCGTCCGGTCCACGTCCGCGTACACGTGCGCCACGACCTCCGATGCCGTCCGGTAGCCGTTCTCGACCGCCGTCTCCACCTGGGCGAGGCGGCTCGCCCGGTGGGCCAGGTAGTACTCGACCGCCCCCTGTGCGTCCTCCAGCACCGGCCCGTGTCCCGGCAGCACCGTATGGACCCCGTCGTCGACGGTCAGCGACCGCAGCCGCCGCAGCGAGTCCAGGTAGTCCCCGAGCCGCCCGTCCGGGTGCGCCACCATCGTCGTACCGCGCCCCAGGATGGTGTCGCCCGTCAGCACCGCGCGGTCGGCCGGCAGGTGGAAGCTCAACGAGTCGGCGGTGTGCCCGGGCGTCGGTACGACGCGCAGCTCCAGGCCGCCCACCTCGACCACCTCGCCCGCCGCGAGCCCTTCGTCACCGAGCCGCAGCGCCGGGTCCAGCGCGCGCACGGCCGCCCCCGTGAGCTCCGCGAACCGCACCGCGCCCTCCGCGTGGTCCGGGTGGCCGTGGGTGAGGAGGGTCAGCGCGACACGCTTGCCGAGGCGCTCGGCGGTCTCGACGACCCTGGACAAGTGCCCCTCGTCGAGCGGACCGGGGTCGACGACGACCGCGAGCGCGGAGTCCGGCTCGGACAGGATCCAGGTGTTGGTGCCGTCGAGGGTCATCGCCGACGCGTTCGGCGCGAGGACGTTGACGGCGCGTGCGGTCGCGGGGCCGGACAACACGGCTCCGCGCGGCCGGCCGGGGAGCGCGGCGGCGTCGGTCATGCGGAGGACCCCCCTGTGGGTACGTGCTTGGTGAACTCGTCGTGGCCCGGCCAGCTCAGCACCACCTCGTCGCCTTCGAGGCGCGCCTGTGCCAGTACGGGAGTGAGGTCCTGGTCCGGCGCGGCGGCCAGGGCGGCGCCGGCCGTCCCGTACCGCTCCAGGGCGCGCAGGGTGGCGATCGTCGGCGGCATCATCAGCAGCTCGCCGCGGTCGTACCCGGTCGCCGCGTCCACCGGGCGGATCCACACCGCGCGGTCGGCCTCCGTGGGGAGGTGGGGAACGTCCGCCCCGGGGCCGTGGGAGAGGGTCCGCTGGCCCGTCGGCAGCGCGGCCACGAAGAACCAGGTGTCGTAGCGGCGCGGCTCGAACTCCGGGGTGATCCAGCGCGCCCACGCGCCCAGCAGGTCGGAGCGGAGGACCAGCCCCCGCCGGTCCAGGAAGTCCGCGAAGGCCAGCTCGCGGGCGACCAGCGCCGCCCGGTCCGCGTCCCAGTCGTCGCCCGTGGTGTCGTCGACGACCGAGTCGGCGGTCGGCCCGGCCAGCAGGACGCCGGCTTCCTCGAACGTCTCGCGCACCGCCGCGCACACGATGGCCTGCGCCTCGGCCGGCTGTGTCACCCCGAGCCGGGCCGCCCAGTCGGCGAGCGACGGGCCCGCCCACCGCACCGGGTGCTCGTCGCGCGGGTCGACGCCGCCACCCGGATAGGCGTACGCACCAGCCGCGAAGGCCATGGACGTGCGCCGGCGCAGCATGTGGACCTCGGGTCCACCGCCGTCGGCGCCGTCCCGCAGGAGCAGCACGGTCGCGGCCCGCTTGGGGGTCACGGCCGTGAGCGCCCCGCCGGCGAGCGCGCGGATGCGGTCGGGCCACTCCGGTGGATACCACTGACCATTGGACATGGCCGGATGCTATGCGCATCCGACGCGATGTTCGAGAGGGAAGGTGGATACGGCAACGGCCCCGCGCCCACCGAGGAGCACAGGGCCGTACGGACCGACGGCACCGGTCCGGGCAACTCAGGAGGACGACCGAGGAGCCCAGGAGGACATCCGGGATGCCCGGAGGACGTCCGGGAGGCCCGGGAAGACCAAAGGCACTCCGGGAACCCGGCGCGTCCGAGAAAGCCCAGGAGGACGCCCGGGAAGCCGGGAATACCGGAGGCTCCGGGAACCCGAGGAAGCCCAGGTTGCCCGGAGGCAGCCCGGTAGGTCCGGGAGGCAACCCGGCAGGTCCGGGGAGCCGGGAGGCAGTCCGACAGGTCCGGGGAGCCGGCAAGCAGCCCGGTAGGTCCGGGAGGCAACCCGGCAGGTCCGGGGAGCCGGGACAGTCCGGCAGGTCCGGGACGTCAGTCCTGGACCAGCTCCACCTGGATCTCCACCTCGACCGGCGCGTCCAGCGGCAGCACCGTCACGCCCACCGCGCTGCGCGCGTGCACGCCCTTGTCGCCGAGCACCTCGCCCAGCAGCTCGCTCGCGCCGTTGAGCACGGCGGGCTGTCCGGTGAAGTCGGGGGCCGAGGCGACGAAGCCGACGACCTTCACGACGCGCGCGATGCGGTCCAGGTCACCGGCGACCGACTTCACGGCGGCCAGCGCGTTCAGCGCGCAGATGCGCGCGAGGCCCTTGGCCTCCTCCGGAGTGACCTCGCCGCCCACCTTGCCGGTGACGGGCAGCTTGCCCTCCACCATCGGCAGCTGGCCCGCGGTGTACACGTACACACCCGACCGGACGGCCGGCTGGTACGCCGCCAGAGGCGGGACGACCTGCGGCAGCGTCAGACCGAGCTCCGCGAGCGTCGCCTCGACACGGCCGGTCACGGCTTCTCCCGCTTCAGGTACGCCACGAGCTGCTCGGGGTTGTTCGGCCCCGGCACGACCTGGACGAGCTCCCAGCCGTCCTCGCCCCAGGTGTCCAGGATCTGCTTGGTCGCGTGCACGAGAAGGGGCACGGTCGCGTATTCCCACTTGGTCATGGTGCCGACTGTAGCCGCTGCCACCGACAGCCCCGGAGCGGCATCGCCAAGGGCAGCCTCCTGCGTACGCCGTGGGGCGACTGGTTAGGCTCGAAGGCGTGAGCAGGCTCCAGGTCGTCAGCGGCAAGGGCGGTACCGGTAAGACGACGGTCGCCGCCGCCCTCGCGCTCGCCCTCGCGACCGAGGGCAGGCGGACCCTCCTCGTGGAGGTCGAGGGCAGACAGGGCATCGCGCAACTCTTCGAGACGGAGGCGCTTCCGTACGAGGAGAGGAAAATCGCCGTCACGCCGGGCGGCGGCGAGGTGTACGCGCTGGCCATCGACGCCGAGCGCGCGCTTCTCGACTACCTCCAGATGTTCTACAAGCTCGGGTCCGCGGGACGGGCCCTGAAGAAACTCGGCGCCATAGACTTCGCGACCACCATCGCACCGGGCGTGCGGGACGTGCTGCTGACCGGCAAGGCGTGCGAGGCCGTGCGCCGCCGGGAGAAGCACGGGAGCAGGCCGGGGGGCAGGCAGGAAGGCAGGCAGGGCGACAAGCAGGAGGACAAACAGGCGGACAAGCAGGGAGACTTCGTCTACGACTACGTCGTCATGGACGCCCCGCCCACGGGCCGCATCACCCGCTTCCTGAACGTCAACGACGAGGTCGCGGGCCTCGCCAGGATCGGCCCGATACACAACCAGGCGCAGGCCGTGATGCGCGTCCTCAAGTCGCCGGAGACGGCCGTCCACCTGGTGACCCTGCTGGAGGAGATGCCGGTCCAGGAGACCGCGGACGGCATCGCCGAGCTGCGCGACGCCGGCCTCCCGGTGGGCAACGTCATCGTGAACATGGTCCGCCCGCCGGTCCTGGACGAGGACGCCGTACGGGTGGCGGCCGGCGACCACCGCAAGGAGATCGCCACGGCGCTCGCCTCGGCGGGTGTGAGCGGCCCGGCCCGGCTCGTCGCGCCCCTGCTCGACGAGGCCGCCGAGCACGCGCGCCGGGTGGAGCTGGAGCGGGAGCAGCGTGAGGCACTGGCCAAGCTCCAGGTGCCGACGTACGAACTGCCGTTCCTGGGAGAGGGTGCGGATCTCGCCGGCCTCTACCGGCTGGCCAGGGAACTACGACAGCTTGGGGTGGGCACGTGACTCTCGATACGGCTCCCGACCTGGAGATCGACCCGCTGCTGGACGACCCGACGACGCGCATCATCGTGTGCTGCGGTGCGGGCGGCGTCGGCAAGACGACGACCGCGGCGGCCCTGGGCGTACGGGCGGCGGAGCGCGGCCGCAAGGTCGTGGTCCTCACGATCGACCCGGCCCGCCGGCTCGCCCAGTCCATGGGCATCGACCAGCTGGACAACGTTCCGCGCCGGGTCGACGGCATCAAGGGCGACGGCGAGCTGCACGCGATGATGCTCGACATGAAGCGCACCTTCGACGAGATCGTCGAGGCGCACGCGGACCCGGAGCGGGCCCGCGCGATCCTGGGCAACCCCTTCTACCAGTCCCTGTCGGCCGGTTTCGCGGGCACGCAGGAGTACATGGCGATGGAGAAGCTGGGGCAGTTGCGGGCGCGCGACGAGTGGGACCTGATCGTCGTGGACACCCCGCCGTCCCGGTCCGCGCTGGACTTCCTGGACGCGCCGAAGCGGCTGGGGTCGTTCCTGGACGGGAAGTTCATCAAGCTGCTGATGGCGCCGGCGAAGATGGGCGGCCGGGCCGGACTGAAGTTCCTGAACGTCGGCATGTCGATGATGACGGGGACGCTGGGCAAGCTGCTGGGCGGTCAACTGCTGCGGGACGTGCAGACCTTCGTGGCGGCGATGGACACGATGTTCGGCGGTTTCCGTACCCGCGCGGACGCCACGTACCAGTTGCTCCAGGCGCCGGGCACGGCCTTCCTGGTGGTGGCCGCGCCCGAGCGGGACGCGCTGCGTGAGGCGGCGTACTTCGTGGAGCGGCTGGCGGCGGAGGAGATGCCGCTGGCCGGTCTGGTCCTCAACCGCGTCCACGGCAGCGGGGCGGCCCGGTTGTCGGCCGAGCGGGCGCTGGCCGCCGCGGAGATCCTCGACGCGGAAACTCCCGACGCGGAAAATCTTGACGAGGTCCGCATTGTGGATCAGGGGGACGGGAAGGCTGATGTTCGTGGCCCCGAGGCCACCTCTCCCGAGCCGCCCCCCGCACCCGACGCTCCAGCCACCACATCGCCCGATCCCGCCCTGCCCGGTGCCATGCCCGGCGCCCGGTCCGGCGGCACCCACCACGCGGACGACCCCCGGCACGCGGACGGCACTCCGCACGCGGACGGCGGTTCCGTCAGCTCGCCCGCTGTCACCCCACCTGCCGTCGCGCAGCTGACGGCTGGTCTGCTGCGTCTGCACGCCGAGCGGATGCAGGTACTCGCGCGTGAGCAGCGCACGCGTGACCGCTTCACCGCGCTCCACCCCGAGGTGGCGGTGGCAGAGGTGGCCGCGCTGCCCGGCGACGTGCATGACCTCGCGGGGCTTCGGACCATCGGTGACCGGCTCGCGTCCGGCGGGGCGTCCGGCCGAGCCGGTGACGGGTCCCGTGGCGGAGCCCGTACCGCCTAACCCACGGCGGCGTACGTCTCGTAGGTCTCGTCGTCGTCCAGGGCGACGGGCAGAATGCCCGCGCTGCGCTCGTATTCCGTACGCGCCGTCTCCAGGAGCCGGCGCCAGGAGGTGACGGTGGGTCGCCTGCGCAGCAGTGCGCGGCGCTCACGCTCCGTCATTCCGCCCCATACGCCGAACTCGACGCGATTGTCCAGCGCGTCGGCCAGGCACTCGGTCCGCACCGGGCACCCGGTGCACACCGCCTTGGCCCTGTTCTGCGCCGCTCCTTGCACGAACAGTTCATCCGGATCGGTAGTGCGGCAGGCCGCCTGCGCACTCCAGTCAGCTACCCAGCCCATACCGGCGCCGTCCTCTCCCGAATCGAGGCTCCCCCACGGCGGCAGCGGCATATTCACCGCTGCCAGTTGAGGACGTTACGGAAGGTGGGCACAGCGCAACACCCCCTTCGGGCCCAATCTTGAATGGCCCGAACGGACTATGCGTACGCGGCAGATCACCCAGGGGAGTGAGCGATGGACATATACACCTCATCCCCTACAACACGACATGTCCCATGATCCAGAACGGGCGTCCGTTGACGCATCCGGTGGAAACGGACATCGCCCTGCGACACGTTCGGCGACCCGACCTGAGGAGAGAACGCGGGGTCGTGACCAGGCCGTAGCCCGGGTTTCGCTGAGGGATCGCAACTGCTGTGACAGTTGTGACCAGCTTAGGCCAATGCCTATACGCGTGTCCGGCGAATGAGAACGTAGGCTGCTGCCATGCCAAAGAAGCGCTCGGGCGGTGGTCTGACCGGGACCCAGCAGGCCGCCAAGTTCCTCGGTGTCAGCGTGCTCTCCGGAGCGGTGCTGGCGGGCATCGCGTTGCCCGCCGCGGGAGCTCTGGGACTGGCGGCGAAGGGCACGGTCCAGGGATTCGACGAGATTCCGGCCAATCTGAAGCGACCGCCGCTGAGCCAGCGCACCACGATCCTCAACTCGGACGGCGGGCAGATCGCCACGGTCTACTCCCGCGACCGCACGGTGGTGGACCTCAAGGACATCTCCCCGTACATGCAGAAGGCGATCGTCGCGATCGAGGACTCGCGCTTCTACGAACACGGCGCCATCGACCTGAAGGGCATTCTGCGCGCACTGAACCGCAACGCCCAGTCGGGCGGGGTCGCCCAGGGCGCGTCGACCCTGACGCAGCAGTACGTGAAGAACGTCTTCGTGGAGGAGGCCGGCGACGACCCCGACAAGGTCGCCGAGGCCACGCAGCAGACCCTCGGCCGCAAGATCCAGGAGCTCAAGTACGCGATCCAGGTTGAGGAGGAGCTCGGGAAGAAGAAGATCCTCGAGAACTACCTCAACATCACCTTCTTCGGGCAGCAGGCGTACGGCGTCGAGGCGGCGTCCAAGCGGTACTTCTCCAAGTCCGCCAAGGACCTGAACCTGGAGGAGGCGGCGATGCTCGCCGGCCTCGTCCAGTCGCCGAGCCGCTACGACCCCATCAACGACTCCGAGGAGGCGACCAAGCGCCGCAACACCGTGCTGCAGCGCATGGCCGCCGTCGGTGACATCAGCCAGACGGAGGCCGACCGCGCCAAGGCCAGCCCCATCAAGCTGAAGGTCAGCAAGCCGAAGAACGGCTGCATCACGGCCGTCGACGGCGCGGGGTTCTTCTGCGACTACGTACGCAAGACCATCCTCTCCGACCCGGTCTTCGGGAAGACGGAGGCGGAGCGGCAGAAGTTGTGGAACCTGGGCGGTCTGACCATCAAGACCACGCTCGACCCGCGCGCCCAGGAGGCCGCGAACGAGGCCGCCACCGCGAAGGTCAACAAGGACGACAAGGTCGCGGCGGCCGTGGTGCAGGTCCAGCCGGGCACCGGCAAGATCCTGTCGATGGGTCAGTCCCGCCCGTACGGCCTGGACCAGAAGCAGCACGAGACGGTGCTCAACCTCGCCGTCGGCAACAAGATGGGTGGCACCACCTACGGCTTCCAGGTCGGCTCGACCTTCAAGCCGATCACGGCGGCGGCGGCGCTGGAGAAGGGCATCAGCCCGGCTCAGACCTTCTCCACCGGGTACGAGATCCGCGTACCGATGGACTCCTTCACCACCTGCTCCGGCGCCAAGGCCGGCAGCGGTGACTGGAAGCTGTCGAACGAGGTGGAGTCGGAGACCGGCAGCTGGGACATGACGAGCGCGCTCGGCAAGTCCATCAACACCTACTTCGCCCTGCTGGAGCAGCGGACCGGGCTGTGCGAGACGGTCGAGATGGCGAAGAGGATGGGGTACCAGCGGGGCGACGGCAAGAAGATCGGCGAGAACCCGTCCATCACGCTCGGCGGCGAGGAGAGCACCCCGCTGGCGATGGCGTCCGCGTACGCGACGTTCGCCAACCGCGGCACGTACTGCACCCCCGTCGCCATCCAGTCCATCACCACGGCGGAGGGCCGGCGCCTGCCGGTGCCGAAGAGCTCGTGCTCCCAGGCCATGAGCGAGCGCACCGCGGACACCATCAACCAGATGCTCAAGGGCGTGGTCGAGGACGGCACCGGCACCAAGGCGGGCCTCAGCGACCGGGACAACGCCGGCAAGACCGGTACCACCAACGACCGCAAGGACGCCTGGTTCGTCGGGTACACCCCGAACCTCTCCACGGCCGTGTGGGTCGGTGACGACATCGGCGAGAAGAGCTCGATGTACAACATCACCATCGGCGGCGAGTACTACGACAAGGTGTGCGGTGGCTGTCTGCCCGGCCCCATCTGGAAGATCGCGATGACCAAGGCGCTGGAGGCCTCCGAAACGCCTTCCTTCAACGCCATCTCCGTGCCCCGCGGCAACAGCCCGGACCGCGGGAACGGCGAGGGCGACACCGGCGGCAACGACAAGCCGGGCGACAACCGCGGGAACGGCGGCGGGGGCGATGACAACCCCTTCCCCCGCATCTCCTTCCCGCCGGACCTGATCGGCGGCCGCGACGGAACCGGCGGCAACGGCGGCAACGGCAACGGCAACGGCAACGGGGGCAGGAACGGCCGCTGACGCCGCTGCCTCCGCACCCCGGGGGCACGGGCCGGGCCTGGGCCCGGGCCGAGGCCTGGCAGCTGGCGGCACATGAATGGGGGCGCTCCCTGCTCAGGGAGCGCCCCCATTCATGTGGCATCGGGTTCGCCCGGGATGGCATCCGTTCCTGCGCGTGCGCGCACCGGCTTCCGCGTCGGGGTTCCGGGTCCGGGGTCCGGGCTTCCGTGTCGAGGCCAGCGTCACGGTCCTGCCCGGGTCCGGGGTCCCGGGCGGGCGGGCCTCACCCGAACGGGCGACCGCGGGCGCCCCGGCCGGCGAGCGACCGCGGGTGCCGCAACGACGCCTCAGCCGGCGAGCAGCTGCTTGACCAGGGTGGCGACCCGGCCGCCCTCGGCGCGGCCCGCGACCTTGGGGTTCACGATCTTCATGACGGCGCCCATCGCGCGCGGCCCCTCGGCCCCGCCCGCCTTGGCCTCCTCGACGGCCCCGGCCACGATCTGCCGGAGTTCGTCGTCGCTCAGCTGCTGCGGCAGGTACGCGTCGAGGATGACGCCCTCCGCCTTCTCGCGCTCGGCCTGCTCGGCCCGGCCGCCCTGGGCGAAGGCGTCGGCCGCCTCGCGGCGCTTCTTCGCCTCCTTGGCGATCACCTTCTGCACCTCGTCGTCGGAGAGCTCGCGCTGCTGTTTGCCCGCGACCTCCTCCTTGGTGATGGCGGCGAGGGTCAGCCGGAGCGTCGAGGAGCGCAGTTCGTCGCGCGCCCTGATCGCCTCGGTGAGGTCTTCCTGCAGCTTGGACTTGAGCGTGGTCATGCGGACAAGTGTGGCAGGTGGGATGACCTGTACGCCCGCGCATTTCCCGTGGCCCGCGCCGTTCTGAAACGATGACCTCATGCGCGCGCGATACGGAGTCCCCCTGAAAGTCACCGCAGGCATCGCGGCGGTCGGCGCGGCCGGTCTGGTCTACGCCGCCGGGTTCGAGGCCCGCTCGTTCCGGCTCCGCCGGATCACCGTCCCCGTGCTGCCACCCGGTGTGCGGGACCTGCGCGTCCTCCAGGTCTCGGACATCCACATGGTGAGCGGCCAGCGCAAGAAGCGCGCCTGGCTCCAGTCACTGGCCGGGCTGCGCCCCGACTTCGTCGTCAACACCGGCGACAACCTCTCCGACCCCAACGGCGTCCCGGAGGTCCTGGACGCACTCGGGCCGCTCCTCGAGTTCCCGGGGGTGTACGTCTTCGGCTCCAACGACTACTACGGGCCCAAGCTGCGCAACCCGGCCCGCTACCTCATCGAGAAGGCCCAGGGCCGCCACGGCCTGAACGGCAACGCCCCGGCCGTCGGAGCCGTGCACAACCCGTGGGAGGAACTGCGCGACGCCTTCGACACGGCGGGCTGGGTCAACCTGACCAACACGCGCGGTCGCCTCAAGCTGGACGGCCTGGAGCTGGCCTTCACCGGGCTGGACGACCCGCACATCAAGCGGGACCGGTACGACAGGGTCGCCGGCGGCCCGGAGGCGGACGCCGACCTCTCGGTGGGCGTCGTCCACGCCCCGTACCTGCGCTCGCTGGACGCCTTCACCGCCGACGGCTATCCGCTGATCCTGGCGGGGCACACGCACGGCGGCCAGCTGTGCGTCCCCTTCTACGGGGCGCTGGTCACCAACTGCGACCTCGACACGGACCGGGTGAAGGGCCTCTCCACCCACCGCTCCGGAGGCAACACGGCGTACCTGCACGTGTCGGCGGGCTGCGGCACCAACCGGTACACCCCCGTGCGCTTCGCATGCCCGCCCGAGGCGACGCTGCTGACCCTGACCGCCCGGGAGTGATCACCTGCCCCGTGCGGTGAAGGGATGACTGCCCCGTCTCCGTCGTAGGTGCCCGCATCGGCGGTCGCCCCTCCCGTCCCCCGCCCGTACGCGGCCGCCTTCCGCGCCCTGATCGCGTTGGCGGCCGTGACGGGCATCGTCATCGACTGGTCCCGGGCAGTCCGGACCGGGTCCTGCGCTACTTCACCATCCAGAGCAACGCGCTGGTCGCGATCGCCCTCGCCTTCTCGGCCCGCCGCGCCTGGACGGGCCGGCCGCCCCTGCCGCCACGGGTCACCGGCGGCACGCTGCTCCACATCGTGATCACCGGGCTCGTCCACCACGTACTTCTCGCCAACGCCGCAGCCGCCTTCTCCATGACCGGCTCCGCATCGGGCGCCCACGCCGTGGCGGACCGGCTCCTGCACACGGTGACCCCGATCGCCACGGCCCTGGACTGGCTGCTCCTCACCCACCCTGGCGGCCTGCGCCCACGCGAAGCGGCCCGGTGGCTGCTCTACCCCCTGGCGTACCTGCTCTTCGCCCTGACCCGCGGCGCCCCGCTCACCCCCGGCGCCCCGGCCCGTTACCCGTACCCCTTCCTCGACGTCGACAGCCACGGCTACGGCGGGGCCCTCGGGAAGGCCGCGATGCCGGGCCTGGCCTTCTTCGGGCCGGCTCTGACGATCGTCGCCCCGGACCGGATCAGGCCCTACCTGCGGGGCCCGAAAACCGGATTTCGCCTGAGGGCGCGGGTGGGCTAAAGTAAACGACGTCGCCGGGACACCGGACGACATCGGGGTGTAGCGCAGCTTGGCAGCGCGCTTCGTTCGGGACGAAGAGGTCGTGGGTTCAAATCCCGCCACCCCGACAGCTGAGTATCAGGTCAGAGGGCCCTTACCGGGTAGGTAAGGGCCCTCTGGCGTTGCTGTTGCTGCGAGCCCAGCTGCCCCCGAGACCCCCTGAAGGCGGGCCGGAGCCGCCCGTGCGGGGGGGCTCGTGGTGCACCGCGCACTCACCGGTGGGGTTCCCGCCGGGCCCCTACTCGTACGTTTCCTTCCAACGGGCGCGGTGTCGGCGATCTCCTTGGCCGGAGCCGTTGACCCCGGTCAGGGACGGCAGTGCGGCACCGCTGTTCCATAGGCCGAGGTGGTCGCGGTGAACAGCCAGGACACCGTTCCGCACGGCACACCGTTCGGCCGGGCCGCTGAAGTAGGTGGTGGTGACCAAGACCGCGATGTCGGCGCCGAAGTGCATCCGGGAGCCGAGGAGGTTACGGACCTCGCCACTGGAGATCTTCCGCTTCGGGTTGTACCGCTTGCACTGGATCACCATGGTCCGGCCGTCGGGCAGCCTTCCGCGGACATCGGCGCCGTCGTCGTGGGAGCGGCCGACCCGGCGCACTTCCGTGCAGCCGTCCCGTCGACACAGGTCGGCCACGAAGTCCTCGAACGCCGGGCCGTCCATCGCGTCCACCTCGGTGAGCGTCCGATGCCCCGCCTTGACCGCGTCTTCATGGCGCCAACCGCGGTCGTCGCCGCGGATCAGCCGGTCCGTCCTCCACAGCCACCAGCCGGCGCCGGCCGCCGCCGCGACGACCAGCGTCCCCACCACGTACGGCCAGATCACCGACCAGGACAGCAGGAGCACCGCCATCGCGGCGATGCCGCCGATCGCTCCCGTCGTGAGTCGTTCCTCCCGACGCCTCCGCGCGGCAGGCCGACGCCGTCTCCTGCGAGTCGTCACCCCGTGTCCTCCCCCTGTCTCCGGCACCAGTGTGGGTGAGACGACGTCCATGAGTAAGAGCCACCCTTGGCCATGACCGGATCCCCGCCGCGCGGGCCCGGGGGACGCCCTGCGTGTGCACCTCCCGCATCACCAGGAGCTCGTCCCGTTTCGTCCGACATCGCAGGCCCGGGCGGTCAACCACGGGCTGCGGACCGGGGGAACGGGGTGTGGCCGGATCACAGCGCATGATCGAGGCGTTCGATCGACAGCGCTTATGGCCGTTGCCACTGACAGGTACGGTTTGGCCATGGATCTTTCCGGAACAAGCGCCGCCGATGCGAACGACACACGGCCGGAGGTCATCAAGGCCGCCGCGCGCCAACTGCTGGTGAAGTCGGGCGCCGGAGGCCTGTCGCTGGAGGCCGTCGCCGGTGACGGCGGGCTTCGCGTCGCCGACGTGGAGGCCGTCTTCCCGCATCGGGACGACCTGCTCACCGCGCTGGTGATCGACGCCTACAACGAGTCCGGCGCCGCGATGGAGCAGGCCGATCAGATCGCCAGGGACGCCCACGCGTCGGCGGGGGCGCGGCTTCTCGCGGTGGCGCGGGCGCTGCGGCAGTGGTCCTTCGACAACCCCGGCCAGTTCACGCTGATCTACGGCTCGCCCGTTCCCGGTTACCACGCCCCGCAGGACACGGTTCCGCCCGCCTCGCGTACGCCCGCGGTGCTCGCCGGCATCGTGCGTTCGGCGCTGGAGGCCGGTGAACTCGCCCCGCCCCGGCGGGCCGTGCCCGGACCGCCGCTGTTGCTGCCGGAGGCCGTGGAGCTCTTCGGCGGCGTGCCGGAGGCGCCGTTCTCGGACATCATCGAGCGCGGCATCGTGCTGTGGAGCAATCTGATCGGGCTCCTGGTGTTCCAGGTCTTCAGCCGTACCCACGACAGCGTCCGGGACGAGTCCGCGTTCTTCGACTTCGCCATCGCCGTGGCGGCCGAAAGCATCGGCCTCGACGTTCCCTCGGGCGAGAACACCGACTAGACGCTCCGCCGCCTGAGCGGCACCGGCGGGAGAAATCAGGCCGTGAACACCACTCGAACCGTCTGCTTCGCCATCGCGGCGCTCTCGTCGTATGCCGCGCTCGTCTACCGGCTCGGCCAAGTACGGCGCAGCTGGCGCGACAACGCCTACCGCACACTGGTGATCACTCTTCTGCTCCAGTGCCTCACCTTCACCATGGGTGCCGTCGCCATGGGGAGCGAGAGCTTCCTGGGCGTCGGCAACCTCGCCATCCTGGTGATGCACGTATCGGCGGTCGCCTTCTGCGTCAGCGCGCAGATCATCCTTCTGCGCTGGGCGACCGTCGCCGAGGACGCGGTACGGAAGACCCGCTACTGGCTGATCACCGGCATCGTCCTCAACGCGCTCCTGGTGGCGCTCTTCTTCATCGCCGACGGCCCCGGCCGGCCGGCCTCGGACTTCAACACGGGCAGCGGCCAGCCGCTGGTCCTCACCTACCTCCTGGTGTTCATCGTCTCCCAGGCGGTGCCGTGCGTCACCATCTTCCGCCAGTGCGGCCCCTACGCCCGTATGGCGGGCAAGGCCTCGCTGCGGCAGGCCCTGCGGCTGCTCTCCGTCGCCGCGGTGGTCCTCTTCCTGTACTGCCTGGCCAGGACGGTCAACATCCTGACCGCGGCGAGCGGGATCGACATCGGCGTCTGGCAGCTCGCCGCCTCCGTCTTCAGCGCGGTGGGCATCGTCACCCTCTCGCTGAGCCTGACCATCTCCTCCTGGGGCGCTCCGGCGGCCAAGCTCCTGGAGTGGGCGCGCAGTTACCGGTCGTACCGGGCGCTCTACCCGCTCTGGCGGGACCTGTACGAGTCCTCCCCGGACATCCTCCTGGAGCCGCCCGGGGCCTCGGTCTCCGACCTCGATTACCGCCTCCACCGGCGGGTCATCGAGATACGGGACGGATGGCGGGACCTGCGCCCCTACATCGACCGCACCGCCGGCGTCAGCGGCGGCGGCGCACAGTCCGCAGCGGGCGACGAGTCCCGGCAGGCGTTCGCCGAAGCGGCACAGATCAGACAGGCTCTGCACGCCAAGCGCACCGGCACCATCCCCGATGACAACGCGGACGCCGGCGACTTCGAGGACCGCGACACGGACAACTTCACCGCGGAGGTCGCCTGGCTCACCAAGGTCGCGTCCGCCTACCGCAGGCTGAGCAAGGCCGGTTGACGCCTCCCGCCCGGCCTGTCCCCCGTCAGACCGGGCGGGGCCACTTCCCCCCGCTTCCCCCGACACCCCCCGTTTCCCCGTGCGTGGCCGGGCGGGTGTGCCCCGACCGGCCTGGCCCGGCCATCCCCCGAGGACCGGACCGACAGACCGGCGGCCAACTCGACTACCCCCGTAAGCGAAGTTAGCTGCCAGCTATCGGCGAGGTCCACGTTGGCGGAGCCTGAGCCGATTGTCAACTGATGGCTAATCTGCAAAACTTACGGATAGCGGAGGGCAATGCCGAGGAGGTGACGGGAGGGAGATTCGCCGATGTCCGAGACTGACGACCGGCCCGTGCTGGCAGTGCGTCTGGACAACCTCTTCAAGACGGTTCGTCCCAAGGGCAAGCACTGGACCAATGCCGAGGTGGCGGAGGAGCTGAAGCGGGCCAACCCCGAACTCCGGGTCGGCGGTGTGTATCTCTCGCAGCTCCGCACGGGCAAACGCTCCAATCCCTCACCGGACCTCCTGGCGGCCCTGGCCCGCTTCTTCGGCGTGTCGGTCGCCTACTTCTTCGACGACGAGATCGCCGAGTCGGTGCTCAGCCAGGTCGCCGCCATCGAGGCGCTGCGGGAGGCGGGGGTCCGCGCCGTGGCGATGCGGGCGGCCGGGATGAAGAGGGAGAACCTCCAGGCCATCACCGCCATCATGGACCAGTACCGGCAGATGCAGGGTCTTCCGCCCGTCGCCAACCCCTCGGACCCGGAGTGAGGGGCCCGGGGCAGTGAGGGGCAGGAAGGGACGGTCGGCCGATCAGGACCGCCGCAGCCAGCTCAAGAAGCTCCGGAAGGCCGGCGCGCAGCGGATCGCCGAACTGGACCTGCCGAAGGTGGCCGATGTGGCCGAACTCTGCCGCCACCTCGGCGAGATCCGCGATCGCCCGATCACGCTGGTCCCGATGCAGATGCCCGCGTCGCACCCGTGCGGCATGTGGGTCGCGGCACGCGACGAGGACCTCATCTTCTATGACGCCAACACGACCAGCGCGCATCAGGAGCACATCATCTTGCATGAGCTGGGACACATCATCTGCTGCCACCGCGGGGCGGGTTGGCTGGACGAGGCGAGCGCCCGCCTCCTCTTCCCCGACCTCGACCCCGACCTCGTGCGCGACATGCTCCTGCGCGCGACCTACGACGACGTGCAGGAACAGGAAGCGGAGATCATCGCCTATCTGCTCTCCCAGCAGGTGGGCAGCGGCGAGGAACGACAGGGCGTGCCCCCGGCCGAGGATGCCGGGGACGGCGGGGCGCCCGGCGAGGACGCCATGCTCAGCCGTATCGAACGCACCCTGATGTGACGTGAGGTGCTCACCCGCCGACGGCTGCCACCTCCTCGGCCAGGATCGACACGGCCCGTCGGATGTCGTCCTCACGGTGTTCGCTGGTGAGGAAGAACCGCAGCCTCGCGAGACCCTCCTCCACGGCCGGGTGGAGGATCGGATCGGCGATGATTCCCCGGTCGAACAGCCGGTCCGCGACGCGCAGGGTCTTCGCCGAGTCGCCGAGGAGGCAGGGCACGATCGGAGTGTGGGCACTGGGGCCCGTCGCCAGGCCGGCCGAGCCGGCCAGGCCGAGGAAGAGCTCCGCGTTCCGCCGCAGCGTGCGCACCCGGTGCGGCTCGGCGACGATCAGTTCGGTGGCGGCCAGCGCCGCGGCCGCGTTGGCCGGGGTCAGTCCGACGCTGTAGACGAAGCCGGGCAGCGTGTGCCGCAGCCAGCGCACCATCCGGGCCGAGCCGCCGAGGTAACCGCCGCAGCTGGCGAAGGCCTTCGAGAGGGTGCCCATCCACAGATCCACGTCGGACCGGTCGACGCCGAAGAACTCCCCGACGCCACGTCCGTGTTCGCCCACGGTCCCGATGCTGTGCGCCTCATCGACCAGCAGCAGGGCGCCGTAACGCTTCTTCAGCTCGATCACGGCGGGCAGGTCGACCAGGTCGCCGTCCATGCTGTACGCGCCCTCGACGGCGATCAGTACCCGCCTGAAGCGGGACCGGTTGACCCGCAGCATGTGTTCCAGCTGACCGATGTCGCCGTGGGCGAACGGCCGCCGCGCCGCCCCGGACAGTGCGCAGCCCTGGAGGATGCTGTCGTGGGCGAGCGCGTCGTGCACCACCAGGTCCCCCGCGCCGACGACGTGCCCTATCGCGGTGACATTGGTGGCATGGCCGCTCACCAGCGCCAGGCAGTCCCCGACGCCGAGGAAGTCGGCGAGAGCGCGCTCCAGGCGTACGGTCAGGTCCCGTTCGCCGGAGAGCGTCCGGCTCGCGGAGACGGAGGTCCCGTAGCGGTCCACGGCCTGGCGCGCGGCCTCGTTGACCGCGGGATGGCCGGAGAGCCCCAGGTAGTTGTAGCTGCCGAAGGAGAGGTACTCCCGGCCGCCGATCACCGTCGTGTCGCGGATGGTGCCCTGATGGACCCGGAAGTACGGGTAATCCGCCCCACTGTCGGCGATCTCGCTCAGACGCTCCTCGATCCGCAGCACCTCCGGGAAGTCATCGACGCGGGCGGTCGCGCCGTCCCAGTCCGCGGGCGCCTGCCCGGGCAGGGGCTCAACGGGGGCGGCCGGTGGCTGAATGAGGCCGAGGTGCGGATCGACCAGCGCGATCAGCCGCTCGATGGTGAGGCCGGGCGAGAACATCTCCTCGGTGCGGAAGCCCGGTATCCGCTTGCCGATGTTGACCTCCAGCTCCTGCAGCATCAGCGAGTCGAAGCCGAGGTCCTTCACCAGCCCCATCCGCTCGCTCAGGTCGGAGAGGGGGAAGACGCCGGTCCGCGACACCTCTTCGAACACAATGGAGGCGGCGGACGCGGCGGACGCGGCCGATGCAGCCGATGCAGGGGCCGCGGCACCGGCCCGCGCCGCCGTGGGCACGGCCGTGGGCACCGCCCCGCGCGGCTCCGCCGGCCCGGGCTCGTCGGACGCCTCGCGGGCCGACTCGTCCACCGCCCAGTGGCGGCGCGGGGCGAGCGGGCTCGGCGGCAGGGTGGACGGGGGTACGCGCTCCATCACCGGACGAAGCCCCGAACCGGTCACCGCGCGCTCGGCGAGCCGGGCCAACACGGCCGTGCGCGCCTCGGCGGAGAGCGAGCCCGGCGCCGGCACGGTGACCTCCGGGAGCTCACCGGGGGCCACCGTGCCCGCCATCTGCCCCGGCCCGAGCTCTCCGGTACGGCCCGCGTCCACGGCCTCGGCCGCCGCGGCCAGCTTGGTTGCGGCGTCAGCGGCGTCGTCCACCACCAGGGCAAGGCGTTCCGCGAAGGGCGCCCGGCGAGCCAGGGTGTCCGCCACCCCGGCCAGCGGCGGCTGGTCGCCGGTGATGGTGTGCGCCAGTTCCCGGGCGTAGCGGGACAGCCCGGCCCGGTCGCGGGCGCTGAGCACCAGGAGGTGCGGCCCCCGGTCCCGCGCCGGGTCGGCCGGTGCGGGGCCGGCGGGTGCCGTGGCGCACTCCTCCACCACCAGGTGGACGCCGGTGCCGCCGAAGCCGAAGGCGCTCACCCCGGCCCGGCGCGGCCCGGACCGCGGCCACCGGGTCGGCGCCGTCGGGATGACCAACCGTGCGGCGTCGAGCCCGGAGCGGTCGGCCAGGTCGAACTCCGGCTGCGGCGGTATCACCCCCCGGTGCACGGCCAGGACGGTCTTGATGAGGCCGGCTATCCCCGCGGCGTTGAGCGAGTGCCCGACCACCGCCTTCACCGCGCCGAAGAAGGCGGGTGCGCCGCGCTCACCGCGCAGTTCGCGCAGGACATCGACCTCGACCGGATCGCCGACCGTGGTCCCGGTGCCGTGCGCCTCCAGGTAACCCACCGAGTCCGGGGTCACGCCCGCATCGCGGTAGGCCCGGCGCAGCGCCCGGAGCTGACCGGCCGCCTGGGGGTGCATACCGCCCTGCACGGTCCCGTCATTGGCCGTTCCCACACCCCGGATCACCGCGTAAACCCGATCGCCGGCCGCCAGCGCGTCGGCCAGGGGCCGCAGTACGAGGACCCCGGCACCCTCGCCCAGGACGAAGCCGTCGGCCTCCGCGCCGAACGGCAGGCACCTGCCGCTGCGCGAAACGGCGCCGACCCGGCACAGCCCGATCAAGAGGTCGGGGGTGAGCATCAGCTGGGCGCCGCCCGCGAGTGCGATGCGGCACCGGCCCGCGCGCAGTGCGAACACGGCGTTGGCCACGGCCATGAGTCCGCCGGAGCACGCGGAGTCCAGTGCGTAGCTCTCGCCGTGCAGATCGAAGACCGAACTGATGGTGTTGGGCCCCATGTTGAGCAGGAGGCCGGCCACGGATGTGCCGTGCAGGCCATCGACCGCGCGGACCATGTCCGGCCACCGGGGATCGGTCGTCCGCGCCCCGAACTCGCCGCCGGCCAGCTGACGCATCCGGATCTGCATGGTGCTGATCTCGCGGTAGCCGCCGTCGGTGAGCGACGTGATCACCGAGGTTTCCTCGCGGTCGAAGCCGTCGGCCTCCCACCCCGCGTCCTGGATCGCCTCACGCGCCAGATCGATCAGCAACCGGTGCTGAGGATCCATCGACCTGGCCCGCCGCGGCGGGATGCCGTAATGCGCGGCGTCGAAGTGACCGACGTCCGGCAGCAGCGCCATGGTGTCCGTATAGGCCGCGGACGCGTCACGGAAGTTGTCGCTGAGGAAGGTGGCGGTGCTCCACCGCGAGTCGGGGACGGTGGAGAACTGTGCCCGCGGGGCCATCAGGAGCCGCTCGTACTGGTTCACGTTCCGCGCCCCCGGAAACCGGCAGGCCATCCCCACGATCGCGACGTCATCGCGGCGCGCTCCCGCTGAACCCATGAGGGAATCCTTCGCTGTCACAGACGTCACGCGGTGGTCGCCCGCCGCTCGCGCCACCAGTCCACCGTCGCCTTGACCTGCTCGTCGACGGGAGTGGCTCGTACGGCGAACACGGCTTCGTAAGCGCTTGAATCGACTACGAACGGACGGTCGAACTGATAGCCGATCTCCCTCAGTTCGCGGATCAGCGGGGAGAAGGCCGACATGACGCCGAGTACGGCCGGCGGGATCCTGCGCACCGCGACCGGCCCCGTCCCCGACTGGGCGGCAAGGCGGTCGACCATCTGCCGGGTGGAGAGCGCGGGCTCCGTCGGGACGTGCCAGGCCCGGCCCCAGGCCCGTTCCTCGCCCGCGACCTCGACCAGGGCCCTGGCCACATCGGGGAGATAACTCCAGCTGTGCGGGGCGTCCGGATCCCCGAGCGTGGAGACCGGCTTGCCGCGCAGCAGCCGTGGCATGACCCGCGCGGCCAGGTGTCCGCCGTCGGTCACGCCGGGCCCGAAGAAGTCCGAGGCCCGCACCTCGACCGCTTTGATACGGCCCTGCTCGTGCAGCGTCCGCGCGTGTTCCCAGCCGGCGGCGCGCACGCGCCCCTTGGAGCCGGTCGCCGCGAGCGGCAGCTCCTCGGTCAGGGGTCCGTCCACCGGACCGTAGCCGTAGAGGTTGCCCAGCATGACCAGGACGGCCCCGGTGGCCTCGGCCGCCGCGCAGGCCGACGAGACCAGCGGCAGCCATTCACCCACCCAGCGGTGGTAGGGCGGTGCGGCACAGTGGTGAATCGCTTCCGCGCCCTGCGCGGCTTGGGTCAGTCGCTCACTGTCCGTGGCGTCCAGGGCGACGTGCTCGATGCCTGGCTCGGGGCTTCGACCCGACTTGGTGACGACCCGTACCGAATGACCCTTTTCGACCAGTAGCCGAGCTGTGGCCGCTCCGGCGGGCCCGAATCCTAAAACGACATGAAGGCTCACGCGCGCACACTAGCGCGAGTGTGCGTCGATCTTGTGTCCGGAGAGTCAACGGTGCGGCACGCAGAGGTGATTGGCCACGATTTTCGGCCAGTTTCACCGTCCGGCGGTCACCGGCCTCCAAAACGGTCGCCGCGCGCCGGGGCGGCCGTGGGGATACGCGGCCGCTCACCCGGACAGACCTGTCGTGTCGCGCGGGTGCGGCGGGGCGGCGCAGGCTCGGAGGATGAGCACTCCATCTCCTGGTACCGGATCCCATGGCACCGGATCCCATGGCACCGGATCCCATGGCACCGGTGGTACGGAGCACCACGCGTACGCGCACCGCACCGCACCCCCCTCCGGAACGGCGGCGGCGCGGGGTGGGTGGGCGTCGGCCGGGGCGATGTTCGCCGGGGTGCTGCTGTTGGTCGAGGGTGTCCTCGGGATGTTGCAGGGCATCGCGGGGATCGCCGAGGACGGCGTGTACGGGCGGATCGGGGATTACGTCTTCGCCTTCAGCGTCAGCGCGTGGGGCTGGATCCACCTGGTGCTCGGGCTCCTGGTCGCCCTGATCGGCGCCGGCATTCTCAGCGGCGCCGCGTGGGCGAGGGCCAGTGGCGTGGCGCTGGCCTCGCTCGCCGTGATCGCGAATTTCATCTGGCTGCCGTACCAGCCGGTGTGGGCGGTCGTGTCGATCGCGATCGGCGTCTTCGTCATCTGGGCGCTGTGCAGGGAGGACACCCCGCCCGCCACCCGCTGACCGAGTTATCCACAGGCTGCGGGCACGGCGCACGGGTTGTCGGCGCGGCAGCGCATCATGGGGTCCATGACTGATCCGAATGTTCCTGACTGGGAAAAGCGGTTCCGGGCGCCGCGCGTCTCGCTGCCCGACTGGGCGGAGGACGCGCCGGCGCGGGCGCTGTTCGTGTCGAACGCGACCGGGACGTACGAGCTGTACGCCTGGGACCGGGCGACGGGCGAGCAGCGGCAGGTCACGGACCGGCCGAACGGGACGACGGACGGCGTGCTGTCACCGGACGGCGAGTGGATCTGGTGGTTCTCGGACACGGACGGCGACGAGTTCGGGCTGTGGATGCGGCAGCCGTTCGCGGGCGGTGCGGACGTGCCGGCCGCGCCGGGCCTGGCTCCGTCCTATCCGGCGGGGCTGGCGATCGGCCGGGACGGGACGGCGGTGATCGGGCGGTCGACGGACGAGGACGGGTCGACGATCCACGTCGTACGGCCGGGGCAGCCGCCGGTCGAGATCTACCGCCACCGCGAGTCGGCCGGAGTCGGCGACCTGTCATGGGACGGGACGCTGATAGCGGTCGAGCACACCGAGCACGGGGACGCGATGCACTCGGCGCTGCGGGTGGTCCGGCCGGGCGGGGAGACGGTCGCGGAGCTGGACGACACCAGGGGTGGTACGGAGGAGCTGGGCCTGTCGGTGCTGGGCTTCGCGCCGGTGGACGGGGACACCCGGCTGCTGGTGGGTCACCAGCGGCGCGGGCGCTGGGAGCCGATGCTGTGGGACGTGACGACCGGGGCGGAGACGGAGCTGGGCCTCGACCTGCCCGGTGATGTGTCGGCGGAGTGGTATCCGGACGGCTCGGCGCTGCTGATTGTGCACAGCTTCGAGGCCCGCAGCGAGATGTGGCGGTACGAGATCGCGACGCGTGAGCTGGTGCGGGTCGAGACCCCCGCCGGGTCGGTGTCGAGCGCGACGGCACGGCCGGACGGGACCGTGGAGTACCTGTGGTCGTCGGCCGCCCGGCCGCCGGCGGTGCGGTCGACGGCGGGTGGGGTCGTGCTCGATCCTCCCGGGATGAAGGCGCCCGCGTCGGTGCCGGTGGAGGACGTGTGGGTGGAGGGGCCCGGCGGCCGTGTCCACGCGCTCGTGCAGCGGCCGGCCGGGGTGACCGGTCCACTGCCGACGGTCTTCGAGATCCACGGCGGGCCCACCTGGCACGACAGCGACGCGTTCGCCGCGGGCCCGGCGGCCTGGGTGGACCACGGGTACGCGGTGGTGCGGGTGAACTACCGCGGGTCGACGGGGTACGGGCGGGCGTGGACGGACGCGCTCAAGCACCGGGTCGGGCTGATCGAGCTGGAGGACATCGCGGCGGTCCGGGAGTGGGCGGTGGCCTCCGGGCTGGCCGACCCGGCGAAGCTGGTCCTGTCGGGCGGCTCGTGGGGCGGGTACCTCACCCTGCTCGGGCTGGGTACGCAACCGGAGGTGTGGGCGCTGGGTCTGGCCGCCGTACCGGTGGCGGACTACGTCACGGCCTACCACGACGAGATGGAGGCCCTGAAGGCGCTGGACCGCACGCTGTTCGGCGGTTCGCCGGAGGAGGTTCCGGAGCGGTTCGAGGCGTCGTCGCCGCTGACGTACGTGGACCGCGTGCGGGCGCCGGTGTACATCTCGGCGGGCGTCAACGATCCGCGCTGCCCGATCCGTCAGATCGACAACTACGTGGACCGGCTCGCGGCCCGGGGCGCGGTGCACGAGGTGTACCGGTACGACGCGGGGCACGGCTCGCTGGTGGTGGAGGAGCGGATCAAGCAGGTGCGGCTGGAGCTGGCCTTCGCCGCCAGGTATCTGGGTGACCAGCCCGCCGCCGGCCGGCCCGCGGCGCCGTCGCCGGAACCGGGAGCGGAGGAGGGAGCGGAATAGGGAACGGGAGCGGGCTCGTCGGCGTGGTCGTCCGCGGGGACCCGGGCGGAAGGGGGGTGAGCGGGTTCCGTACCGTGGAGGGGTGTACCGGTTCCTGACGACGCCCCGCTGGTGGGGGATCAACGTCTTCGTCCTCCTGGCGATCCCCTTCTGCATCTTCATGGGCACCTGGCAGCTCGGCAGGTTCGAGGACCGCGTCGACTCGCACCGGGAAGCCGCGCGGCAGCCGGACCCGGCCGTGGTGGACGCGGCGCCGCTCGACGAGCTGCTGCCCGTCACCCAGGAGACGTCGGGCCGGCACGCGACGGCGACCGGGCGGTACGGCGAGCAGTTCCTGGTGCCGGGCCGTGAGCTGGAGGACCGGACCGGTTCGTACGTGCTGACGCTGCTGCGCACGGAGGGTGGCCGGACGCTGCCCGTGGTGCGCGGCTGGCTGCCCGAGGGCGGCAGGGCGCCGGCCCCGCCGGCCGGCGAGGTGACGGTGACCGGGGCGCTCCAGGCCTCCGAGAACACGGGCACCAAGGGCGTGCACGCGGCGGGCGGGCTGCCCGAGGGGCAGGTCGGCATGATCAGCGCCGCGTCGCTGGTGAACCTGGTGCCGGACGACGTGTACGACGCGTGGGTGACGCTGACGGATGCCCCGTCGGGGCTGACACCGGTGCCGGCGGCGGCCCCGGAGGGCAGCGGGCTGGACCTGAAGGCGTTCCAGAACCTGGGTTACACGGGCGAGTGGTTCGTCTTCGCGGGGTTCGTGCTCTTCATGTGGTTCCGGCTGTTCCGCCGCGAGGTGGAGGCAGCGCGGGACGAGGCCCTGGGCCTGACGCCCGAGGACCCCGCCGTCCGCGTCTGACCTCGGCGCCCGACCTTGTCCGGCGCCCGACCTGTCGGCGCCGTCCGCCGGCGCCCGGCCTGTCGGCGCCCGGCCTGTCGGCGCCGTCCGCCGGCGGCGGTGCGGTATGTGCCCCGCGGCCGGGGTGCGTGTCCGGCCGTGCGCCGTCCGGGGTCCGGCCGACTTGGCCGACTTGGCCGACTCCCGGGTGCGGCGCCGTACACGGCTGCGCGAACCGGGCTACTCCGCGGGCAGGGCGCCCGTGTGGTAGACCGTGCCCGCGCAGGCGTCGGGGATGGTCGTCTCCGCCGCGGGGCCTCCCGCGTCCGGGGTGTGGGCGACCGTCACGCTGCCGTCCGCCGGGGTGCCGTCCTCCGTCTTGAGCTGCGGCTCCGTGCCCTCCTGGGCGGTGCCGTCGGAGCCGGTCGATGTGGCGCCGCCGTCGGAGCTCGGGGTGCTCGGGTCCGGTGTCGGGTCACCACTGCCGCCGCCCGTCGTCGGGCAGGTTTCGGAGGGCACCCAGGCGAACTGCACCTTGTACGCCTCCGACGGCTTCAGGAGCAGCGGATCGGACGTCTCCTGTCCGGGGTCCGGCAGGCCGGTGGCCGCGTCGCCCACCGAGTGCTCGGCGACCGTGATCTTCGCCGGGTCGGCCGCGCCGTGCGCCTGGAGGGTGACCACGCCGTCCGCGGTCACCACGCAGTCGCCGCCCGAGACGTTGGCGACGCGGAAGGTGCCGTACACCTTGCCCTCCGCGTCCGGGCCCTCGGCCTGCGAGGAGGCCACGCTCAGCCCGGCCGCCTCGCACACCGGCGTGCTCTCCGGTACCGAGCTGGACGGGGCGGCCGTGCCGCCCACCGTGCCGTCCGAGGTGCCGGAGACCGACTCCTCCGGCTTCTCCGCGTCGCCCTTGCCGCCGTCCTGGGAGCCGCCCGGCTTCTTCTCGCCGTCGCCCTTGCCGCCGTCGGGTCCGGCTTCGCCGCCCTCGCCGCCCGTCTCCTCGCCCGTGCCGCCCTGGGTCTGCTCGCCGTGCCCGGCGTTCACGGGGCGGGCGTCGGAGGCGCCGTCGGAACTCGCGACGTGGACGAACGCGGGCACCGCCGTACCGAACAGCAGCGCCGCGGCCGCCATGCCCACCAGGGCCTGCCGCTTGCGCGCCCGTCGCGCGGGCACCGCCCGGCGCAGATGGTCCAGGGCTCCGTCGGAGGGCTCCAGGTCCCGCACCGCGCCCTGGAGCAGCCGGCGCAGCGCGGCGTCGTCCCCGCCGAAGCCACCCCCTTCGAAGCCGTCCCCGCCGAAGCCGTCGAAAGCACCCGGGCCGCCCTTGCCGCCCGAACCACCCTTGCGGTTGCCGTCCTTGCCGTCCTTGCCGTCCGGGACAGCCTTGCCGTTCATGTCGCCCGTGGCGTTGCGATCGCCGTCGCCGTTGTTCACAATTCCGTTTCCAGTCCGGTCGTTCACGTGCAACGGCCCGTCCGGCCCGTACTGCTCGAATCTGTCCTGATGCCGCTCACTCATGCCGTGGCCTCCATGGCGACGCGCAGCGCCGCGATGCCACGTGAGCCGTACGCCTTCACCGAGCCCAGCGATATGCCGAGGGTCTCGGCGACCTGAGCCTCGGTCATGTCAGCGAAGTACCGCAGCACCAGTACCTCGCGTTGCCGGCGCTGCAGCCCACGCATCGCCTTGATCAGCGCGTCGCGCTCCAGCTGGTCGTACGCGCCTTCCTCCGCACTCGCCATGTCGGGCATGGGCTTGGAGAGCAGCTTCAGCCCGAGTATGCGTCGGCGCAAGGCGGACCGGGACAGGTTGACCACGGTCTGCCGCAGGTACGCGAGGGTCTTCTCCGGGTCGCGTACGCGCCTGCGCGCCGAGTGGACGCGGATGAACGCCTCCTGGACGACGTCCTCGCACGAGGCCGTGTCGTCCAGCAGCAACGCGGCGAGACCCAGCAGCGACCGGTAGTGGGCGCGGTAGGTCTCGGTGAGGTGGTCGACGGTCGTGCCCGCGGTCGTCGCGCCGCCCGCGCTGTCGAGCGGGGAGGGCTGGGACGGAATGCGGGTGGTGCGCCTAGCGGCGGGCATGGGGGCGATCACCGGCATGCCGCCGGGTTGACGGGGACGCCGGAGCGGTCGCACCGCGCCGGGCGGGGTGCGAAGCGGTGCCACCGCTGTGATGTCGAGAACCTCTGCCACGCCTGTTGGACACGCTTCCCCCCGTCAGGGTTGTACGCGCACGCCATCGCTTTTGACGGTGCGTCGTTTGCCCTCATGCGTACCCGCTCTTCCCCATTGCCCCGGTTCCGGCGGCAGCACGAAAGGGGCGACCGCAGAGACGCTTCCCACCCAACTACCGGTTGCAGCAAGGGGGATAAGCATCGTCGAACATGCCATCGCCCCAGTTCAAGCGGTACAGACCAAAGACTTGCTCACAGGGCGTTCACAGATCCTACAAAGATCCCGCGATCGGTTCACGGCCGATTCCGCCGGTGAATTCGGCCGCGAGCGCCTCCGCGACCTGCGCGGCGTTCAACGCGGCGCCCTTGCGGAGGTTGTCGCCGCACACGAACAGCTCCAGCGCCCGTTCGTCGTCCAGCGACCGCCGCACCCGCCCGACCCACGTCGGGTCGGTTCCCACCACGTCGGCGGGGGTCGGGAAGTCCCCGGCCGCCGGATCGTCGTACAGCACCACGCCCGGCGAGGTCGCCAGGATCTCGTGGGCCCGCGCGACGGTCACCTCCTGCTCGAACCGGGCGTGCACGGAGACGGAGTGGGTGGTGAGCACGGGGACGCGGACGCAGGTCGCCGTCACCCGCAGCTCGGGCAGACCCAGGATCTTGCGGGTCTCGTCGCGGATGCGGAGCTCCTCGGAGGACCAGCCGCCCTCCTGGAGCGACCCGGACCAGGGCACCACGTTCAGCGCGAGCGGGGCGGCGAAGGGCCCCGTGTCGTCACCGACGGCCCGGCGCACATCGCCGGGGTGCGTCCCCAGCTCCGTACCGGCGACGCGCGCCAGCTGCCCGCGCAGGGCGTCGATCCCGCCCTTCCCGGCGCCGCTGGCGGCCTGGTACGCGGAGACGACGAGCTCGGTCAGACCGAACTCGGCGTGGAGCGCGCCCACCGCCACGATCAGCGCCAGGGTGGTGTCGCCGGGGCAGGCGACCAGGGAGCGCGGACGCGCCCGTACCGCATGCGGGTTGATCTCGGGGACGACGAGCGGCACGTCCGGGTCCATCCGGAAGGCCGGTGAGGCGTCCACCACGACCGCGCCCCTGGCGGCGGCGAGCGGCGCCCACCGGGCGGCCACCTCCTCCGGGGCCAGGAACAGCGCCACGTCGACGCCGTCGAGAGCGTCCTCCGAGAGCGGGAGAACCTCGGTCTCCTCGCCGCGCACCGCCAGCTTGCGGCCGGCGGAGCGCGGGGAGGAGACCAGACGGATGTCACCCCAGACGTCGGCGTGCTGCGACAGGATCTGGAGCATCACCGCACCGACGGCTCCGGTCGCCCCGACGACCGCGAGCGCCGGTTTTCGGCTCATCGGCCGGTGCCTCCATAGACGACGGCCTCGTCGGACTCGCTGTCCAGCCCGAAGGCGGTGTGGACGGCGCGGACGGCCTCGTTGACGTCGTCGGCCCGGGTCACGACCGAGATGCGGATCTCGGAGGTCGAGATGAGCTCGATGTTCACGCCCGCGTCGGACAGCGCCTCGAAGAAGCCGGCCGTGACGCCCGGGTTCGTCTTCATGCCCGCGCCGACGAGCGAGATCTTGGCGATCTGGTCGTCGTAGCGGAGCGATTCGAATCCGATCAGCTGCTTCTGCTTCTCCAGGGCGTCGATGGCCTTGCGGCCCTCGGCCTTGGGCAGCGTGAAGGAGATGTCCGTCAGCCCGGTCGACGCGGCGGAGACGTTCTGCACCACCATGTCGATGTTGATCTCGCTGTCCGCGATGGTGCGGAAGATCGCGGCGGCCTCGCCCGGCTTGTCCGGCACCCCGACGACGGTGATCTTCGCCTCGGAGGTGTCATGGGCGACACCGGAGATGATGGCCTGCTCCACCTTGCGGTCCCCTCGCGGTTCGTTGCTGACCCACGTGCCCTGGAGCCCCGAGAAGGAGGACCGGACGTGGATCGGGATGTTGTAACGGCGTGCGTACTCGACGCAGCGGTGCAGGAGCACCTTGGAGCCGGAGCTGGCGAGCTCCAGCATGTCCTCGAAGGAGATCCAGTCGATCTTCCGGGCCTTCTTCACGACCCGGGGGTCGGCGGTGAAGACACCGTCGACGTCCGTGTAGATCTCGCACACCTCGGCGTCCAGCGCCGCGGCGAGCGCGACGGCGGTCGTGTCCGACCCGCCGCGGCCGAGGGTGGTGATGTCCTTCTTGTCCTGCGAGACACCCTGGAAGCCGGCGACGATGGCGATGTTGCCCTCGTCCAGCGCCGTACGGATCCGGCCCGGCGTGACATCGATGATGCGCGCTTTGTTGTGGACCGAGTCGGTGATGACGCCCGCCTGGCTACCGGTGAACGACTGGGCCTCGTGACCCAGGTTTTTGATCGCCATGGCCAGCAGCGCCATGGAGATGCGCTCTCCGGCGGTCAGCAGCATGTCGAACTCACGCCCGGCAGGGATCGGGGATACCTGCTCGGCGAGATCGATCAACTCGTCCGTCGTGTCGCCCATCGCCGAAACCACGACGACCACCTGGTGGCCGTTCTTCTTGGCATCGACGATTCGCTTGGCGACGCGCTTGATGCCCTCGGCATCGGCAACGGAGGAGCCTCCGTACTTCTGCACGACAAGGCCCACGTGCGCTCCTCGCTCAGTCCGTTTGCGGTCAGCTCAGTCTAACGAGCGGCCGGGAATCACCCCTCTCCTACCACATGGTGAGATGTCCCGCTCACTCAGTGATCAGCACCGGGTGATCCACAGCCGCTCGGGCTGGCACCTGCCCCCCTCGGCGCGGGGTACGCGGAATGTGTGGGGGGTCACGTGCGCGGTCGGGGGGTGGGCCGGGATACGTACGCCATGCCGTGCGCCCCCGGTTCGCCGGGCCTCCCCACCTCCAGCGTGGCCGCGACCGCCCCCGCCGCCAGGTCCACCACCGTCACGGTGCTTGCGGACACGGCGGCGACGTACCCGTGCCGCCCGTCCGGCGAGGAGGTGATCGTCAGCGGGAAGGCGCCCACCGGAACCCGGGCCCGTACGGCATCACCCTCGTACACGTGCAGCACGCCCGGCCCCTGCCCGCCCGGCGGCGACCCGCCCGCCGCCCCGCGCAGCTCGCCGGCCAGGACGAGTCCGGTCGACGTGACGTGGACCGGGAGGACGGGGCCCTCGGTCGGCAGCGTACGGACGACGGCGCCGGTCGCGGTGTCGACGACCCGCACGCCGCCGTCCCCCCGCGCACCACCGCCCCCGCCATCGCCCTTCGGCCCGGCCACGTACACATACCGCCCGTCCGGCGCCACCGCGATGCCCTCGCTGCCGCCCGGCATCGCGATACGGCCGTCCGTCACGCCCGCCCCGAGGTCGACGACCGACAGGAACGGCGCCTCTTTGTTCGCCGTGTACGCGCGCCGGCCGTCCGGGGTGAGCACGAACCAGTGCGGCCCGGGCGCGCCGACCGGGATGCGCCGCACCGGCTTGCGGGACCCCGCCTCCAGGGCGACCAGGGCACCTTCCTCGGCGGTCGGGGCACCTTCCTCGGCGCCGCGCGCCTCGACGCTCACCCACAGCAGCTCGCCCGCCGGATCCAGGGCGAGCCCGTGCGGCGCCCACTCCGGCGCCAGGTCGACGACCTCGACGGCGCGGCGCTCATCGGGGTCGATGACGACGAGCTCCCGGGCGCGGCCGGTGTTGGCGCGGTAGAAGCCCGAGCGGTACGTGATCGTGCAGTACAGCAGCCGCCGCGCCGCGTCGAAGCACAGCTCGTGCGGTTCGTACGGCACGCGGACCTCACCGAGCCGGTCGTACGTCACCGCGTCGAAGAAGACGACCGCGGGGCCGCTCTGGCTCACCACCGCCAGGACGTCGTTCCGTGTCTGGATCATGGGTCCAGCTTCGGGGCGGGCGGGGTGGCCCCGGCGCAACGAGGCCGGGGTGTCCCGCGCGTACGCGAAGAACACGGGCCCGGTCGCACAGCACGCTGTGCGACAGGGCCCGGGCGTCCTGGGAAGGGCGGGGAACTACGGCTTGAGCGTACGCAGGCCCAGCGGGCCCGCGATCTCCTGAGCCATCACCCGGCCCGCCTCCTCCGCCAGCGCGTCCTCCGTCAGGTCCTCGTCCGTGTCGAGCCCGTCCAGCTCCTCCAGGGGCTGGTCCAGGCGGACGTGCGAGACCAGCGACTGCAGGGCGCGCAGGGTCGCCGAAGCCGTCGGGCCCCAGTTGGAGAAGTACGAGAACTGCCACCACCACAGCGCCTCGGAGGTACGTCCCGCGCGGTAGTGGGCCAGTCCGTGCCGCAGGTCCAGGACGATGTCGGCGAGGTTGTCGGAGATCCGGCACGGCACGGGCGCCTTGCGCGGCTCGTACGGGTCGAAGACCTCGGAGAAGACGTCCACCGGCTCCAGCATGGTCGCGAACCGCATCCGCAGGTCGTCGACGTCCATGTCCGGTCCGGTGTCCGGTTCGTACCGCTCATCCGGGATGATGTCCTCGTGCGCGCCCAGCCGGCCGCCGGTGAGCAGCAGCTGGGAGACCTCCAGGAGGAGGAACGGCACCGCGCTGTCGGGCTCGTCCCCCTTGGCCACTTCCGTGGTGGCGACGATGAAGGACTCGATCGAGTCGGCGATCTGGACCGCGAAGCTGTCCGGGTCCAGCGAGTGCGCGTGGAGTGTGGCGTCAGACATCGAGGAGTCGTCTCCCTTCGAACGCTCGCCCGAGCGTGACCTCGTCGGCGTATTCCAGGTCTCCGCCAACGGGGAGTCCGCTGGCGAGGCGCGTGACCTTCAGGCCCATGGGCTTGACCATCCGCGCCAGGTACGTCGCGGTGGCCTCGCCCTCCAGGTTCGGGTCGGTCGCCAGGATCAGCTCGGTGACCGTGCCGTCCGCGAGGCGCGTGAGCAGCTCGCGGATCCGCAGGTCGTCGGGGCCGACGCCCTCGATCGGGCTGATCGCGCCGCCGAGGACGTGGTACCGCCCACGGAACTCACGCGTCCGCTCGATCGCCACGACGTCCTTCGGCTCCTCGACCACACAGATGACCGCCTCGTCACGGCGTGGGTCCCGGCAGATGCCGCACCGCTCCTCCTGCGCGACGTTGCCGCAGACCGCGCAGAACCGGACCTTGTCCTTGACCTCGAGGAGGGCATGGGCCAGACGCCGTACGTCGGTGGGCTCCGCCTGCAGGATGTGGAAGGCGATCCGCTGCGCGCTCTTGGGACCGACGCCGGGCAGCCTGCCCAATTCGTCGATGAGGTCCTGAACAACGCCTTCGTACACGGAAAGCCTCTCCTGGAGTGCTGTGATGCTTACGGTAGTTGCTGGGCGCGCGCGTTAGAAGGGCAGGCCCGGCATGCCACCCAGGCCCTGGGCCAGCGGGCCCAGCTTGGCCTGCTGGAGCGCCTGCGCGTTCTCGTTCGCGGCCTGGACGGCGGCGACGACGAGGTCCGCGAGGGTCTCGGTGTCCTCGGGGCCGACCGCCTTGGGGTCGATGACCAGCGAGCGCAGCTCACCGGCACCGGTCACGGTGGCCTTGACCAGGCCGCCGCCTGCCTGGCCGTCGACCTCGGTCTGCGCCAGCTCCTCCTGGGCGCGGGCGAGGTCCTGCTGCATCTTCTGGGCCTGCTGGAGGATCTGCTGCATGTTCGGCTGGCCGCCACCGGGAATCACGGTCACTCCTGGCATTTCGACGATGAGTATTCGGTATGCCGAGCCTACGTGGTCGCCGGACGGTGTGCCCCATCCACGGGGCTCCACTCTTTCAGGTGAAATGACGGCGCGCCCTCTACCTGATCAAGCCCCTCTTGCGGGCGGAAATACCGTGATTCCCGGTCACCGGCCCACCATTCGGCGGTAGGAAGGGGCATGCGCACCCCGCGCACCGTAGATCATCGCACCGTCCAGGTCGTCGCACCGTGGGTCATCGCACGCCACCCGCCCGCCCGTCCGCCCGTCACTGACGGCCACAGCAATGTCACGTTGAGCGCAGAGGAGTGCCCCGGTGAGCCAGCCGGAGATGCAGCCCGGGGGCCCCTCCCGGGGGGACGACCTGGCCGGACGGCCGTTCCCGCTCGGTGACTGGGGGGAGCCGGCGCAGCGGCTGGACGAGCTGTACCGGTGGGTCGAGACCAACGCGCTGCGCACGGCCGAGTGGTATCTGTCCGACCGCGTCTGGAAGCGCCGCTGCGCCCGCGCCCTGCGGATCGGTACGGCGCTGGGGGCGGTGACCGGCGCGGCGCTGCCGCTGCTGGGGTGGTGGAAGTGGGGGTACCCGGCGCTGCTGGTGGCGGCGGCGTGCCTGCTGTGCGACCGGTACTTCGGGCTGACCTCGGGGTGGATGCGGGACGTCGCGACGGCGCAGGCGGTGCAGCGGCGGCTCCAGGCGTTGCAGTTCGACTGGGCGTCGGAGAGCGTGCGGGAGGTGCTGGGCCCGGCGGAGGGCACGGCGAGCGAGGCGGCGGAGCGGTGCCTGGGGGTGCTGCGGCGGTTCTCGGAGGACGTGACGGAGCTGGTGCGCGCGGAGACGGCCGACTGGATGGTGGAGTTCCGGTCGGGCCCGGCGCCGCTGGCGATGCAGTCGACGCTGCCCTCCCCGGCACGCACGGATTCCACGGCCGCGCCGGGCCGCTTCCCCCTCCCTCCGGGCACCCGGCCGAACATGCCGCGCCAGCGGCCCCCGGAGCCGCGCTGACCCCGCGTGCCGCGCGGCGGGACTCCTTCAGAGGCGGGTCAGCGCGCGCTTCAGGCGGCGCAGTCGGCCCACCCGCCCCGCGGGCACCGTCGGCGGCCCGGGCACGGCCGGCTCGGGCCGCTCCGGGGTGGCGGACGGGGCGGGCGGGGGCGGCGTGTGGCGGGGGCGGGGCGTCCAGGGAGCGGTGACGCCGTGGGGCTTGACGCGGATCAGGGGCGCGCCGGCCACCTCCTCCACGCCGTGCCAGAGGTCCCCGCGCGGCTTCAGCCACCGCAGGAGGGCGTCCCGGACCGGCGCCGGATCACCCCAGGTGCCGTACAGCTTCGTGCCCGTCAGGCACACCGGGCGCAGGCCCGACACGGCGACCGCTCCCCAGACCGCCGCGGCGACGCCCGGGCAGTGCTCGGCGCGGTAGTCGTCGAACGCGACGATGCCGTCCGGCGCGAGCAGGACCCGCGCCGCCTCGACGTCGCCGTGGACGTGCTCGTACAGGTGCGAGGCGTCCACGTGGACGAAACGGCAGCTCGCGGGGGCCACGTGCGCGGTGATCGACGAGGTGGGCGCCTGGACCACGCGCGGCAGGGCCTCGTGGAAGGCCAGGTAGTTCGTCTCGAAGGCGCGCCGGGTGAGCGTGGCGTACGACCGGGTCATCTCCGCGCCGTTCGACTCGTCCGGCGCGGGCGAGTCGAACAGGTCGCAGACGGTGAACTCCTCCCCCTCGCCCCGGTAGAAGCCGGTGAAGATGGCGCTCTTGCCCAGGTACGCGCCGAGCTCCAGCAGGTCGCCGCGGACGCCCGCGTCCCGCTGGCCGGTCAGGATCCAGTCGAACAGGAGCTGGTCCACGGGGGCGAACCAGCCTTTGACATCCGAGTACTGCGCAGGGGTCATGCCCCGGTCCTATCGGGGCGAGATGTCCGGCACCTTACGGCCACCTGAAGACCCCGGCCTCCGAGGGCCGCCTTGAGGACCCTCGCAAGGACCGCCTTGAGGACCGCCGCCCAGGGACTCCCGGGCCCGTCAGCTGAAGATGATCATCGAGCCCTGGCCCAGGCTCCGGGTCGCCGCCGCGTGCAGCCCCAGCCACACGTGGCGTTCACGCGCGAAGGGACTCTCGTCGTACGGGATCGGGCCCGCCGGCTCCTCCAGGGACGTCGGTCGCTCGGGTGGCAGTGGCGCCGCCGGGGGGTTCGCCGGGTCGATGCCGATCGACGGGGCCACGTACTCCAGTTCGCGCAGCAGGCCCTGGGCCGAGCCGAGCGGCCCGCCGCCCGCGAGCAGTTCGTCGGTGGACAGCGGGGCGGGGAAGTCGACGGGCACGTACGCGCCCGCGTGGTCGTAGTGCCACACCAGGTGCGACTGCTGGGCCGTGGACTCGAACATCTCCAGCAACTGCTCGTAGTCCCCGCCCAGTTCGTCGACCGGCGTGACGGCGAGGCCGCAGATCTGCAGCAGGTAGGCGCGGCGCAGGAAGTGCAGGGCGTCGTAGTCGAACCCGGCCACCGGTGCCACGTCGCCCGACAGGCCCGGCATGTAGGCGAAGACGGGCACGGTCGGCAGGCCGGACTCGCTCAGCGCCTTGTCGTAGGCGGCGATCTCTTCGGCGAAGGGGTTGTCGGGGCTGTGGCACAGCACGTCGACGAGGGGGACCAACCACAGGTCGCAGGCCAAGGGAGACTCGCTCTCCTACGTCGGGACGGTTCGTCGGACAGTCACGGAAGCCTATTTCAGCGTGTTCGGTGCAGGTCCCATACCCATGCACCCCCGATCCGCTCACCAGGTCGCCCCAACAGCTTGGATACGGTCTCGTAAAGCGCCGCCTCGTTGTCCTGGCCGGGCAGCACGACCAGGCCCGCCCGCCAGTACTCCAGGTCCGCCCGCGCCCGCGCCCGCCACTCGGGGCCGATCTCCGGGACGCGGCCGCTCCACCGCACCTCCCGCAGCAGGTCGGACGTGTGGCGGGGCGCCGCCCCGTAGATGCCGGTGCGCTCGGGACCGTACGGCCCGTTGAAGTACCCGCCCGGCACGGCGAAGCCGAAGCCGGTGCGTGTCTGCCAGTGCAGTGCGTCCGCGCTGCCCGGGTCCGGCAGCGGCACGGGCACGACCGACTGCCCCGGTTCCAGGTACCGCTGGTAGGTGCCGTACGCGAGGAAGCCGGGGACCGGGGCCCGTTCCCGTACCGGATAGGGCGTGGGGAGGATCGGCACGAGGGCGAGCGTCACCGCCGCCAGGCCCACCGCCCGGTTGGCGCGCGAACGGGAGGCGGCCAGCCGGTCCACCGCCAGGGCCACCAGCGCGCCCAGCACCGGGGCGCAGACCATCGCCACCCGGGACTCGATGACCGACTCGAAGAGCGGTTTGTCGGCGAGCAGTGCCCACGGGCCGGGCAGCACGATGTCCGTGAAGGGGATCCTGACGCGCGGCCCGAGGGAGAGCAGCGCCGCGCCCACCGCCGTGCCCGTCAGCGCCTTGACCAGCGGCAGGCGCCACAGGCGTACGACGACGGCGAAGGTGAGGGCGATCAGCGGCCAGCCGAAGAAGGCGTTCTGCTCGGTGCGGTTCATGGCGAGCCGGTCCGCCGTGGCCTCGTCGCCGAGGAGGGAGCGGCCGGCGAACTCCAGGAAGGCGAGCGGGCTGTTGCCGGCGTGGGAGCCGTGGAGGACGCTGTGGTAGCTCTGCGGGCCGAAGAACTGCCAGTACAGGGGGAAGGCGACCAGAGGCAGGCAGACCGCCAGGGCCACGCCCAGGCCCTTGGCGAGGGGCCACCGGGCCGCCCGCGCCACGTCACGGCACGCGAGCGCGTAGAAGAGGGCGAAGAGCAGCATGCCGAGCGCCGCCAGCAGCAACGGCTCCTCGCCGAGGAAGATCTGGTAGGTCGCGAAGAGCCCGAGCAGCACTCCGTCCCGTACGACCGCGCGCCCTTCGCACAGGCGCAGGGCCCGGTCGATCAGGACCGGCATCATGAACAGGAGCAGGAAGTTGGGGTGGGCGTTGCCGTGGGAGATCATCGGCGGCGCGAAGGCGGCGAGCGCGGCGCCCGCGCAGGCCGCCCACCGGTGGCGTACGACCCTTCTCGCGAACAGCCAGTACCAGGAGCACGCCGTGGCGGCCAGGCCCAGGGTCAGGACGAGCGCCCAGGTGACGGTCGGCCCGAGGGCCAGGGTCACCGGGGTGAGGGGCACGGACAGGCCCAGCATGACCGTGTTGGCCATGAGGTTCACACCGTCGGGATGGTTCTGGACGGTGGTGAAGAGCGGGTTGCGCAGGTGGGTGACGTTGTCGGCGGTGACGGCGAAGAACCACTCCCACTGGTTCTGGTCCTGGCCCGCGTCCGCGAGGTAGGCCCGGTCCAGGTCCGCCCACAGGCCCCGGTAGAGGAGTACGGAGGCGAGGACGAAGAGCGCGACGACGGCCACGTCCGCCCGTCTGACCGCGCGGGCCCGCAGGCGGGCGATTTCGACCAGCACGCGCGCGTAGTCCAGGGGCCCCACCTTGGAGCCCTCCTGGTGGGACCAGCGGACCGGCACCTCGGTGACCGCCCAGCCGGCCTGCCGGAAGAAGCGCAGGATCTCGACGTCGATCCCCCACCCGTCCAGCCGGGCGTCCGCGAAGGCCTCCCGTGCCCTGTCCCCCTCGAACAGCTTGAAACCGCACTGGGTGTCCCGCACGCCGGGCACCGCCACCGCCCGTATGAGCCGGTTCCCGAGCCGCCCCAGCCACTCGCGCAGCGGCCGTTGGTGGACCTCGATCCGCGACTCCGGGTGTGCGCGGGAGCCGATCGCCGCCGCCGCGCCCTCGGCGGTGAGCTCCTTGTCGAGCCGGTCCAGCAGGTCGATGGGCGTGGCGAGGTCGGCGTCGGTGAGCAGGACACGGCGCCCGTAGGAGGCGAGGACGCCGCGCCGCAGGGCGTGTCCCTTGCCGCGGTTGGCCGGGCCGGTGAGGACGTGGATACGGGGCTCTTCGGCCGCGCACTCCCGCGCCACGCGCGCGGTGTCGTCCGTCGAGCCGTCGTCGACGACGATGACCTCCCAGTCGCCCCAACGGCCGGGGTCGGCCGTCAGGTGGGCGCGGATCGCCTCGAGGGTGGGGCGGAGCCGCGCTTCCTCGTTGTAGGCGGGGATGACCACGCTCAGGTCGGTCACCGCGACAGACCGTCCAGGTGGTCCGCCCAGGCCAGGGAGTGCGCGTTGTACGCGTCGATCACCGCCACGACGGCGTTCCGGTCGCCGGCCGTCACCGCGTCGACCAGGTCCTCGTGGCCGCTCCACAGCCAGTCGCCCGGCCTGCGGTCGGCGCGCAGGTGCGGGACGGCGAAGACCCAGGCCTGGACGCGCAGCCGGTGCAGGAAGTCGGCGATGTAGCGGTTGGCGACGAAGCCGCTGAGCTCGCGCCAGAACCGCAGGTCGTAGCCGATCAGGACGTCGAGGTCGCCCGCGCGGGCCGCCCGCGCCGCCTCCTCGGCCCGGCGGCGTACGGACACCAGCGGCGGCCCGTGGACGGCGCCGGGCGCGGTGCGGTCCGTGAGGCGCTGGAAGACGCCGTCCACGATGAGCGCGCGGGCCTCGACCATGCCGCGGTAGTCGTCGACCGAGAACCGGTGCACGCGAAAGCCCTTGTGCTGGTCGGAGTCGAGCAGCCCCTGGGCGGCCAGGTCGACGAGCGCTTCGCGGACGGGCGTGGCGGACACCCCGTACTGCTCGGCGATCTGCTTGACCGTGAACTCCTGACCCGGTTGCAGACGTCCCGCGAGCACCTCGTCACGGAGCGCGTCCGCGATCTGCTGCCGCAGGGTGTTGCGGGTCACCCCTCCGCTCGCGGGCATGGCTTCTGGCCCCCTCCGTCCGGTTCCGGACACCTTAAGCCAGGCGGAGGAGGGCCATCGGGGTGGTGACGGTGTGCCCGTCTACGCCGCCTGCCCTTTACGCGGTGTGCTCGTCGGCCACCGCGAGCGCCGCGTCGAGGGCGGCGAGGCCTTCCTTGGCCTCGGCCTCGGTGACGGTGCAGGCGGGGACGGCGTGGGTGCGGTTCATGTTGACGAAGGGCCACAGGCCGTTCTTCTTGCAGGCCGCCGCGAAGGCCGCCATGGGGGCGTTCTCCTCGCCCGTCGCGTTGTACGGGACGAGTGGCTCGCGCGTCTCCTTGTTCCGTACGAGCTCCAGCGCCCAGAAGGTGCCGAGGCCGCGGACCTCGCCGACGGAGGGGTGGCGTTCGGCGAGTTCGCGCAGGCCGGGGCCGAGGACGTTCTCGCCGATGTGGGCCGCGTTCTCGACGACCTTCTCCTCGGCCATGACCTCGATGGTGGCGACGGCGGCGGCGCAGGCGAGCGGGTGGCCGGAGTAGGTGAGTCCGCCGGGGTAGGGCCGCTTGTCGAAGGTCGCGGCGATCTCCGCGGAGATGGCGACGCCGCCCAGCGGCACGTACCCGGAGTTGACGCCCTTGGCGAAGGTCAGCAGGTCGGGTACGACGTCGAAGTGCTCGGCCGCGAACCACGCGCCGGTGCGGCCGAAGCCCGCCATGACCTCGTCGAGGACGAGGACGATGCCGTACCGGTCGCAGATCTCGCGTACGCCGGTGAGGTACCCGGGTGGCGGGACCATGATGCCGGCGGTGCCCGGGACGCTCTCCAGGATGATCGCGGCGATGGTCCGCGGGCCCTCGAACGCGATCGTGTCCTCCAGGTGCCGGAGCGCGCGCTCGCACTCCTGCGCCTCGGTCTCCGCGTAGAACGGCGAGCGGTAGAGGAAGGGCGCCCAGAAGCGCACCACGCCGGCGGACGCGGTGTCGGAGGCCCAGCGGCGCGGGTCGCCGGTGAGGTTGATCGCGGTGGAGGTGGCGCCGTGGTACGAGCGGTAGGCGCTCATGATCTTGGGTCGGCCGGTGTGCAGCCGGGCCATCCGGGCGGCGTTCTCGACGGCCTCGGCGCCGCCGTTGGTGAAGAAGATCTTGTCGAGGTCGCCGGGGGTGCGCTCCGCGATGAGGCGTGCGGCCTCGGAGCGTACGTCGATGGCGAAGGCGGGCGCGAAGGTCGCCAGCTTGCCGGCCTGCTCCTGGATGGCGGCGACGACCTTGGGGTGCTGGTAACCGATGTTGGTGTAGACGAGGCCGCTGGTGAAGTCGAGGTAGCGGTTTCCGTCGTAGTCCCAGAAGTACGCCCCCTCGGCGCCGGCGACGGCGAGCGGGTCGATCAACCCCTGGGCGGACCAGGAGTGGAACACGTGCGCCCGGTCGGCGGCCTTGACGGCGGCACCCGCCTGGGGATCGGCGACGACTGCGGGACGGGCGGAGTCGGCATGAGGGGTCATGCGGCCCAGGGTAAGGACGCGCAGGTGGGCGCCGGTATGGCCATCTTGTATGCCGGAAGGCGCAGGGGTCGGCAAGGTGTCGGGGGACGAGGGCATCGGCGGGCCCGACGAAAGGGCATTGACAGCCTCCTGTCCAAGTGACAGGCTTCTGTCATACCTCGAACGGCCGTGCCAACGGGGAGCGTTCGAGGCCCAGGGACGGGCACAGGAGGCCACCATGACCGGCACCACCCCCCGCACGACCGTTCACCTCGCCGTCTACGACACGTTCGCCGACTGGGAGACCGGGCACGCCACCGCCTGGCTGGCGCGCGGCGGATACCGGATCCGTACGGTCGGGCCGACCACCGAACCGGTCACCACGATCGGCGGGCTTCGCGTCACACCCGACCTCGCCCTGGCCGACCTGCGGCCGCAGGACAGCGCACTGCTCATCCTGACCGGCGCCGACCTGTGGGACACGGGCGAGGACCTCGCGCCGTTCGCCGCCAAGGCGCGCGCGTTCCTGGACGCGGGGGTGCCCGTCGCCGCGATATGCGGCGCGACCGCCGGGCTGGCCCGCGAGGGCCTGCTCGACGGGCGCGCCCACACCAGCGCCGTCTCCTTCTACCTCGCGGCCACCGGCTACAAGGGCGGCGAGCACTACGTCGAGACGGACGCCGTCACCGACGGTGACCTGATCACGGCCGGGCCCACCGAGCCCGTCGCCTTCGCCCGTGAGGTGTTCGGCAGGCTGGCCGTGTTCGAGGGCAGCAAGCTGGACGCCTGGTACCGGCTGTTCCACGACTCGGACCCCGCGGCCTTCGAGGAGCTGAACGCGTGAGCCGGCGCACCGAACAGGACCTGCTCAGCCGCACCGCGCTCGGTGTGTTCCGGCTGAACGGCCAGTTCCTCGCCGTATCGGAGAAACTGGCCCGCCCTGCCGGGCTCACCGCCGCGTGGTGGCAGGTCCTCGGGGCCGTGCTGCACGAGCCGTTGCCCGTCTCCGGGATCGCCCGCGCCATGGGCATCACGCGCCAGAGCGTCCAGCGGAGCGCCGATCTGCTGGTCGCCGAGGAGCTCGCGGAGTACGTCCCCAACCCGGCCCACCGGCGCGCGAAGCTCCTCACGCCCACGGAGGTCGGCCGGGCGTCGATCGCCCGGATAGAGCCCGGTCACGCACGGCTGGCCGCCCGCCTCGCCGCGGAGCTGGGCGCGGAGGCGTTCGCCGAGACGGCGTCGGCGCTGGAACGGCTCTCACGGGCGCTGAACACGATCATGGACGACGGCCGGGCGGACGACCGCAGCGGGGACGCCCGCGGCGGGGACGCCGCCCGCACGGGCGACGGCACGGTGGAGGACGGGAGCGGGCACGAGGGCGGCGCGGGCACGCCGTGAGGGCCCCCGGCAGTGCGGTGAGGGGCGGCGCGGGGAGGGAGCGGGCCGGGCCCGGTCACGCATCGGCGCCCGGGGTAGGGTGAGGGCTTCGCCACAGGACCGACCGAGGAGGTGAGCCCCCATCAACGCAATTTCAGGCCGGGCGCTTTCCTCCCATGGCGCGTAGGGACACACGTCTCCGCGGGAGCGCCCACAGCTCCCGAAAGGCTCTCCCCCATGGCTGTGCTCCCTTCCCGTCCCCGCCCGCCCCACCTCCCGCCTCGCCTCTTTCAGGCCGTCGTCACCAGGCTCCGCGCCGCGGGGTGCGTGTTCGCCGAGGACGAGGCGGAGTTGCTGTGCTCCGCCGCCCGGACGGCGGACGAGCTCGACACGATGGTCGGGCGGCGCGTCGCCGGGCACCCGCTCGAACACGTCCTCGGCTGGGCCGAGTTCCGGGGCGTGCGGTACGCCGTCGACGACGGCGTCTTCGTGCCGCGCCGCCGCACCGAGTTCCTCGTCGAGCGGGCGGAGGCGCTCGCCCGGCCGGGCGTGGTGGTCGTCGACCTGTGCTGCGGCTCCGGCGCGCTGGGCGCCGCCCTGGTCGCGGCGGTGGACGGTGCCGCGCTGTACGCGACGGACATCGACCCCGCGGCTGTGCGGTGCGCCCGCCGGAACGTGGGCGCGGTGGGCGGCCGGGTCTATGAGGGCGACCTGTACGAGCCGTTGCCGGACGCGCTGCGGGGCCGGGTCGACCTCCTGCTCGCCAACGTCCCCTACGTACCCACCGAGGAGGTCGAACTGCTGCCGGCCGAGGCCCGGGTGCACGAGGCGCGGGTCGCCCTCGACGGGGGCGCGGACGGGCTGGACGTCCTGCGGCGCGTGACCGCCGAGGCGGCGTCCTGGCTGGCCCCGGGCGGCAGCCTGCTGTTCGAGACCAGCGAGCGCCAGGCGTCCCTCGCCACGCGGATCGTCGCCTCCGAGGGGCTCACCCCGCACGTGGTGACGCGCGAGGACCTGTACGCCACGGTGGTCATCGGCTCACGGGCGTAGCCCAGGGCAGGCGGTCCGCGAGGGGAACGACGGCCGGCCGGTACTCGTAGGCGTACCCGTGGCTGTACGCGGTCGCGGCCTCCCCCGAGGTCGAGTAGCCGCCGTGCACGAGCACGGGGTCCCCGCTCTTCACCTGCACCCGCAGCGAGAGCCGCACCCGCCGGCAGTCGGCGGGCAGCTCGGCCTTGGGCAGCTCCAGGGCGTTCGGCATGGTCCGGTGGTGCTCGGCCGACGAGATGCGGGCGCTGCTCACCGGCCCGGTCCGTGGCGCCCCGCACACGGCCCCCGCGGGGTCCAGGGGCTGTGCCTCCACCCAGGTCGACACCTCGCTGAACTGGTGCTCGCCGACGGGGCAGGCCCGGTACGGCCGCTGCCGGGTGCAGGTGGTCAGCTGCGCGTCCTGCCGTACGGCGATGGCGGGGTCGGCCGGGGACACCGGCGCGTACGTGTGGTCGAGGGTGACGGCCGTCTCGCCGGCGGGCACGACGCCCCACGCGTGCTGCACCGGATCGAGCGTGTCGGGCAGCACCCAGTGGTCGACCCCTTCGTATGCGTTCTCGGCGTGCAGCCGGATGGCCCCGGTCGTCGAGGTGACCCGCACATCGGTCCCGACGGGCGCGTTGTTGGAGTAGAAGTCGACGGCCAGTTTGCACGTGTAGACCTGTACGCCCGAGGTGTGCGGCGCCCGGAACACCCACCGGACGGCCGGCTCCACGGTCTCGTTGAGGACCGGGACGATGTTGTTGCCGTAGTGCGAGCCGTTGGGCCGCTGCTCGGAGGGGCAGAACAGCCCGGTCGTCGTCCCGAGGGCCTGCTGCCCGGTCAGCGGCTCGACCGTCCGCATCGCGAACCGGTCCACGTGCAGCACGACCCGCTCCCCCGGCGCCGCCACGATCCGCCTGCTCGTCCCCGGCACCTCCCGGTACCCGCCCGGTTCCAGTACGTCGGTGAACACGGTCACCGTCGGATCGTCGGCCCGCGCCACGGCCGGGGCGTGCAGGCTCCCGGCAAGAGCGATCAGTCCGGCCCCCAGGGCCCCCAGCGTCATCCGCATCACGCCGACCCAAACGGGTCGACGATCTTTTGGTCACTGTCACTAACCCCGTTGGCCTACCGCGCGGTTGACCGGCTGCGGGCGACCGGGGCCGGATCGCGCCCCCGCCCTGCCGAGTAAAGTGATATGCGTAAAAACCTGAAAGGGGCTGATATGTCCTCGATCAAGGAAAGCATTGAGATCTCCCGTCGCCCCGAAGACGTCTTCGCCTATCTGGCCGACCCGGTCCACCTCGCCGAATGGCAGGAGAGCGCCGTGGCGGTACGCCCGGTCGGGGACCGCCCGGCGGGCGTGGGGGCGCGCGTCGTGGTGACCCGGCGGGTCGGGCGCCGGCAGTTTCCGATGACCATGGAAATGAGCGAGCTCGACCCACCGCGGAGCTTCCGCTTGGACGGCGTCGACGGCCCCGTCAGGGGCCATGTGAGGGGCATGGTCGAGCCGGTCGGTGACGGGGATCGGTCGCGCGTGACGCTGGACCTCGACTTCGAGGCGCACGGTGTCGGCAAGGCGCTCGTGCCGCTCGTGGTGCGCCCTCAGGCGCGGAAGGAGATGGCGAGGAACGAGCAGCGTTTGAAGGAGCTGCTGGAGCGCCGTCCGTAAGGGGACGACCGGCCGCGGAGCCCCACCGCCGGTGGGCGTGTCCGCGGGGCCACCCGATGCGGACGGGGGTGGCCACCCGCCGGTGGCCACCCCCTCCGCACTCCGTCACGCGCCGCTTCCGCGACCGCTTCAGCAGCTCAGGTTCCCGCCCGTCGGCACGCCGAGGATCTGGGTGAAGCTCTGGTACTTGCTGATCCGGCTCTGGACCTGCGCCGGGTTCTTGCCGTCGCACTCCAGGGCACCGTTGATGGAGCGGATCGTCTGACCGAAGCCGGCGCCCGTCACCATCGCGTTGTGGGCGGTCATCGTGCCGGGGCCGTTCTGGGTGTTCCAGTACCAGAGGCCGGTCTTCCAGGCGACGGCCGGCTCGCGCTCGACACGGTAGGGGTTGTTGAGGAGGTCGATGCCGAGGGCGTCGCCCGCCGCCTTGTAGTTGAAGTTCCAGCTGAGCTGGATCGGGCCGCGCCCGTAGTAGGCGGCGGTGCCGGCCGGGCAGCCGTAGGGCCGGCCAGGGTCGCAGTAATGGGGGTAGTTGGCGGTGTTCTGCTCGACGATGTGCACCAGACCGCCGGTCTCGTGGCTGACGTTGGCGAGGAAGGCGGCTGCCTCCTGCCTCTTCACCGTGTCGCTGCCGGTGTTCGCGAAGGCGGGGTACGCGCTGAGCGCGGCGGTCAGACCGCTGTACGTGTAGAAGGGGTTCCGGTTCGGGAACATCTGGTTGAACTGGGCCTCGCTCACGACGAAGCCGGACGGGGACGGGTCGGGCGTTCCGCCCCCGCCCCCGCACGCGCCCTGGTCGGACCAGACGTCGGCGGAGCCGGGGCGTTCGTTCTGGGTCCACCACTTCGCCAGCCAGTTGCGGCCGCTGTACGAAGCGGTCTTGCCACCCGTGTAGACGGTGGCGGAACTCCAGGGTGCCGCGCACTCGGCGGCCGACGCGGTGGACGCGGGGAGGACGACGGCCAGGCCGACGGCCATGGCGAGAGTGGCGAACAGGGTCAACAGGCGTCGCAGCATAGGGCTGGCCCTTCCGTGGGGGATGGGCCATACGGAAGCGCGAATGGTCTGAACCTGTCAAGGTCTAGACCAGACTTGTTACGGTGGGGTGGTGGGCCAACTCCCGGGCGCCACCGGCGTGTTCAGGACACGGCCGGCCGGTGCACGCCCGTACGGTTCGGGCGGCGCTCCCCGCGGACCGACGAGAGGACCGGCGGGCCGCCGTCCTCCACGGTGAACCGCGCGGAAAACGGCCGCAGTGGGCCGCGCGGGCCACCAGCCGGCCCTCCGGGCCTCCCGGACCCCGGCGCTCCGGTCGTGACAGGGAGGGACGCGGACGGGGAGCCCGGTCGGTTCTCCGGGGAGAACCGACCGGACCCCCCGTCGGGGCGTCCCACCGGCTCCTACAGGAAGGAGTTGATCTCGATCGTCTCGGTGCGGCCGGGGCCGACACCGATCGCGGAGATCGGCGCGCCGGACATCTCCTCCAGCGCCTTCACGTACGCCTGCGCGTTCTTCGGCAGGTCGGAGAAGGTCTTCGCCTTGCTGATGTCCTCGGACCAGCCGGGCAGGTACTCGTAGACCGGCTTCGCGTGGTGGAAGTCGGTCTGCGAGTACGGCAGCTCCTCGACGCGCTTGCCGTCGATCTCGTACGCGACGCAGACCGGGATCTGCTCCCAGCCCGTCAGGACGTCCAGCTTGGTGAGGAAGAAGTCGGTCAGGCCGTTCACGCGGGTGGCGTAGCGGGCGATGACCGCGTCGAACCAGCCGCAGCGGCGGTCGCGGCCGGTGGTCACACCGCGCTCGCCGCCGATGCGGCGCAGCGCCTCGCCGTCCTCGTCGAACAGCTCCGTCGGGAACGGGCCGGCGCCGACACGCGTGGTGTACGCCTTGAGGATGCCGATGACGCGGCTGATCTTCGTGGGGCCCACGCCCGCGCCGGTGCAGGCACCGCCGGCGGTCGGGTTGGAGGAGGTCACGAAGGGGTACGTGCCGTGGTCGACGTCCAGCAGCGTGCCCTGACCGCCCTCGAACAGGACGACCTTGCCCTCGTCGATCGCGTTGTTCAGGATGAGCGTGGTGTCGGCGACGTACGGCCTGATCTGCTCCGCGTAGCCGAGCATCTCCTCGACGATCTTGTCGGCCTCGATCGCGCGCCGGTTGAAGACCTTCGCGAGCAGCTGGTTCTTGTTCTCCAGCGCCGCCTCGACCTTCTGGGTGAGGATCGACTCGTCGTACAGGTCCTGGACGCGGATGCCGACGCGGTTGATCTTGTCGGCGTACGTCGGGCCGATGCCGCGGCCGGTGGTGCCGATCTTGCGCTTCCCGAGGAACCGTTCCGTCACCTTGTCGAGGGTGACGTTGTACGGGGTGATCAGGTGCGCGTTACCGCTGATGAGGAGCTTCGAGGTGTCGACACCGCGCTCGTTCAGCCCGCTCAGCTCGGAGAGCAGGACCGCCGGGTCGACGACGACGCCGTTTCCGATGACGGGGGTGCAACCCGGGGAGAGGATTCCGGACGGGAGGAGATGCAGCGCGTACTTCTGGTCGCCGACGACGACCGTGTGGCCGGCGTTGTTGCCGCCCTGGTAGCGCACCACATAATCAACCGATCCACCGAGCAGGTCGGTGGCCTTTCCCTTGCCCTCGTCACCCCACTGAGCACCGAGCAGCACAAGTGCGGGCACAGGCGTACACCCCTTCCGGGCGGGGCATGTCCAAGGTCAGGGGGCCGACGCCGCCTCACCGGTGTGCCCCGGAATAGACGAAGCCCCTGGCGCAATAGCGCAAGGGGCTCTTGCACAAAGAGACTACCCGAGGAAGGACCGAGGTGTCGGCTCACGACCAGCTCCTGGTGGTCATCGACCCGGTCGCCCGCCGAAGTGACGGCGAGTCCGTGCGAATTGCGAAAGATGTTCTGTGTGCGGGCTCGGAAGCGAAAATCTGCCTTCCGGACGGGCCGGAGGAGTTCGCCCGGGCGCTGGCGCGGCGGGGCTCGCGCCGCCCGGTCGTGATCGGCGACGACCGGGCGCTGCTGCGGGCGGTGGCTCATTTGCACCGGGGGCGGGAGCTGGCCGACGGGGTCCTGTCGCTCGTTCCGGTGGGGCCGGGGCGGTCCGTGGAGCTGGCCGGGTCGCTCGGGGTGCCGCTCGGCGCGGTCGCGGCGGCGCGGGCGGTGCTGGACGGGGTGACACGGCGGCTCGACCTGTTGGTGGACGACAGTGACGGTGTGGTGCTGGGCGCGCTGCGCATCCCGGACGCCGGCGCGGTGGCGCCCCCGGTGCCCACGATGTGGGACACCTGCCGGTCGCTGGTGCGCACCCTGGTCCGCCCGGTGGCTCCGGTGCCCGGCGCACCGCCGGGGGCCGTGCCGGGCTCCCTCCTGGCGATACGGACCCACCGGTTGCGCGTCGAGGCGGACGGGCGGGTGCTGAGCGATGTGGACGACCCGGTGGAGGGCGTGACGGTGAGCTCGCGCGGCGGGCTCGCGCAGGTGGTCGTCCGGGCCCGGGCGGCGGAGCCGGTACGGGTGGAGGCGACGACGGTGACGGTGTCGGGTCCGTCGTACCGCTATCGGGCGGACGCCCGCGTGACGGGCCCGGTGCGGCACCGCACCTGGACGGTCCGCGCGGAGGCCTGGGCCCTGACGGTCCCGGCCCAGCGGGGCCTGCCGTAGACGAGGCCGCCGCAGGGGGCGGACACGGCCGGACGGGGCGCCGCCTGCCGCCATGGCGCGCCCGAGGCCGGGGCGCGGACACCCGTGGCGGGGGGCCTGGCCGGACTGCGGCGGCGGGACGCGCTGACCTGAGAGGGCCGCTCGGCCGCGCGTCACAGCTCCACGCGCAGCTCCCGTACACCGCGGATCACATACCCCGGCCGCCAGGCCGGCTCGGTCAGCAGGCGCATACGCGGGGCGCGCCGCAGCAGCGCGCCGAAGGAGGCGGCCAGCTCCAGGCGGGCCAGCGGGGCGCCCAGGCAGTAGTGGATGCCCGCGCCGAAGGAGACGTGCGGGTTGTCCGCGCGGGACAGGTCCAGCTCGTCGGGGCGGGCGAAGCGCGCCGGGTCGCGGTTGGCCGAGCCGAAGAGCAGCGCGACCTCGGAGCCGCGCGGGACGGTCACGTCACCGATCTCGATGTCGTCCAGGACCCAGCGCTCGAACATCTGGAGCGGGGTGTCGTACCGCAGCAGTTCCTCCACAGCTGTGGACAACTCCACCTCCCCCGCCCGCAGCGCGGCCAGCTGCCCGGGGTGGCGGAAGAGGGTCCACCACCCGTTCGCGGTGGTGTTGACCGTCGCCTCGTGGCCCGCGTTCAGCAGGAGCACGCACGTGGAGATCATCTCCTGCTCGGTGAGCCGGTCGCCCTCCTCGTACGCCGCGATCAGGGCGCTGATCAGGTCCTCGCCGGGCGCCGTGCGCCGTACCGCGATCAGCTCCCGCAGGTACGCCGAGAACTCGACCGACGCCGCCACCGCCCGCCGCGCGGTCTCCTCGTCCGGGTTCAGCTCGAACATCCCGCAGATCGCCGCCGACCACGGCCGCAGCAGCCCCCGGTCGGCGGGCGGGATGCCGAGCATCTCCGCGATGACGGCCACCGGCAGCGGCTCGGCGACGTCGGCCAGCAGGTCGCCGCCGCCCGCCGCGACCAGCCCGTCGACCAGTTCCTCGGCCAGCCGCGCCACCACCGGCGCCAGCGCCTCGACCGTGCGCGGCGTGAACGCCTTCGACACCAGGCGCCGGATCCGGGTGTGGTCGGGCGCCTCCAGGTCGAGCATCCCGTGGTCGTTGAGCACGTGGAACGGTTCGTGCTCGGCCGGCGGCGGGGTGCGGCCGAACTCCTCGTGCGTGAACCGGTGCCGGTACGTCCGACCCAGCCGCCGGTCGCGCAGCAGCGCGGACACGTCGGCGTGGTGCGGCACCAGCCACTGCCGGCTCGGTTCGAACCAGTGCGCCCGGCCCCGGGCGCGCAGCCCGGCGTACGCGGGGTAGGGGTCGGCGACGAAGGCGGGCGACCAGGGATCGAACTCCATGCCGGGACGCTAGCCGAGGCCCTACCCCGGCGTCACCAGTCTCGCCTCGTACGCGAAGACCGCCGCCTGCGTACGGTCCCGCAGGCCCAGCTTCACCAGGATGCGGCTGACATGCGTCTTGATCGTCGACTCGGCGACGACCAGGTGGGACGCGATCTCGCCGTTCGACATGCCCTGGGCGATGAGTACGAGCACCTCCGTCTCGCGTTCCGTCAGGTCGCCCACCTGCGCCAGCGCCGGCGGGCGCGCCCTGTCGGCGGTCCTGGCGAACTCGGTGATCAGGCGCTTGGTGACCGTGGGCGCCAGCAGCGCCTCCCCGGCCGCCACCACCCGTACCCCCTCCGCGAGCTGCCGCGCCGAGGCGTCCTTCAGCAGGAAGCCCGACGCGCCGACGCGCAGCGCCTGGTAGACGTACTCGTCCAGGTCGAAGGTCGTCAGCACGAGCACCTTCGCGTCGCCGTCGACCGCGACGATCTCGCGGGTCGCGTCGATGCCGTTCATCTCCGGCATCCGGATGTCCATGAGGACGATGTCCGGGCGCAGCTCCGCCACCCGCGCGACCGCCTCCCGGCCGTTGACGGCCTCGCCCACGACCTCGATGTCGGGCATGGCGTTCAGCAGGACGGAGAACCCCTCGCGGACCATCATCTGGTCGTCGACGATCAGTACCCGGATGGTCATGACTCCGCCCTCACCACGGGCACGGGCAGGAACACCGCGACCTCGTAGCCGCCGTCCTCCGTCGCCTCCGCCGTCATCTCACCGTCCAGCATCGCCACCCGCTCCCGCATGCCCGTGATCCCGTGCCCGGCGCCCATCGGAGAGGGCGGGCGAAGCCCTCCTTCAGGGGCGGTGGCCGGGTGACGGGCGGGCTTGACCAGGCCGCGCGCCGGCCCGTTCACCACCCGCAGGCCGAGGCCGCCGAGCACGTACGCCACCTCCACCTTCGCGGAGGCGCCCGGCGCGTGCCGCAGCACATTGCTGAGCGCCTCCTGGACGATCCGGTACGCGGACAGCTCCACGCCCTGCGGCAGCTCGCGCGTCGCGCCGGTGACCGTGGCGTCCACGGTGAGGCCCGCGTCGCGGACGTTGGTGATCAGCCCGTCGAGGTCGGCGAGCGTCGGCTGCGGCGCGTCGGGCGCCTCGTAGTCCTCGGCGCGTACGACTCCGAGGATGCGGCGCAGCTCGGTCAGCGCGGCGACCGCGTTCTCGCGGATCGTGACGAACGCCTGCTCCAGCTCGGGCGGCGGGTTCTCCACGCGGTACGGCGCGGCCTCCGCCTGGATGGCGACGACCGACATGTGGTGGGCGACCACGTCGTGCAGCTCACGGGCGATGGTGGTGCGCTCCTCCAGGAGCGTGCGCTTGGAGCGCTCCCGCGCGGTGACGGTCTGCTGTGCGGTGACCTCCTCCTTGGCCTCGCGGCGCGTGTGCAGGACGGTGACGACGAGCAGGGCGAGCGCGGAGATGATCAGCAGCGACGCGGTGTGGGCGCTGGTTCCGCGGCTGAGGACGGCCTCGCAGAAGAACCCGTAGACCCCCGTCAGCGCCCACATCCACGCCGCGGTGCGCGGGCGGGTCCTGGCCGCGACGACGGTCAGGACGACGAGGTGGGCGCCGAAGCTGGTCGGGGCCCACGGCCAGCCGTCCCAGAAGCCGGAGACCACGCTCACGAACGGGGCGGAGAGCAACGACAGCCAGAAGGCGGCGACGGGGCGGACGAGGGTGAGCAGCACCGCTCCCGCGGGGACCAGCCCGGTGGCCGGCAGGCCCTCCTCGTAGCCCACCGCCAGGACGATCAGGGCGGCCCCGGCCACCAGGGCGTGCGGGAACCAGCCCAGATACTGGCGTATCCGCCCCGGCAACCGCCTGGTCACGGGGCCGTCGGTCCTCATGGGCGGGAGCAGCCGGTAGGCGAGTGCGTCGTTGAGGAGTTCACGGCGCAGGCCCATGAGCATGCCCTGGGCCATGCGGTACTCGGGGCTGCGGGTCTTGGTGTCGGTCACGTCAGCAACGGTAGGCAAGGGCGGGGACGGGGTCGTCACCTTGGATGCGGATCCTTCCGCGTCCCCCTGGAGTACTACGCCGCTGATCAGGCACGGAACGCGCCCGCCCGCGGCCGGCTTCCGCCCCGGGCCCCGGCGCTCACCACGCCAGTTGCGCGATCTCCTCCGCGACCACCGCGCACGCGTCCGCCGCCGGGTCGATCAGCGGGAAGTGCCCGACGCCGTCGAGCAGGGTCAGGCCGACCATCTCGCCCGCCTTCGCCGCCGCGTCCACATACGCCTCGGCGACGGCCTGCGGCACGACGGTGTCCTCGCGGCCCTGCACCACCGCCGTGGCGATGCCGGTCGGCAGCAGCGCGGCCGGGTCGGCCACCCCGGCCCGCACCTCGAAGTCCTCGCACGCGCCGAGCAGTTGCCGTACCGCGCCGCCGCACACGTCCAGCTCCACCGCCCGTTCGAAGTGGGCGATCGGCGCCAGCGCGACGACCCCGCGCAGGTCCGGCGGGGCGGCCGTCCGCCACCGCGATCCGGCCGGGCCCGCCGGCAGGACGTGCCGGGCCGCGGCCCACAGCGCCAGATGGCCACCGGCGGAGTGCCCGGTGACGACGGTGCGGCGCCGATCGGCCTGCGGCAGGTGGCCGGATACGAGGCGGGGCAGCGCGTCCAGCGCGGCGGCGACGTCGTCGAACGTCTCCGGCCACCGCCCGGCGACCGGCCCCTCACCACGGGGCGACGGGATGCCCCCACCCCGCCGGTACTCGACGTTGGCGACGGCGAAACCGCGCCGGGCGAGGAAGTCCGCGAAAGGGGTGATGTGACGGCGGTCGTACGGCGCCCGCCACGCCCCGCCGTGCAGCACCACGACGAGCGGCGCCCGGTCGCCCCTCCCGCCGGGCCCACCGCCACGAGGGGCGTAGAAGTCGACGACCTGGTCCGGGTGATCCCCGTACGCGGCGGTGGAATCCGGGTCGACGGCCGGATGCGACAGGACCGACGCTTCCTCGGCGGCGTCGCGCGCGGCGGGGTCGGGCATGGTGCTCAACCTTTCGGTGACGGGGCCGAATTGGCCTGACCTGCGGGGACGGTACCAGGACCGGGGCCCCGCAGATCAGGTCGGCGTCAGCCCAGCACCTCCGCAAGAATGTGCGCCGCGCGCTCGGTGTCCGCGAAGCCCACGTACAGCGGTGTGAAGCCGAAGCGCAGCACGTCGGGGCGGCGCAGATCGCCCACGACGCCCCGGGCGATGAGCTCCTCCATCACGGCCGGGGCGTCGGCGCAGCGGAGCGCGACCTGGCTGCCGCGCTCGTCGTGCGCCTCGGGCGTGACCGAGGTGACGCGCCCCGCGGGGACGTACGCCCGCACGCACTCCAGGAAGAAGTCCGTGAGCGCCAGGCTCTTGGCCCGTACCGTCTCGATGGACACCCCGTCCCACACGTCCAGCGCCGCCTCCAGGGCCAGCATGGACAGGATGTCGGGCGTGCCGACGCGCCCGCGCGTCGCGCCCTGCGCCGCCGCGTAGCCGGGCGTCATCGCGAAGGGGTCGGCGTGCGAGGTCCAGCCGGGCAGCGGGGAGTCGAAGCGCGGCTGGTGGCGCTCGGCGACGTACAGATAGGCGGGAGCGCCCGGCCCGCCGTTGAGGTACTTGTACGTGCAGCCGACGGCCAGGTCCACGCCGTGCGCGTCCAGGCCCACGGGCAGGGCGCCCGCGCTGTGGCACAGGTCCCACACCGCGAGGGCACCGGACGCCCGGACCGCCGCCGTGGTGCCGGGCAGGTCGTGGAGCCGGCCCGTGCGGTAGTCGACGTGGTTGACCAGCGCGGCCGCCGTGCGCGGACCCACGGCGGCGGGTACGTCCCCGGGGGCGACGGGGACCAGCCGCTTGCCCGTCATGCGGGCGGCCGACTCGGCCATGTAGCCGTCCGTGGGAAACGTCGTCGCGTCGACCACGATCTCGTCCCGCTCGGGGTCCGCCAGCCGGACCGCCGCCACCAGCGCCTTGAAGACGTTGACGCTCGTCGAGTCGCCGACCACGACCTGGCCGGGCGCGGCGCCGACGAGTGGCGCGATGCGGTCGCCGATCCGCTCCGGCGCCGTCCACCAGCCGCTCTCGTCCCAGGAGCGTATGCGCAGCTCACCCCACTCGCGGGTGAGGACATCGGCCATGCGGCCGGGCACGTGGCGGGGCAGCGCGCCGAGCGAGTTGCCGTCCAGGTACACCACACCGTCGTCGAGCGCGAACAGCTCGCGCCGCCCGGCGAGCTGGTCCTTCTCGTCCAGGAGCGCGGCCCTCTCCCTGAGCTCAGACATGGCTGCGCGCCGTCCACAGCTCGGGGAACACGTTCTTCCGGGCCCGCTTCTCCAGCCAGGCCACCCCGGCGGAACCGCCCGTGCCGGTCTTGGAACCCATCGCGCGCCGCGTCGCCACCAGGTGGTCGTTGCGCCAGCGCCACACCAGCTCACCGACGTCCGTCAGCGCCTCGCCCAGCCGGACCAGTTCACCGTTCTGGTCGGGGTCGGCGTAGACGCGCGCCCAGACCTCCTCGACGGCCGGGGACGGCTCGTACTTCCGCGACAGATCCCGCTCCAGGACCTCCGCCGGCACCGGCAGCCCGCGCCGCGCGAGGAGCCGCAGCACCTCGTCGTACAGGCTCGGCTCGTGCAGCGCCTTCTCCAGCTCGGCGTGGACGCGCGGCGCGCCCCTGTGCGGCACCAGCATCGACGCGGACTTGTCGCCGAGCAGGAACTCCAGCCGCCGGTACATCGCCGACTGGAACCCGGACCCCTCTCCGAGGGCGCTGCGGTACGAGTTGAACTGCGCCGGGGTCAGCTGCCCGAGCGGCTTCCAGGACGCGTTCAGCGCCTCCAGCTCGCGTACGGACCGCTTCAGCGCGTCCATCGCCACCGGCAGGCGGTCCTCGCGCAGAGCGCGGCTCGCGGTCTCCCACTCATGGACGATGACGGTGAACCACAACTCCATGACCTGGGTGGTGACCAGGAAGACCATCTCTCCCGGATCATCCGAGAGGGGGTGCTGGAGGTGGGTGAGGACATCCGCCTGGACGTAGTCCTCGTACGGTGTGGTGCCCGCGAAGTCCAGATTCGGGGTGTCCGATCCGGGCGCGAAGGCATCGGGGGAAGTAGACATCGCTGTCTCCATCAATGCGTGCTACCGGGTAGCGGTCTGCCCCCGACACTCGGCGGGAGCCCCGGTCCCCTCGGGACCACGTACTCTCGGCGCGGTCCCAGTCGCATCATGACACGACCGGCCCGGTGATGGACCGGCCGTCCCTTCCTCCCGTCACACATGCGCGGGCGCCCGGCCCGGCGCGGTCTCGACTCGCGGTGTCGACGCGCGGGTGGGCGCCCGGTGCTCGTGCTGGGAATGCTGAGCGTGCTGCGGGTCGGCCGAGGGTGTCAGCCGAGGGTGTCGGCCGCCAGCGGGGACGAGTCGCGCAGGAACGTCGAGCAGCGCTCGTACTCCTCCTGCTCACCGATCGCCTGAGCGGCGCGCGCGAGGGCGTGCAGCGCCCGCAGGAACCCCCGGTTCGGCTCGTGCTCCCACGGCACCGGCCCGTGGCCCTTCCACCCGCTGCGCCGCAGCGCGTCCAGGCCGCGGTGGTAGCCGGTTCTCGCGTACGCGTACGACTCGACCACCCGGCCGCCCTCGAACGCGTCGTCGGCGAGCCGCGCCCAGGCCAGCGAGGACGACGGGTACTTCGCGGCGACATCGGCGGGCGCGGCACCGGACGCGAGCAGCTCACGCGGCTCGGGATCGTCGGGCAGGTGGGTGGGGGGCGGTCCCCCCAGCAGGTTCTGGTGGATGGTCATGCCCCCAGTGTCACATCCGGTGACACAGGCCCGGCACCGCCTGCGCGGTGCCGGGCCTGTGCGGTGCCGGGCCGGTGCGGGTGATCGCGGCGCTTACTTCAGCTTCGTGCCGGTCGAGCGCAGCGCCGCGCACGCCTCGGTCACGCGCTTGGCCATGGACGCCTCGGCCAGCTTGCCCCAGGTGCGCGGGTCGTAGGTCTTCTTGGAACCGACCTCGCCGTCGACCTTCAGCACACCGTCGTAGTTCTTGAACATGTGGTCCGCGACCGGACGGGTGAAGGCGTACTGGGTGTCGGTGTCGAGGTTCATCTTCACGACGCCGTTCTCCAGCGCGGTGGCGATCTCCTCCTGCGTGGAGCCGGAGCCACCGTGGAAGACGAAGTCGAACGGGCCCGGGGAGGCGGACTTGCCGAACCGCTCGGCGACACCCTCCTGGAGGTCCTTGAGCAGCTCGGGGCGGAGCACGACGTTGCCCGGCTTGTAGACGCCGTGGACGTTGCCGAAGGAGGCGGCCAGCAGGTAGCGGCCCTTCTCGCCCAGGCCGAGCGCCTCGGCGGTGCGGATGGCGTCGTCGACGGTCGTGTACAGCTCGTCGTTGATCTCGTGGCTGACGCCGTCCTCCTCGCCACCGGTCGGGGTGATCTCGACCTCAAGGATGATCTTCGCGGCGGCGGCCTTCGCGAGCAGCTCCTGGCCGATGGCCAGGTTGTCGGCGAGGGTCTCGGCCGAGCCGTCCCACATGTGCGACTGGAACAGCGGGTTCTCACCCTTGGCGACACGCTCGGCGGAGATGTCGAGCAGCGGACGTACGTAGCCGTCCAGCTTGTCCTTCGGGCAGTGGTCGGTGTGCAGCGCGACGGTGATGTCGTACTTCGCGGCGACGATGTGCGCGAACTCGGCCAGGGCGACGGCGCCCGTCACCATGTCCTTGCTGTACTGGCCGCCCAGGAACTCCGCACCACCGGTCGAGATCTGGATGATGCCGTCGCTCTCGGCCTCCGCGAAACCGCGCAGGGCGGCGTGCAGAGTCTGCGACGAGGTGACGTTGATGGCCGGGTAGGCGAACTTGCCTGCCTTCGCCCGGTCGAGCATCTCGTTGTAGATCTCGGGGGTTGCGATGGGCATGTGTCCGCTCCTTGTGATGTGCGGTTACGTTCGTTGCATCCCTGACCTGGGGGCGACGTCATCGTCGCACTCATCATCCCAGACCGGCGCGCGGGCTCCACCCCGCCTGCGTCGAGGGGCGGTCGGTTTCACGTGAAACCGACCGCCCCTCGAAAGAACCACAGGTCAACCGCGGGTCAGGCGAGACCCAGCTCGTCCAGCGCGTACGCGTAGAGGTACGGCACCCCGGCCGTTCCGCTGATCTTCTCCGCCGCACCGGTCGCCCGGTCGACGATCGTGGCGACGGCGACGACCTCGGCGCCGGCCTCGCGGACGGCCTCGACGGCGGTGAGCGGCGAGCCGCCGGTCGTGGAGGTGTCCTCGACGACCAGGACGCGGCGGCCCGTGATGTCCGGGCCCTCGACCCGGCGCTGCAGGCCGTGCGCCTTGGCCGCCTTGCGGACGACGAAGGCGTCCAGCTGCCGGCCGCGCGCGGCGGCCGCGTGCAGCATCGACGTCGCGACCGGGTCGGCGCCCAGGGTGAGACCGCCCACCGCGTCGAAGTCGAGGTCGGCGGTCAGATCGAGCATGACCTGACCGACGAGCGGCGCAGCGGCGCCATCCAGGGTGATGCGGCGCAGGTCGACGTAGTAGTCGGCCTCCAGACCCGACGAAAGGGTCACCTTGCCGTGCACCACGGCCTTGTCCTTGATCTGCTGCAGCAGCTCGGCTCGTACGTCAGTCATGCCCATGAGCTTAAGCGTCGCCCGTCACAGCCGCCGCCACGTCCAGGTGGAGGTGATCTCCAGGGGATCGATGGGGGTGACCAGCCGGGGGTGGGTGTTCAGGCCGTTCGGCGGGCCCGACTGGGGCTCTACGCAGACGGCGGCGTCCTGCTCGTCGTACACGACCACCCACGGGGAGGGGCTGGTGACCCGGAGCTCCAGCTGCCCGGGCCAGGTGAGGGTGACATCGACGCCGTCGGGCATGGAGAAGCAGTCGTCCCACGGGCCGGGCAGCGGGTCGATCCGGCGGCCGGTGGGCAGGTGGTCCTCCCCGCGCTCCTCCTGCCAGGCGGCCGTGAAGTCGACGCGGACGTCCTCGCCGCCGAGGTTGCGGCGGAACCAGGGGTGCCAGCCGGCCTGGGCGGGGAACGAGTCGCCGTACGTCTCCACCCCGAGCAGGAGGGTCAGGGTGTCCTCGGTGAGCTCGAAGGTCTGGGTGACCCGCCCGGGGTAGGGCCAGGGCTCGACGAGGTCGTATGTGAACGCCGCCTCCGCCTTGTCGGCGCGGGCGGTGCGCCAGGCGGCGTCGCGGACGGTGCCGTGGATGGCGTGCGGGGGTGCGTCGACCGGCATTTGACGCCGGGTCGCGCCGTTGAGGAAACGGCCGCCGGCGATCCGGCCGCACCACGGCACCATGGGGAAACTGCCGTACCGCTCACCTTGGCGGAGCACTTCCGTACCGCCGATGCGGAGGCTCTCGATACGGCATCCGTTGTCCGGGCGGATGGACACCTCGACGTCTCCGGCCGCGAGCCGGACGCCGTTCTCTGCGCTGCTACTCGTCACGTCACCCGACACTACTTGCGGCGGCGCAGGGCGCGCCCCACCACCACGGCGCAGACCAGCGCGAGCGCGGTGGCGGGGGCGAGCCATCGCAGGGTCGCGGTCGCCGACGCGGACTCCGGGCCGGGCGTGGGCGCGTAACGCCCGCGCGGCGGGGCGTGGTCCACCTCTTCGGCGCTGCGCCCGATCATGGTGCGGCGCGCGTGCGCCGCCTCGGCGGCGGGCTCCCCGAGGACGAACTCCTCGTCCTCCAGCGGGTTGAGCGACGAGGGCGGTACGGGAGTGTCGTACACCGACCGCGGCTCGTCGGCGCCCTGGTCGACCCCGTCGTCATCGATGGCGTCAGCGATGACCTCGTCGAGGTCGTCATCGAGGTCGGCGTCCTCCGCCCCGGCCTCCTCGTCGTCCGCGGCCGGTCCGGGCCGGGGCGACGTCCCGGCGGTGGCCGTCGTCGTGAGCGCTTCGGCGAAACGGTCCAGCAGACGGTGCGCCGTGGAGGCCGTCGCGTCGGCCGGGAGTTCCGCGAGGCGGCCGTCCGCCTGCGAGGTGCCCGCGAACGACAGGGTCGTACCGCCCTCGCCCTCCGTGAGACGCACCGTCAGCGCCAGCTTGACCGAGCCCGAGCCGCGGACCTCCGTGCCCTCGCCCTCGACGGTGTACGTGTCCTCGCCCTGCCCGGCGACGCTCAGGGCGCCGCGGTAGGTGATCGTGTGCCCGCCGGCGCGCACCTTGAGACGGCCCGACAGGGGGCCGGCCGACGCGTCGGCGTCCTGTTGGAGCCCTGGGACGCAGCGGGCGATGCGGGCGGGGTCGGCCAGCACCTCGCGGAGGTTGTGCACGGCAACCGGAACGAACACCTCATGCTCCATGGGAACCGAGCCTACCGACGCCCGGCCGTCCCGTCACTCGCCGTACCGCGGGTGCACCAGCGTCGAGGGCGGCAGCTCCTCGCGGCCCGCGCCGTGCGCGGCGCACCGCTCACCGGCCCGCGGCGGCGGCGCGGCACGCGCGGCCAGCAGGAAGCCCCAGTCCCGTGGCGCCGCACCGCCGCCGGAGCCGGCGGGTCCGTCCGGGTGGCCGGACAGCCGGCCATTCGCGCAGTACGGGCGGGTCGCGAAGCCCGCCGCCCGCAGGGTGGCGTCCACCGTCCAGTACGTGCGGGGCCGGGACGCCATCGGTCCCGCGTGGACGGCGAGCCGCCCGCCGGCCCCGAGCGCCCGCGCGGCCAGGCCGTAGAACTCCTCCGAGTACAGCTTGGTGCCGGCCGTGATGCCGGGGTCGGGCAGGTCGGAGAGCAGAACGTCGTACGCGCCCGGCCGCGCCTCCTCCCGCAGCCAGCGGAAGGCGTCGGCGTACACCACGCGCACCCTCGGATCGTCGTACGCGTGGCCGTTGAGCCGGGTGAGCGCCGGGTCCGAGCGGGCCAGCCGCACCACGCCCTCGTCCAGCTCGACCACCGTCACCGACGCGACGCCGTCGTACCGCAGGACCTCTCGCAGCGCCAGCCCGTCACCGCCGCCCAGGATCGCCACGCGCGCGTGCGGCCCGCGCATCGCCGGGTGGACCAGCGCCTCGTGGTACCGCCGCTCGTCGCGCCCGCTGACCTGCAACCGCCCGTCCAGGAACAGCGCGGGCGGCTCGTCCACCTCCCCGGTCACCACCACTTCCTGCACGTCCGTCCGGACCGTGACCCGCACCCCATCGCCGTACACCGCCCGCCGGGCCACCCGCTCGAAGTCGTCGACCAGCACGGCCGTGGCCGCCAGCACCCCGAGGACCAGCACATTGGCGACGATCAGCGTCCACCGCTCACGGGCCGTCAGGTCCCCGCCGAACAGGCCCAGCACCAGGACCGCGCCCGCGACCACGTTGACCGCGCCGGTGAGCATCGCGCTTGTCAGCTGCCCCAGCCACGGCAGCAGCAGGAACGGAAACGCCAGCCCGCCGACGAGCGCGCCCACGTAGTCGGCGGCGAACAGGTCCGCGACCGTGCCGCCGGCGTCCTGCTCGGTGTCGCGTCGCGAGACGCGCTGGATCAGCGTCATCAGCAGCGGTATCTCGGAGCCGATGAGGACACCGATGGCGAGCGAGAACACCACCAGCGCCGGCCGCGACTCGCCCGCCCAGGCGAACGCGGCGTACAGCACGAGGGCCGAGCAGCCGCCGATCAGCGCCAGTGCGGCCTCCACCAGCCCGAAGCCGACGGCCGCCCGGCACCGCAGCCGCTTGGCGAGCAGCGACCCCATGCCCATCGCGAAGACCATCACGGACAGGACGATCGACGCCTGGGTGACCGAGTCCCCGATCAGATACGAGGCCAGCGCGACGAGTTGCAGCTCGTAGACCAGACCGCACGCGGCGCACACGAACACCGCGACCAGCACCAGGAACCGCCCGGCGCGCTGCCGCACCGGCAGCGGTGCCGCGGCCCCGGCGGGCGGCTGCGCGACGCGAGAGGCGGACGGGGCTTCAATCACGCAAGAACGTTACGTCACGCCCCGACAGCGCACGGTCACCCACACAGGTGTAACTAGGCGGCGGTGGACAGAGGGACGCTCACGCTGGTCCGGGTCACCACGAGCTGCCCTTCCTGCGGGTACGCGTGCCAGGTGCGCCACCGCACCTGCCCCTCGTGGCGCTGCGCCAGCATCGCGGTGAAGGCGTGCGGCGAGCCGGGGAAGGTACCGGCGAGACCGTTCGGGTGGTCGGCGACGAGCGCCAGCAACTCCTGGGCACGCCCGGCGAACGACCCTTCCGAGTAGGTCTCGACGCGGGCGGCGAACTCGTACTCCCACGCCCCGATCCGCTTGGCCACACCGAGCGGCAGCGGCGTGCTGCTGCCCGGCATGCAGGCGACGGTCTCCGAGCATCTGCCTCGCTCCTCCTCGAGCAGCACCTGGTGGGAGGCGCCGAGGAGTCTCAGCTGGAGCGTGGCTCCGGACAGTTCGAGGTCGAGCACGGCGAGCGCGGGCAACGCCTCCCGCCCCAGCGCCCAGGCCAGGTCGGCGGCGCGCGTGTCGGTGTAGGAAGTCTTGAGGGTCGTGAGCATGGGTCGGCTCCGCAAACACGGTTTGACGGGTGGACCGGGAGTGTCCCGGAAGGCGTGGGGGGACGGGGACCTCCGGCTCGGGGCCGTACGCGAGGCCCCGAGGACTGGATGGTTTCGACAGCGAGAGAACCATGAACGGCGGTTAACTCTCAGCGCTTTTACCCAAGTTGACGTGGTTTCCATCCCCTCGGGTGCCTGACGGTTCAACTGTTCAACAGAAATGGACCTGAGAGACCCCACAAAACCCAAGACGAGAGTGCCCGGCGGGAGTTCACCCCGCACCGGGCACCCTCAGTGGTCGCGGACCAGCTGCCCCGTGTCAGCTGCCTCCGCCACCGCATCCACCCCCGCCGCCGCACGAGGAAGACCCGCCGCCGCACGAGGACCCGCCGCCACAGGAGGAATCACCTCCGCCGCCGGCCCACCAGCCGCCGCCACCCGAGCGCCGCCTGCGGCGGCTGCGTCCGCCGCTGACCGCGGACAGCATCGCCGCGAGCACCACCACCGCACCGAAGATCAGTCCGATCTCCATGATGTTCACCATCCCCCGTTGTCGTACCCATCGAATGGAAGGCCCGTCGGTCTCCGCCGGGCTCAGCTGCGGGAGGACCCGCCTGCGCAGGACGAACACGCGGAGCTCGCACACGGCGACGGGCCGGAGCGGGACGCCGAGGACTCCGGCGCGCACGCGCCGTCGCCCGGCCACCGGCCGCCCGGTGTCGCGGTCCGCGGGCCCGGCCCCCTCACCGCACGGCCGACGGGCCCCACCACGTTCCCGCTGACCAGCGGGAACACCATGGTCTCCATGCTCCTCCCCCTCCCTTCGCCGCTCGGTCCGACGTGTGTGGCAGGGAGATACCCACGGCCGCTCCCCGCTCAAAGCAGACTTGAGGAACTCCAGAGGTTCGACCCAGGATGGCCGCCATGACACGACCGCCGCTCAACCGCCGCCTCGCCGCGTTCGGCACGACGATCTTCGCGGAGATGTCCGCGCTGGCCGTCCGGACGGGCTCCATCAACCTGGGCCAGGGCTTCCCCGACACCGACGGTCCGGAGGAGATCCGGGAGGCGGCGGTGCGCGCCCTGCGCGACGGCCGCGGCAACCAGTACCCGCCCGGCCCCGGCGTGCCCGAGCTGCGCACCGCCGTCACCGAGCACCAGCGGCGGTACTACGGCCTCGCGTACGACCCCGACACCGAGGTCCTGGTGACGGCCGGCGCCACGGAGGGCATCGCGGCGGCCCTGCTGGCGCTGGTCGAGCCGGGCGACGAGGTGATCGCGCTGGAGCCGTACTACGACTCGTACGCCGCCTCCATCGCGATGGCGGGCGGCACCCGTGTCCCGGTCACCCTGCGACCGCGCGACCGCAGGTTCACGCTCGACCTGGACGAGTTGCGCGACGCCGTCACCGACCGCACACGCCTCATCCTCCTCAACACCCCCCACAACCCGACCGGCACGGTCCTCACACGCGAGGAACTCACCGCCATCGCCGCCCTCGCCGTCGAGCGGGACCTCCTCGTCGTCACCGACGAGGTGTACGAGCACCTCGTCTTCGACGACGCCGAACACATCCCCCTCGCCACGCTCCCCGGCATGCGCGAGCGGACGGTCACCATCGGCTCGGCCGGCAAGACGTTCTCGTACACCGGCTGGAAGGTCGGCTGGGTCACCGCCACGCCCGAACTGGTCACCGCGGTGCGGTCGGCGAAGCAGTACCTGACGTATGTGAGCGCCGGGCCCTTCCAGTACGCCATCGCCGAGGCCCTGCGGCTGCCGGACGCGTTCTTCGACGGCCTGCGGGCCGATCTGCGCGCCAAGCGGGAGGTGCTGAGCCGGGGGCTCACACAGGCCGGGTTCGAGGTGTACGCGCCGGCCGGGACGTACTTCATCACCACCGACATCCGCCCGCTGGGCGAGTCGGACGGGGTCGCCTTCTGCCGCGCCCTGCCCGAGCGGTGCGGCGTGGTCGCCATCCCCAACGCGGTCTTCTACGACCACCGCGAGCAGGGGGCGCCGTTCGTGCGGTTCGCGTTCTGCAAGCGCGTGGAGGTCCTGGAGGAGGCCGCCGCCCGGCTGAAGGGGCCGGCCACCGGTGGCTGAGGCGTGCCGGAGCCGCGCCGTGCGACGGGTCGGCGGCCGATCAGCGGATGCGTGACCGGGCCGGCTGGACGAGCCTGGACGCGGCGGCGCACCACGCGTCGCCGACCTCCTGGAGGAGCACGTCATGCCGGAGAAGGACGACCTGGACAAGGGCGACGAGGTCACGTGGAAGAGCCACGGGCAGAAGGTGACCGGAAAGGTGAAGAAGAAGATCACCAGCCGGACCGAGGCAGCCGGCCGGACGGTGGACGCCTCGAAGGAACAGCCGCAGTACGAGGTGGAGAGCGACACATCGGGCCGCTCCGCCGTGCACAAGCCCGGCGCCCTCCGCAAGAAGGGCAAGCGCTCGCGATGACCCGGGCGGGACGGGGTGAGGACGACCGCGACGCGACGGTGCGCGCGTTCCACGATGCGGTCAACATGACGGCGAGCCGGCTGGAGAAGTGGCTGGCGACCGAGGAGTCCAGAAGCGCCGGACAGAGCTCCGGCGGCGAGAGCGTCGGGCACGCCTCCGGCCGGCGCATCGTCGAGCTCCTGCACACGGGCAAGGCGGATCTCGGCGACGACGACCTCGCGCACATGCGCAAGGTCGTGGGGTACGTCCACCGCCACCTGGCGCAGCGCCCCGCCGGGGACGTCACCGACACGCGGTGGCGCCACTCCCTCATGAACTGGGGACACGACCCGCTGGAGTGAGGGGTTCCGCTCAGGGCCCCGCCCGGTTGGCCCAGGGCCTGTCTTCCGGATCGGGCCGGATCAGGGAGCGGGGCGCGGTGCCGTGGATCGCGAGGCGGAGGAGGGAGTCACCGCGGTGGGGGCACCCTCGTGCCCGAAGGGCCACGGGGGACATCGGCGGCGACAACGCCGCGAGGCGCGGTGCCGGGGCACGCCAGCCCGGCAGTATCCGAAAGACACGACCTAGCAGCCGTGGGACGCGCTGTCACGGTGACACGCGCGCGGCGGGCCCGGCCGGGAAGCGACCACCCGGGCGGGCCCTCTGCGCTCGCGCGGGTTCCGTGCGCGCCCGAGGGTCGGGGTGAGCGATCCCGCGCGCACGGAGGTGCACCCTGTCCGCCGAGACGTCCGCCGATACCTTCCGCCCCGGATCCGTGGGGGTGGCACACCGGCCGCTCGCCGCGCTGCACCGCGCCGCGCCCGCGCTGGGGATGTTCGCCGCCGCCCGGCTGACCGGGATGCTGGTGATGGCGCTGTGGGCCTGGCACACCGGCCGCTCGCCGCGCGCGCTGCTGGCCATGTCGTGGGACTCCGACTGGTACCTGCGGATCGCCGCGCACGGTTACGGCCGGACGCTGCACTGGCCGGACGGCGCGGTCCAGTCCGACCTCGCGTTCTTCCCGCTCTATCCGGGGCTCGTGCGGGCGGTGACGACCGTCCTGCCCGTGACGGGCGGCACCGCGGGACTGCTGATCTCCTGGACGGCGGCGGGGGCCGCCGCCTGGGGCGTCTTCCTGCTCGGCGAGCGGCTCCACGGGCGGGGCGTGGCCACGGCGCTGGTGGCGCTGTGGGGGCTGCTGCCGCACTCGATCGTGCTGTCCATGGCGTACACGGAGCCGGTCCTGACGGCCTTCGCGGCCTGGTCGCTGTACGCGGTGCTGACCGGGCGCTGGCTGTGGGCGGGCACGCTGGCGGCACTCGCCGGGGCGTCGCGGCCCAACGGGGTCGCGGTGGCGGCCGCGGTGGTCGTGACGGCCGCGTACGAGCTCCTCAGGCGCGGGCGCGGAGCCCGCGGCGACCGGCGGCTGTGGGCGGGCGCGGCGGTGGCGCCGGCCGGGTGGGTGGGCTATCTGCTGTGGGTGGGGGCGCGCAGGGGTGACCTGCTGGGCGGGTACTTCGCGGTGCAGGCCGGGTGGACGTCCCGGTTCGACTTCGGGGCGGGCACCGTCCGCTTCGTGCGCACCGTCGTCACGCGCCCCATGGACCTCGGCTTCACCATGTCGCTGGCGCTGACGGCGGTGGGGGTGGTGCTGTTCGCGCTGTTCCTGCTGGACCGGCCGCCGCTGGCGCTGGTCGTCTACACCGCGGTGCTGGTGGTGATCGCCGTGGGCGGGTCGGGGTTCTTCGAGTCGAAGCCGCGCTTCCTGCTCCCGGCGTTCCCGCTGCTGCTGCCGGTGGCGTGCGCGCTGCGCAGAGCCCGGCCCGGGGCGGCCATCGTGGTGATCGCCGCCCTGGCCGGGCTCTCCTTCGCCTATGGGACGTACGTGCTGACGCTCGCCACCATGGCCCTGTGACTCAGGCGGACGCCTCGCCGTCCCCGGGCTCCAGGCCGAACTGCTCCACGAGCCACTTGTCGAACTCGATGGACGCCCGCACCCAGCTGACCGTCGACTGCACGAAGTGCTCCAGCGCCACGCCGGTGCCGATCAGCATCTGCGCCTCGCCGATGAGCCGGACGGTGGCGCCGCCCTGCTCGTCCTCGTGGAGGTGCGTGTAGATCTTGGGCCACAGGGTGCGGCGGTTCCAGTCGTCGATCGTCTCGAGGATCTTCTCCTTGTTCTCGACCGGGTGGGGCCGGTCGTAGAAGGTCCGCACCGAGAAGACCTGCTGGTCCTCCTCGCCGCGGAACATGAAGTACGTGCGGAACTCCTCCCACGGCGCCGCGAGGTCACCCTCGTCGTCCACGACGTACTTCAGCTCCATCTGTTCGAGGAGCTGCTTGACGAGGTCCTGGTTCGGGACGACGGGGCCCGCCGGTCCTGCGGCCTGCTGAGGCTGGGGCTGGCCCCCGAAATTCGGAATCGAGGACGGGTCGATGGTCACCGTGAATTTCCCTTCGTACGATTGCGGCCATCCTCTCCCATCCCGGGCGGGGCGTGGCAAGCCCGGACGGCGGCGATCCGCCGCGGGCCGGAACGATCCTCCTCGTGGGGGACCTCAGCCCGCGGCGTGACCTGCCGTCGGCCTACTGGGCCGCGCCCACGATCAGGCCGTCGTCGACACGGTCCACGCGGACCGTGTCGCCGTCCTTGACCTCGCCCGCGAGGATCTCCTTGGCGAGCCGGTCGCCGATCGCCGTCTGGATCAGGCGGCGCAGCGGCCGGGCGCCGTAGGCGGGGTCGTTGCCCTTGTCGGCGAGCCATTCCAGGGCCGCCGGGGTGACGTCCAGGGTCAGGCGGCGCTCGGCGAGGCGCTTGGCCAGGCGGCCGATCTGGAGCCGCGCGATGTGGGCGAGCTCCTCGCGGGTGAGGGCCGAGAAGACGACGAGGTCGTCGAGGCGGTTGAGGAACTCCGGCTTGAAGGAGGCCCGGACCACCTCCAGGACCTGTTCCCGCTTCTGCTCCTCGGTCGTGAGCGGGTCCATCAGGAAGTGGCTGCCCAGGTTCGAGGTGAGGATGAGGATGGTGTTGCGGAAGTCGACCGTGCGTCCCTGTCCGTCGGTCAGGCGCCCGTCGTCCAGCACCTGGAGGAGGATGTCGAAGACCTCCGGATGGGCCTTCTCCACCTCGTCCAGCAGCACCACGCTGTACGGGCGGCGGCGCACCGCCTCCGTGAGCTGGCCGCCCTCCTCGTACCCGACGTACCCCGGAGGGGCGCCGACGAGCCGGGCCACGCTGTGCTTCTCGCCGTACTCGCTCATGTCGACGCGGACCATCGCCCGCTCGTCGTCGAAGAGGAAGTCGGCGAGCGCCTTGGCCAGTTCCGTCTTGCCGACGCCGGTCGGGCCGAGGAAGAGGAACGAGCCGGTGGGCCGGTCGGGGTCGGAGATCCCCGCCCGCGTGCGCCGGACCGCGTCCGACACCGCCCGTACGGCTTCGGACTGGCCGATCAGGCGCCGGCCGATCCCGTCCTCCATCCGCAGCAGCTTCTGCGTCTCCCCTTCGAGGAGGCGTCCGGCCGGGATGCCGGTCCAGGAGCCGACGACGTCGGCGATGTCGTCGGGGCCGACCTCCTCCTTGACCATCGTGTCCTTGGTGTCCCTGGCGGCCTCCTGCTCGGCCTGGCTGGCGGCCTCCAGCTCTCGCTCCACGGCCGGGATCTCGCCGTACAGCAGCTTGGAGGCGGTGTCGAAGTCGCCGTCGCGCTGGGCGCGCTCGGCCTGGCCGCGCAGGTCGTCCAGCTTCTCCTTCAGCTCACCGACGCGGTTGAGGCCCTGCTTCTCCTTCTCCCAGCGGGCGGTGAGGCCGCGCAGCTCCTCCTCCCGGTCGGCGAGGTCGCGGCGCAGCTTCTCCAGGCGCTGCACGGAGGCGGGGTCGCTCTCGTTCTTGAGCGCGAGCTCCTCCATGCGCAGGCGGTCCACGGCGCGCTGGAGCTCGTCGATCTCGACGGGTGAGGAGTCGATCTCCATGCGCAGGCGGGACGCGGCCTCGTCGACGAGGTCGATGGCCTTGTCGGGCAGGAAGCGGGAGGTGATGTACCGGTCCGAGAGGGTGGCGGCGGCCACCAGCGCGGAGTCGGCGATCTGGACCTTGTGGTGGGCCTCGTACCGGCCCTTGAGGCCGCGCAGGATGGCGATGGTGTCCTCGACGGACGGCTCGGCGACCAGGACCTGCTGGAAGCGGCGCTCCAGCGCGGGGTCCTTCTCGATGCGCTCGCGGTACTCGTCGAGGGTCGTGGCGCCGACCATCCGCAGCTCCCCGCGGGCCAGCATGGGCTTGAGCATGTTGCCCGCGTCCATGGCGGAGTCGCCGCCGGCGCCCGCGCCGACGACCGTGTGCAGCTCGTCGATGAACGTGATGATCTGGCCGTCGCTGGCCTTGATCTCGGACAGGACGGTCTTCAGCCGCTCCTCGAACTCGCCGCGGTACTTCGCGCCCGCGACCATCGCGCCGAGGTCGAGCGCGACCAGCCGCTTGTTCTTCAGGCTCTCCGGCACGTCGCCCTTGACGATGCGCTGGGCGAGCCCCTCGACGACGGCCGTCTTGCCGACACCGGGCTCGCCGATGAGCACCGGGTTGTTCTTGGTGCGCCGGGAAAGCACCTGCACGACGCGGCGGATCTCCTGGTCCCGGCCGATGACCGGGTCCAGCTTGCCCTCGCGGGCGGCGGCGGTGAGGTCCGTACCGAACTTCTCCAGGGCCTTGTACTGGCCCTCCGGGTCGGGTGTGGTCACGCGGCGCCCTCCCCTGGCCTGCTCGAACGCGTCCAGCAGCTTCCTGGCGCCCGCCCCCTGCCGGTCCAGCACCTCGCCGGTCCGGCCGCCCTTGGCGGCGACACCGATGAGCAGGTGCTCGGTCGAGACGTAGTCGTCGCCGAGCTCCTTGGCGCGCTGCGCGGCGTCGGCGATCACGGCGAGCAGCTCACGGTTGGGCTGCGGCGGGGCGACGGTGGAGCCGGCGACGCTGGGCAGGCCGGCGAGCAGCCGCTCGACCGCGGAGCGCACGGCGGCCTGGTCGGCGTCCACGGCGGCGAGCAGATCGATGATGTTCTCGTTGTCCTGGCCCTCGAGCAGCGCGAGCAGCAGATGCGCGGGGGTCAGGTCCGGGTGCCCCTCGGACACCGCACGGCTGGTCGCGGCGTTCAGCGCGTCCCGGCTCTTGTTGGTCAGCTCGGCGTCCACGTACGAACCTCTCCTCCTCTACGTCCTGTCCCTTTGACTCATCCAACGTACACAAAGTTGAGTCTATTCCACTCAAGGTGGTGGGGGCCAGCGCCCCCAGGTAGGTTCCGGCCCATGGCCATAGACCCGCGGAACCCCGGCGACTCGTACCTCGGCTTCTGGCGCGAGTACCACATGTGCACCCTGACGACGCCTCGCCCCGACGGCACTCCGCATGTCGTCGCGGTGGGCGTGACGTACGACCCCGGGGGCGGCGAGAAGGGCATCGCCCGGGTGATCACCAACAAGCACAGCCGCAAGGTGGCCAACGTCCTGGCGGCGGGCGCGGACGGCGCGCGGGTCGCGGTCTGCCAGGTGGACAAGGGGCGCTGGGCGACGCTGGAGGGCGTCGCGCGCATCCGCACGGAGCCGGAGACCGTGGCGGACGCGGTCGCCCGGTACGCGGAGCGCTACGGCCGTACGCCGGCGCCGAACCCGGACCGGGTCGTCATCGAGATCGCGCTGACGCGGGCGATGGGGCGCGCCTGAGCCACCTCGGGGCCCGTACGCGGACAGCACAGCGGCGCCATCGTGTTTCAGGTCCACGATGGCGCCGCTGTGTGGGGGAAGCACCCGAGCGATCTACAACGACGGGGGAACCGCTCAGGCGCTGCGGGGGGTGGCGGTGGTGGTCTCCGGCTCGACGAGCTGGTGGTCACGCTGGTCGAGGTTGACGAAAATCATGCCGTAGCGAATGGCACACCGTACGGGCTGCGGGGCTCCGCGGGGCCGGCGCAGACAGCGGTAGGCGCGGATGTCCTCGTCGTCCCCCCGCGTGATGACGATCGGCTCCCCGAAGAGGGTGACCATCAACGAATCGCCACTGTGCGGCACGGCCGTGACGAGGTCGATGAAGTGCCACCCGGACCGGTAGGCGGACGCCATCTCGCGCCGGAAACGCGAGTCGTCGGGAACGTTCATGCCGCCGCGACCACCGGGGCGATCTCCCACGTGGGCTCACGCGGTACCTGGGGCGCCAGCTCCCACGTCGGTTCCCCCGCGACGGCGCCCCCCGCCGGCACGCTCTCCCACGTCGGCTCGCCGTTGGCGGCGACAGCGCCGAGAGCGGCCACAGCGAGAGCTATGGCGCTGACTGCACGAACCATCCTGGTCATGGCCGATCTCCACCTCTTTTTGTCCTTACCTCCTCCCCCGCGAGTAAGACGATGGCTCACTCCGAACGCTTCCACCAGCAAGTGCAGGCATCATGTTCCTGTAATTCAAGACCCTGAGGGGGGTGCAAATGCAGGTGAAGCGGGGGGATTCGGGCGAAGGGCACACTCACGACGAGGAAGACGGTGAGCTGTGCGACGCCGGAAAGCGTTTGTACGCGACCGCCCTGCGGGCCGGCCGGATCGCCCGGACGGAGGTGGACGTGGCGCCCTGCGTCGTCGACCTCGGCCTGGTGCACCCCGATCCCGACGACCACCAGTGGCTGCGGCCCATCCCGCCGTCGATCGCGCTCAATCAGCTGATACACCCGATAGAGCGGGAGATCCAGGAGCGGCGGCAGCTCACGATCTCGCTGGCCGATACCTTCGAGCCATTCATGACCCTGACCGCGCAGGGCGCGTCGCCCACCCCGGCGATCAACGTCCTGGAGGGCCTGGCGCTGATCAACGCCTCCCTGGACCGGGTGATGGACGAGTGCACGACGGAGCTGCTCACCGTCCAGCCCGGCAGCGGACGCAGGCCGGAGACCGTGAAGGCGGGCCTGCGGCGCGTGGAACCGCTGCTCGACCGGGGCATCCGGATGCGGACGCTGTACCAGCACACGGCGCGCCACCACTCCGCCACCATGGGGTACGTGGAGCGCATCGCGCCGTACGGGCTGGAAGTGCGCACCCTGGAGGAGATCATCGACCGGCTGATCATCGTCGACCGGAAAGTGGCCTTCATACCGGCGCGCCGGGACCGGCAGGTCGCCCTGGAGCTGCGGCACGAGGGGCTCGTGCAGTACCTGGTCGGCGTCTTCGACCAGTTCTGGCTCCACGGCGTCCCCTGGGACGACGAGGTCTCCTACGCGCCCGCGCTCGACGGCATCAGCGGTGTCCAGCGCTCCATCGCCAAACTGCTGGTCGAGGGCCATGTGGACGAGGCCATCGCGCGCCGGCTCGGCATGAACGTACGCACGTGCCGCGCCCACATCGCCAAGCTGGCGTCGGCGCTCGGCAGCGGCAGCCGCGCCCAGCTCGGCTACCTCATCGCGCAGTCGGGGATCCTGGAGCGGGACCACTGACCGCCGGCCCGGCCGTCCGGGCCACCCCGGCCACCGGGATCGCGCGGGGCCGCGGAAGAGGCCGGCCGGTCACCGGTCCTGACGGTCCGACGGCTTCCAGGGGGTGACCTCGATCGCGTTCGTGGTGCCGAGGTCGAGCGGGCCGTCCTCGGGCGTGATCGTCTGCGGTACCACGCCCGGCGCCGGGGTCACCCGCACATGGACGCCGCTCGTCGCCACGACGTCGGAACGGGTCACCGTGTTGCGCCAGATGACGGACGCGTGGGCCTGCCCGCCCGGCTGGAGGACGAAGGTCGAGCGCTGCGCGGTGCTGTCGGCGTTCGAGCCGAGCCGGACGGTGACGTCGAGCTTCTCGCGCTCCGCGTCGAGGACGTCGATCGCGGGGTAACCGCTCACCTCGAACGGCTTCGTGCCGCAGTTGAGCACGGTCACCCCCATCGCCCGCAGCCCCATCGCCGCGTCCACGGGCCCCGTGGAGACCCGTACGCCGGAGGCCGGGCACGCCGCCCGCCCGGATCCGGTGCCCGCCCCCGCGCCCGCCGTGGCGTCGTCCGGGCCGGTCCGCACGGGCGGCAGCGGGCTCGGCGGCGAGAGGGTCGGGGAGGCGGTCACCCGCCGCGGCAGGGGTGCGGCGCCCGTCTCGTCGTCGCACGCCACCGCGAGGAACGCCAAGGGCGCGAGGGCCGCGACCGCCGCCAGTCGTCTCGTACACACGTGTGGATCATCGCACGCGGCCCACGGGAAAGGGCCCCCTCCGCCGAAGCGGAAGGAGCCCCGTCGGTGCCCCATCGTGCCGGCCCCGCGCACACGGGGCCGGCGGTCACTCGCCGCGCTTGGCCGCCGGACGCCACACCACCAGCGCGCTCGCCTGCTGCACGTCCTGGTACGGCACCAGGTCGCGCCGGTACGAGGCGTGCACCTGGGCCTCGCGCTGGCGCATCGCCACCGCCGCGCCCTCGACCGCCGCGCCCAGCTCCGCGACCCGGGCCTGGAGAGCGGCGACCTGGTTCTCCAGCTCGATGATCCGCTTGATACCGGCCAGGTTGATGCCCTCGTCCTGCGACAACTGCTGCACCTGCCGCAGCAGTTCGATGTCACGGGCCGAGTAACGCCGACCGCGCCCCGCCGTACGGTCCGGCGAGACGAGGCCCAGCCGGTCGTACTGCCGCAGCGTCTGCGGGTGCAGCCCGCTCAGCTGGGCCGCCACCGAGATCACGTACACCGGCGTGTCATCGGTCAGCTCATACGGATTGCGTCGACGTCCGTCCATCTCAAGCCCCCTTCGCGGCCTGGAACAGCTCAGCTCGCGGATCCTCGTCCGCCGTCGCCTGACGGTACGTCTCCAGGGCCTCGCGCGCCTTGACGTTGAGGTCCTTGGGCACCGCCACCTCGACGGTGACGAGCAGGTCCCCGCGCGTACCGTCCTTGCGCACCGCGCCCTTGCCCCGGGCGCGCATCGTACGGCCGTTGGGCGTGCCGGCCGGGATCTTCAGCGTCACCGGCGGTCCGCCCAGGGTCGGCACCCTGATCTCGCCGCCGAGCGCCGCCTCGTCGAACGAGACGGGCACCGTGACGGTGAGGTTGTCGCCCTTGCGGCCGAAGACCGGGTGGGTGTCGACGTGCACCACCACGTACAGGTCACCGGCCGGGCCGCCGCGCTCGCCGGGCGCGCCCTTGCCGCGCAGCCGGATCCGCTGCCCGTCGGAGACGCCCGCCGGGATGCGGACCTGCATGGTGCGCGACGACTTGGCGCGTCCGCTGCCGTGGCAGATCTCGCAGGGGTTCTCGGCGATGAGGCCGCGGCCCTTGCAGTCCACGCACGGGTCGGTGAGCGAGAAGCCGCCGCCCGTGCCGCGCGACACCTGACCGGTGCCGACGCAGGTCGGGCAGACGCGCGGGGTGCCGTTCTTGTCGCCCGTGCCCGAACAGGCCTTGCACGGCTGCTGACTGGACATCCGCAGCGGGACCGTGGCCCCGTCCACCGCCTCGGTGAAGCTCAGCGTCACCTCGGACTCGACGTCCTGGCCGCGGCGCGGCTGCGTACGCGCCCCCGGGCCGCCCCGGGCACCGCCGAACAGCCCGCCGAACACGTCCCCGAGCCCGCCGCCGAAGCCACCGGCACCGCCTCCGCCCTGGGCGCCGCCGAAGAGGTCGCCCAGGTCGAAGTTGAAGGTGCCGCCGGCCCCGCCGGGACCGGGCCGGAAGCCGCCGTTGCCGAAGAGGGCGCGCGCGTCGTCGTACTCCTTGCGCTTCTTCGGGTCACCGAGGATGTCGTTCGCCTCGGAGATCTCCTTGAAGCGCGCCTCCGCGCTCGCGTCACCCTTGTTGGCGTCCGGATGGAACTCGCGGGCGAGCTTCCGGTACGCCTTCTTGATCTCCGCCTCGGTGGCGTCCTTGGGGACGCCGAGAACCTTGTAGTAGTCCTTCTCCACGAAGTCCTTCGTGCTCATCGACGTCCCTCCTTCCGGTTACCGGTCAATGCGTCAGCCCTCCTCGGGGCCACCGCTCTCCTCGCCTGCCGTCTTCTGCTCATCCGCCGCACCGGAACCGCCCGCGTCCTGCGCGGCGTTGCCGGACTCCTTGGGCGCCGCCCCCGGCTGGGGTTCGGCGACCGCGACGCGCGCGGGCCTGATGGTCCGCTCGCCGATCCGGTACCCCGGCTGCAGAATCGCGACGCAGGTCGTCTCGGTGACGTCCGGCGCGTACGAGTGCATGAGCGCCTCGTGGATCGTCGGGTCGAAGGGCTCGCCCTCCTTGCCGAACTGCTGCAGGCCCATCTTCGCGGCGACCGTCTCCAGCGATTCGGCCACCGACTTGAAGCCGCCCACCAGCTCGCCGTGTTCACGGGCGCGGCCGATGTCGTCGAGCACCGGCAGGAGCTCGGTCAGGAGGTTCGCGACGGCGATCTCCTTGACGGTGACCCGGTCGCGCTCGACCCGGCGGCGGTAGTTCTGGTACTCGGCCTGGAGCCGCTGGAGGTCCGCGGTGCGCTCGCCGAGCGCGCTGCGGGCCTGGTCCAGCTGGGCCGTCAGGCCGGCCACCTGTGCGCTTGCGTCCCCGGCCGGGGCCGCCGGGACCTCCTCCGCCGGGGCGGAGGGAGTGGTCTCGGCGGCTTCGGCGGCGTCGTCAGGAGCGGCGCCGGAGGGGACGTCGGGCTTGTCCTCGAAGCCCGGGGTCTCCTCCGTCATGCGGCGCCGCCCTTCGGCTTCTCGTCGTCGACGATCTCCGCGTCGACCACGTCGTCGTCGGCGTGGGCACCCGTGGCACCCGCGTCACCGGCGCCGCCGCCGGCGGCCTGGGCACCCTGGGCGTCGGCGTACATGGCCTGGCCCAGCTTCTGGGAGACGGCCGCGACCTTCTCGGTGGCGGTGCGGATCTCCGCGGTGTCCTCGCCCTTCAGCTTCTCCTTGAGCTCGTTCACCGCCGACTCGACCTCGGTCTTGATCTCGCCGGGGACCTTGTCCTCGTTGTCCTTGAGGAACTTCTCGGTCTGGTACACGAGCTGCTCGGCCTGGTTGCGGGTCTCGGCGTTCTCGCGGCGCTTGTGGTCCTCCTCCGCGTACTGCTCGGCCTCGCGCATCATGCGGTCGATGTCGTCCTTCGGCAGCGCGGAGCCACCGGTGACGGTCATCTTCTGCTCCTTGCCCGTGCCCAGGTCCTTCGCGGTCACGTGCATGATGCCGTTGGCGTCGATGTCGAAGGCGACCTCGATCTGCGGGACGCCGCGCGGGGCCGGCGGGAGGCCGGTCAGCTCGAACATGCCGAGCTTCTTGTTGTACGCCGCGATCTCGCGCTCACCCTGGTAGACCTGGATCTGCACCGACGGCTGGTTGTCCTCGGCCGTCGTGAAGATCTCGGACCGCTTGGTCGGGATCGTGGTGTTGCGCTCGATGAGCTTGGTCATGATGCCGCCCTTGGTCTCGATACCGAGGGACAGCGGGGTCACGTCGAGGAGCAGGACGTCCTTGACCTCACCCTTGAGCACACCGGCCTGCAGGACGGCGCCGATGGCGACGACCTCGTCCGGGTTGACGCCCTTGTTGGCCTCGCGGCCACCGGTCAGCTCCTTGACGAGCTCGGCGACGGCCGGCATACGGGTCGAGCCACCGACGAGAACGACGTGGTCGATCTCGGAGAGCTGGATGCCCGCGTCCTTGATGACGTTGTGGAACGGCGTCTTGCAGCGCTCCAGCAGATCCGCGGTCAGCTGCTGGAACTGGGCCCGGGTGAGCTTCTCGTCCAGGTGCAGCGGGCCCTCGGCGGACGCCGTGATGTAGGGCAGGTTGATCGAGGTCTCGGTGGACGAGGACAGCTCGATCTTGGCCTTCTCGGCGGCCTCGCGGAGGCGCTGGAGGGCCATCTTGTCCTTGGACAGGTCCACGCCGTGCCCGGACTGGAACTGCTTGACCAGGTACTCGACGACGCGCTGGTCCCAGTCGTCACCACCGAGGTGGTTGTCACCGTTGGTGGCCTTCACCTCGACGACGCCGTCACCGATCTCCAGCAGCGAGACGTCGAAGGTGCCGCCACCGAGGTCGAAGACGAGGATCGTCTGGTCGTCCTTGTCGAGGCCGTACGCGAGCGCGGCGGCCGTCGGCTCGTTGACGATGCGCAGGACGTTGAGGCCCGCGATCTCACCGGCCTCCTTGGTGGCCTGACGCTCGGAGTCGTTGAAGTACGCCGGGACGGTGATGACCGCGTCGGTCACCTTCTCGCCCAGGTACGCCTCGGCGTCGCGCTTCAGCTTCTGCAGGATGAACGCCGAGATCTGCTGCGGGTTGAAGTTCTTCCCGTCGAGTTCGATCTTCCAGTCGGTGCCCATGTGCCGCTTGACGGACCGGATGGTCCTGTCGACGTTGGTGACGGCCTGACGCTTGGCCACCTCGCCGACGAGCACCTCGCCGTTCTTCGCGAAGGCGACGACGGACGGCGTGGTCCTGGCGCCCTCGGCGTTGGTGATGACGGTGGGCTCGCCGCCTTCCAGAACGCTGACGACGGAGTTAGTCGTGCCCAGGTCGATGCCGACCGCACGTGCCATTTCGATTCCTCCAACTGACTTGAGTGGAACAGGCTCAAGGATGCATGACCGGCGCACGTGAGTCAACAGACCTGAGTCGAGTGGGCTCAAGTTTTATCCGAGCCTTATGCGCAAGCAAGCGCTGCCGCCGTCGCGCGACCCGCCGCATACCCGGACGCTCTACCCAGGGTGCACCTCCCCATGCCATCGTTCAGGAAGACGACAAAAGCCGCTTTTTGCCGTCGCGACGCTCACGGAACAGCTCGTACGAACGGTCGGGTGCCCTCCCATGCGACGACGACCCGCTCAGCGACCCCGGCGACCCCGGCGACCGCAGCGATCCCCGCTCTTCCCGCGACTCCCGGGCTTCCCCCGGCTCCTGCGACTCGTGCGGCTCCGGCGATCCCCGCTCTTCCCGCCGCTCCCGCAGCCGCCGCGCCCGCCCGACCCCGCCGGACGCCGGCGGTCCGCTCCCCCCTGGCGTACCGCGCGCCCCGCCCGCACCGCGCGCCCCCCAAGAGCGGCGGCGGCCTCTCACCCCCTGCGCTCCCTGGCGTCCTTGCTCCCCCACCCCCACCGCCTCCCCCTCAAGCGACTCCTCGACGTGACCCTCGGCTCGGTCCTGCTGGCCCTGGCCGCCCCGCTCCTGGCCCTCGCCCTCGCCGTGGTCGCGCTGCGCAGACCCGCCGGTGGCGTCCTCGTGCGCGAGACGAGAACCGGGCTCGACGGCCGGCCGTTCACCCTGCGGTCCCTGCCCACGCGCGGCCCCCGGCTCCGGCTGCTGTCCCGGCTGCCCCACGTCGTACGGGGAGAGATGTCACTCGTCGGCCCGGCGCCGCTGCCGCCCGGCGACCCGGCCGCCCTGGCCCCCTGGCGGCTCAGCGTGCGGCCCGGCCTGACCGGCCTCGCGCAGTCGCGGCACCACTCGGGCCTGCCGTGGGACGAGCCGCTGCTGCTCGACCAGCACTACGTCGAGCAGCACTGGCTGGGGCTCGACCTGGCGCTGCTGCTGCGCGCCCTCCTGCCCGAGGCACGGGCGAGCGACGCAGATCACCGCCTGCGCGGCTACAGTGCGGCGGAATAAGTGGGTACGCTCAGGTGAGCTGAATAAGTTACCGCTTAGTAATGCCTAAGTTCCCACCCTCGCAGGCCCGAGGAGCCCCGAAATGCAACTCGCCGCGATCATCGTGTCGCTGGTTCTGACCGTGGTCGGCGTGGCGCTGCTCGCACGCGCCATCGGCCAGTTCGTCCGGTACTTCAAACTCGGCCAGCCGGTCCCGGCCGGCACCCGGACCGACAACCCCTACCAGCGCAGCGTGACCCTGGTGCGGGAGTTCCTCGGTCACACGCGCATGAACCGGTGGGGCATCGTGGGCGTCGCCCACTGGTTCGTCGCCATCGGCTTCCTGACGCTGCCGCCGACGATCATCACCGCGTACGGCCAGCTCTTCCAGGCCGACTGGACGCTGCCGGTGCTCGGCGGCTTCCTGCCGTACGAGCTGTACATCGAGTTCATCGCCGCGATGACGACCCTCGGCATCGTCACGCTGATGGTCATCCGTCTGCTGAACCTGCCCTCGCGGCCCGGCCGCAAGTCTCGGTTCGCGGGCTCGAAGATGGGTCAGGCGTACTTCGTCGAGTACGTCATCCTCACCATCGGCCTGGCCATCTACGTCCTGCGCGGCCTGGAGGGTGCCCTGCACCACGTGGACCACTACGAGGCCGCGTACTTCGCCTCGTACCCGCTGGTCCTGGCCTTCAAGGGCCTGAGCATCGCCACGCTGCAGAACCTGGTCTACCTCTTCGCCATGATCAAGCTGGGCACCACCATGATCTGGATGATCACGGTGAGCCTCAACACCAACATGGGTGTGGCCTGGCACCGCTTCCTGGCGTTCCCGAACATCTGGTTCAAGCGGAACGCGGCCGGCTCCACCGCCCTGGGCGCGCTGCCGCCCATGACGTCCGGCGGCAAGCCGATCGACTTCGAGGACCCGGGCGAGGACGACGTCTACGGCGTCTCCCAGGTCGAGCAGTTCTCCTGGAAGGGTCTGCTCGACTTCTCCACCTGCACCGAGTGCGGTCGCTGCCAGTCGCAGTGCCCCGCCTGGAACACCGGCAAGCCCCTCTCCCCCAAGCTCCTGATCATGTCGCTGCGCGACCACGCGCACGCCAAGGCGCCGTACCTGCTGGCCGGCGGCGGCAAGACGATGGAGGGCGAGGAGAAGGCCTCCGAGGAGCAGCTCGCCGGTGTCCCGGCGCCGGCCCTCGCCGAGGCCGAGCGCCCGCTGATCGGCACCCTGGAGGAGAACGGCGTCATCGACCCGGACGTGCTGTGGTCCTGCACCACCTGCGGCGCGTGCGTGGAGCAGTGCCCGGTCGACATCGAGCACGTCGACCACATCGTCGACATGCGCCGCTACCAGGTGATGATCGAGTCCGCGTTCCCGTCCGAGGCGGGCACGATGCTCAAGAACCTGGAGAAGAAGGGCAACCCCTGGGGCCTGGCCAAGAAGCAGCGCGTGGAGTGGACCAAGGAGGTCGACTTCGAGGTCCCGATCGTGGGCAAGGACATCGAGGACCTGTCCGAGGTCGACTACCTGTACTGGGTCGGCTGCGCGGGCGCCCTGGAGGACCGGGCCAAGAAGACCACCAAGGCCTTCGCGGAGCTGCTGCACATGGCGGGCGTCTCGTTCGCGATCATGGGTGGCGACGAGAAGTGCACCGGTGACTCCGCCCGCCGCCTGGGCAACGAGCCGCTGTTCCAGCAGCTGGGCCAGGAGAACGTCGCGATGCTGAACATGGCGTTCGGCGAGGACGAGGACGAGCCTTCCACCAGGAAGCCCAAGTCCGCGAAGAAGATCGTCGCGACCTGCCCGCACTGCTTCAACACGATCGCGAACGAATACCCCCAGCTGGGCGGCGAGTTCGAGGTCATCCACCACACGCAGCTGCTCCAGCACCTCATCGACGAGGGCAAGCTGGTCCCGGTGACACCGGTCGACGGCCTGATCACGTACCACGACCCGTGCTACCTGGGCCGCCACAACAAGGTCTACACGCCGCCGCGCGAGATCATGTCGGCCGTCCCGGGCCTGCGCCAGCAGGAGATGCACCGCCACAAGGAGCGCGGCTTCTGCTGCGGCGCCGGTGGTGCGCGCATGTGGATGGAGGAGCGGATCGGCAAGCGCATCAACACCGAGCGCGTCGACGAGGCGCTGTCCCTCAACCCGGACATCGTCTCCACCGCCTGCCCCTTCTGCCTCGTGATGCTCACGGACTCCGTGAACGGCAAGAAGAACGACGGCAAGGCGAAGGAGTCGCTCCAGGTCGTCGACGTGGCCCAGCTGCTGCTGGACTCCGTGAAGACCCCGGCGGACGACACCCCGTCGGAGGAGTCGGCGACGGAGCCGGAGCCGGTGAAGTAGCCCGTACGGCCGTGTGGGCGGCCGGACCTGCCTCGGGGCGGGTCCGGCCGCCTTCGTCGTGGGGCTCTTCGGGGAGCGCCCTTGGGGGAACGCCCCTTGGGGGAGCGCCCTTGGGGGATGTCACAGGTCGGCAGCAAAGACCCTCTCCCACCCCACCCCGGGCGCCGGGCACAGCGGGACCGGGTACGTTCGTTGACGTGGCTGGATTCAGGATCGGACGCGGCCGGGACAACCGCACACGGCAACAACAACCGCAGCAGGCGCCTCAGCGGGCTCCGTACGGCAGCGCGGCGCCGCCGCCGTACGCGGCCCCACCGCGGCATCAGCAGCAGTGGTCTCAGGCGCAGGCGCAGCAGCGGTACGGCGAGCCGGAGTACTTCGGCGACCCCTACGCGCAGCAGCCGCACGCCCCGCAGGGCCACCCGGCCGCCCCGCACGACCCGTACGCGGCGAACAACCCGGGTCACACACGGGCCTTCAGCATCCACGACGACGCGTACGGCCAGGCCCCGGGCGGGTACGGCGACGGCGGGTACGGCCCGGAGACGTACGGCGAGGGCGCGATGTACCGGGCGGGCGCGGCGCCCGCCCCCACCGGCCCGCGTCTGCCCTGGAAGCAGCTGATCAGCGGCATCGTGCTGCGCCCTGGCCCGACCTTCTGGCAGATGCGCGACCACGCCGTGTGGGCGCCGGCGCTGATCATCACCTTCCTCTACGGCCTGCTCGCGCTCTTCGGCTTCGACACGGCCCGCGACGAGGCGATCAACGCGACGATCTCCACGGCCATCCCGTACGTCCTGCTCACCGGCGCGATGTTCGTCGTCGGTGGCCTGATCATGGGCGCGGTGACGCACACGCTGGCGCGCCAGCTGGGCGGCAACGGCGCCTGGCAGCCCACGATCGGCCTCTCCATGCTGATCATGTCGATGACGGACGCTCCGCGGCTGCTCTTCGCGCTCTTCCTGGGCGGCGAGAACAGCTTCGTACAGATCATCGGCTGGGCGTCCTGGCTGGCGGCGGGAGCCCTCTTCACCTCGATGGTCAGCAAGTCGCACGACCTGCCGTGGCCGAAGGCGCTGGGCGCGTCGGCGATCCAGCTGGCCGCGCTGCTGTCGCTGATCAAGCTGGGCACGATCTGACCCCGCGTACGCACGCGAAAGGGCCCCCGAGGGGGCCCTTTTCCCATGCGTACCGGCTCAGGCGTCGAGGACCTGCCCGCTCCTCCTGACGACCGGCTTCTCCACGCTCCACGGGAAGTTGATCCAGTCGTCCGTCCGCTTCCAGACGTACTCGCACTTCACGAGGGAGTGGGACTTCTCGTAGATCACGGCGCTGCGCACCTCGGCGACCGTGCCGAGGCAGAAGTCGTGCACCAGCTTCAGCGTCTTGCCGGTGTCGGCGACGTCGTCGGCGATCAGCACCTTCTTGTCGCTGAAGTCGATGGCGTTCGGCACCGGGGCGAGCATCACCGGCATCTCCAGGGTGGTGCCCACCCCGGTGTAGAACTCCACGTTGACGAGGTGGATGTTCTTGCAGTCCAGCGCGTACGCCAGACCACCCGCCACGAACACCCCGCCACGGGCGATCGAGAGCACGATGTCGGGCTCGTAGCCGTCGTCGGCGATGGTCTGCGCGAGCTCGCGCACGGCGCGACCGAAGCCCTCGTAGGTCAGGTTCTCCCGTACGTCACTCATGGTCACACCTGCGTCCGGTGGAAGTTCTGGAAGGACCGCGAGGCCGTCGGCCCACGCTGCCCCTGGTAGCGGGACCCGTACCGCTCACTGCCGTAGGGGTACTCCGCCGGCGAGCTGAGCCGGAACATGCACAGCTGCCCGATCTTCATGCCCGGCCAGAGCTTGATCGGCAGCGTGGCCAGGTTCGACAGTTCGAGGGTCACATGCCCGGAGAACCCGGGGTCGATGAACCCGGCGGTCGAATGCGTCACCAGCCCGAGCCGCCCGAGGGAGCTCTTCCCCTCCAGCCGCGAGGCGAGGTCGTCGGGGAGCGAGATGACCTCGTACGTCGACGCGAGCACGAACTCGCCGGGGTGCAGGATGAACGCCTCGTCGCCCTCCGGCTCGACCAGCCGCGTCAGATCGCTCTGCTCGACGGCGGGATCGATGTGCGGATAACGGTGATTCTCGAACACCCGGAAGTAGCGGTCGAGCCGCACGTCGATGCTCGAGGGCTGCACCATGGAGTCGTCGAACGGGTCGATGCGGACCCGCCCGGCGTCGATCTCGGCCCGGATGTCCTTGTCTGAGAGAAGCACTCCCCGAGGATACGCAGAGCGCGCGGGCCCGCCCCAATCGGACGGACTCCGCGCGCCTCCCACGGCCGTACTACCGCCGCTCGAGCATCACCGGCACGGCATGCCGCAGCCGCGCACAACGCGGACACCGCAACAGCCGCCCGGGCCCGATCCGGCCGGCCCCGAGCTGCTGCATCGGGAACGAAGCGGTACTGAACACGTGCCCTTCGGCACAGCGGACGACGGTGCGCTCCATGGAGTCCATCAAGTCCCTTCCCCAACCGAGCGTGGACGAGATGGCCACATTAGGGGATCAACAAGACACCACTCCAGGCGGCACTCCGGCCCCCCACGCCACGCCTCAACTCACCCGCGCCGCCCGCGGATCCACCTCCGCACGACATGCGGCCCCCACGACGCGATACACGGGGTGCCTGCGATGGGGTACAGTGAGCGACGGTACGGGACCGGCGCTCCGGTCCGTATGACGCGGGTGTAGTTTAATGGTAGAACATGAGCTTCCCAAGCTCAGAGCGCGGGTTCGATTCCCGTCACCCGCTCCACGTGAAAGCCCCAGGTCGATGACCCGGGGCTTCTTGGTTGTCGGGGCGCTCCTGTTCAGGCCGAAGCCTCGGGGGTCGCTGAGGAGGCCGGGGACCATCGAGGTCGGGCGCGCGCCGTCGTCAACGGGACTGCGCCAACACCACCAGCAGCCCCACTACAGCCGTACCCGCCCCGTAGCACGCACCCCGAAGGAACTGGTCGGCCGCGATTCGCCGGCGCCGTGAGATCCACCGCGCGTAACCACGCGCCGTCCGGCCGCAGCGCCCCCCGGCGGCGGACAGCCGTCGTCCGATGGCCCCCCATCGGCCCGGGGATGTCGTTTTCTCCATGGGGCACCCTGTCTGGGCGCGCCGTACTTTCATGGCGGTTGCACCTGCCTTCCTTCGCGTTGTGGTTCTCTCCGGGCAGCCAGGCTCGCTCGCTCGGGCCGCCCTAACCCAATTGACTGTGGTCGGCGTTCCGGTGGGGTCACGCCGGGGTTTGGATGGACCGGGAGAGCGAGGGTCGCGTCCCGGCAAGGGCCGAGGCCGGGTGCACAGCCTGCTCGGGGCGGAGCAGCTGGAAGGTGACCCGGCCGCCGGCGTCGACGCGGGCGCCGTGAACGGCGGGTTCGGGCAGGCTGTTGTAGTGGAAGGGGGTGGAGAAGTAGTAGGCACCGGTGTCCGGGACGACGACGATGTCACCCGCGTCGAGAAGGGGCAGCGTACGGTTGCGTGCCAGCAGGTCACCGGCGAAGCAGCACGGGCCCGCGATGTCCTGCGGCACGGGCCGGCTCTGCTTGGCTCGGCCGCGGGGGTCGTGAGCTTCGATCCGCAGCGGCCATGTGTCGGGAGCGAACACGGTCCGCGTGGCGACCTGTGCGCCGGCGTGGGTTATCGCGATGGGACGGCCGCCGACGGTCTTGGTGTACTCGACGTACGCGGCGGTGAATCCGTTCTTGGCCAGGACGGAACGCCCGAACTCCGTGATGATCTCGTACGCGCCGGAGAACAGGACCGGCGTCTGCTCGCGCAGACGGTCCACGTAGGTGCCGAAGTCGGGGGTCGTCTCGTCGCTGTCGAAATTGACCGGCAGCCCTCCCCCGATGTCGATGCCGGTCACCTGTCGACGGCCAAGGCGGTCGTTGACCTCCTCCGCGAACTCCACGGCCTTCGCGATGCCCCGGGCGATCAGGTCCAGGGGACAGCCCTGCGAGCCGACGTGCGTGTGAACCCAGGTGAGCCAGGGACGGTCCCGGTACGCCTGGAGCAGCCGCTGCCGGTTTCCTTCGTCCTCCAGGGGAATGCCGAACTTGGACGTCGAGGTGGCCGTGCTCATCGCGGTGATCGAGCCGGCTCCCACTTGCGGGTTGATGCGTACGCCGATCCGCGAGTCGGAGCGGTGGGTCGCCAGTATCTCGTCCAGCCTCGAAAGCTCCTGGAAGCTGTCCGCGTTCACCGCGATCCCAAGGGTCAGTGCCTGGACCAGTTCCGCCCGGGTCTTGGCCGGGGAGTCGAACACGATCTGTGCGGGCTCGAAGCCCGCGTCCAGCGCCTGGGCGAGCTCGCCGGCACTGGCGACCTCGCAGCCCATGCCGCTCACACGCAGTGCTTCGAGTACGGGAACCAGACAGTTCGCCTTGGCCGCGAACGCGTGCAGGACACGGAGCGAGTCGGGAAACGCGTTCCGCAGGGACGTGACGGTCTCGTTGACGCCGTCGAGGTCGATGAACCCCGCCAGCACGGCCGCCTCGGGGTCCAGGAGTCCTTGCTGTACGGCTGCCCGCAGAATCCACTCACGCCGGTCGGCCTTGCCGGAACCACTCATCGTGCACCTTCCCTGAGCCGAGGGTCTCTACCCGCCCACGGATACTGCCGGGCGGACCACCAGACTCCCGTCGGAACAGTGCGGGCGTCTTCGTCGAGAGTCCCGGTATTCCACTGCGCGGCTCTCACCGGCGAGCGAACCCGCGGGCGTCACACCGCCACCGTTGTGCCCGGGCACGAAGACGCCGCCCTCTCTTCGTAGCGGCGCCCGAGTGCTCACGCCTCCCGGCCGCCGCGGTCGAGCAGGCGCAGTTGCAGTTGGGCCAGCAGCCGGGCATCTGGACTGCGCAGGTCGAGCCCGGACACCTCGGTGAGTCGGCTGATCCGGTGCCGCAAGCTGTTCGGGTGCACACCCAGCGCCCGGGCGGTGGCCGGCACGTGACCGAAGTGGTCGAGGTAGGCCCGGAGGGTCTGGACCATGGTGCCCCCGCCGGGCCCGGCATCGAACGCCACCAGGCGTGCCACCGGAGTCTCCGGTGCCAGGGCCAGCCCTGTCAGCGCGTCCATGATCTGGTTCAGGGCCACCGTCTCGGCGACCTCACTCGCAAACGCGACGACGCGGTCCTGTCCCCTCGTCAGCAGAGCTCTCAGCGCCAGATCGGCCGACCGGCGGGACTCGGGCAGATCCGCCAAACCCTCGACCACCATGCCCAAGCCGATTTTCGCTCCCGGCCCGAACGCGCCGGTCACCTGAAGGACCAGTGACTTCCCCAGACGTGCGACTTGCTCGACGGCCCGCTGCCTGTCCTGGTGCAGTGCGCCCAGCAGTACCAAGGCCCCCTGGTCAACCGGCAGCACCACCGACTTGTGGTCGTACGCGCCGCAATGCACCGCCAGGAGGCCGCGCAGCTGTCCGGTTCCGTCACCATCCCGGGAGGCTCCAGGTCGTACCGCCAGAACCGCGCAGTGTCCATGCACCGGGAGCCCAGCGCGTTCCGCCAGCATGTCGGCGGAACCCCGCCCGTCGAGCAGCGCACGCGCCGCGTCGTCGACGAGCCGGGCGTGCGAGCGGTACGACCGGTGGTGCACCAGATGGGCAGCTGCCACCCGCGCCGCCGACCGCAGCGCGTCGGGCGCGTGCGGCGCGAGGGGCGTGCCCGCGGCCGCCACCCAGATTGACCCCAGGACCTCCCCGCCTGCCCGGACGGCCACCACCAGGCGTTCGGGGTTATCTCCGTGTGCCGGCCGGTGGATGACGTCGCCCGTACCCCACAAGGCCCGGAAGAATCCCGCCTCCTGCATCGCGGAGACTCGCCACTCCGGTACCCGACGGCCAAGAATGGTCAGCCGGCGCAACTCGTCGACGTCCTCCTTCGTGGACGAGTACGCCAGGACCCGGGACTCCACGTCCTCAATCGTCACCGCGCCACCGACCAGCACCGACACCGCGTCAGCCAGCCCGTTCAGGTCGCCCAACGTCACGGCCGCCACAGCTGGATCGGCAGCGACTCCGGACAGGACCAGTCCCGCCCGCAGCGCTCCGACCAACGCCGTCCAGCCGAACCATGCCGTCCGGAAGAGCAGCGCGGTACCGGCGTCCTCCGCAGCCGCCCGCAACGCGTCAGGAGACCGACCCGACCTGCCCTGCCCGAAGACCACCGCGACCGTTCCCGATGCGGCGGCATCGCGTACGACGTCGACGGCGGCGGCCGACTGCGGGTCGACACCCACCGCCAGCAACACGTGGCCCGGCGACAGCCCTGGCTCCAGCGAGTCCAGCACCGTCACTCCCTCAACCACGACTCCCTGGCCACGTGGAGCCACGCATAGCTCCAGTGCACCGGCCCCCATGACCGACAGCAGTTTCTCCAGCGTCGGCCCCGATGCGGCGGCGTCCCCCTGCTCGGGTAATCCGTTCAGCGCCATCCGGTCCCCCCTCACGTCAGCGCGTCATGTGACGGTGAGTGTAGGAGCTGTCACGAGAACGGCGCGAGACGCGTGACACGGGGGCTCGACCAGCCACCCCTCCGCCGAGGCCATCGGCCAGGTGGAGCGATGGGCGGTTCCTCCAACTCGCTTCACACTGCATGCGGTCGGAGGTAAGTGCGTATGGGCCCGCTGAGGTGCCCCCATGCCAGGAAATGACGCCGGCAAGGACAGGATTGGGCAAGGATCTGGGCGTCACTCGAAAGGCGCCCCCTCTGCACCCCGCACGCTTGCACCCGTAACAGCCCTTTGAGCCCTCTCCATCCGGCGAGGCATTCTGGCCGCTATTGGCGTCAGGGGGGACGCACTGACACCACTTCGCCGTCGCCGTGCCCCATCCGTGCCCTTCAGCGCGGTAAACACCAGTCAAGAGGAGTAAACGGAGGCGTCTACGGCGCGACGATCACACTGACGTCTGCGCGGGTCAGAGTGCGTTCAGGCGCCGCAGGCGTCGTTGATTCCCAAGCTCAGAGCGCGGGTTCGATTCCCGTCACCCGCTCCATGGCTAAGGCCCTGCGAAAGCCAGGGCCTTTCGCTTGCCCACCAGGACACCGCTGCCGGTCCCGCCACGCTGCGAACAGCCGAAGTGCCGCGAGCCGCGCCCCTTCGATCATGCGACCCTGACTGACAAGGCCAGGAGCACAAGCCCGAGCCTCCTTCTGCATACTCCAGTATGCTTGCTACATGTCCTCAACGACTCGCATCACCGTCACGCTGCCCAGCGATCAGGTGGCGGAGCTCCGCAAGCTCACGGACAACGTCTCCGGCTACGTGGCGGAAGCCGTGGCCCGCCAGATCCGGCACCAGCTTCTGGGCGACGACCTTCGCCGACACGAGGAAGAGCACGGAGGCTTCAGCGACGAGGAGCTCGCCGAGGCCCACGCGAAGATCCTTGGCGCCGCCGGCTCCTCCAAAGGGACCGACGCCGCGTGAGCGAGCGTATCGAAACCGTCGTTCTCGACTCGGAGGGGCTCTCCGCCTGGATCGCGCAGGACCGCAAGCTCCTCGCGATGTTGCGGGTCTTCCACGACATGGGAGCCGACCTGGCGATCGGGGCGAACACCATCGTGGAAGTCAGCCACTCCCGCACCAATATGCCTCGCCTGAATTGGGCCCTGTCCCGTCTCAAGGTGGAGCCGGTCACCGAACACGCAGCCAAAGCGGCAGCGGAGCTCCTCAAAGGCGCGGGGCTGCACGGGCACAAATACGCCATCGACGCCACGGTGGCCGAGGTCGCGCTGCGCCAGCCGAAACCGGTCGCCCTGCTGACGTCCGACAGCGACGACATGACCAAGCTCTGCGGCAACCAGGTCCGGATCATTCCTCTCTGACGCACCAGGCCGCCCGGAGCATGCACCCCGGCACGTTCCGTTCCGCTGCCAACCCACGTGCCCCATTCGTGCCCAGCGGAGCGGACAACAGCGGTCATGTACGGATCCCAGAGGCCACAGCCAATCAGCCCACCCCAAGGGAAAGCGCAGGTCATAGCCACTTCGGCCTGTTATGAACCGCTGATTTCCAAGCTCGGAGCGCGGGTTCGATTCCCGTCACCCGCTCCACGCGGAAGCCCCAGGCCGAAGGCCCGGGGCTTCGTCGTTACCTGGGCCAGCCATGGGTCGCGTGCCGCTCGCGCGCCATAAGAGGCCCCTCACCGCGACCAGTTGGGCCGAGACAGGCCCGCCGACCGCCACACCCGGGCCTCGCGCCTCACAGTGCGAGACCGACTTTCTGTGACCCGCGCCGTCAATCGGCTCCCTGGGTGCGGTATGCGTGAGCAAAGCGGACCTGTCCGGCAAGGCGTCGGCGATCGTCGTCGCAGCAGCCGTTTCGCCATCGCCAAGGCTGAGGTGCTCACCGCGACAAGGGAAGGTGCCGGATTACGATGCGGGTATGAGTCGGCAGGGATGGCAGGCGGTCCGGCCCCATGGGGCGCGGGCATACGTGCTGCTTGCGCTGGCCGTGCTGGTTGGAGTCCTGGCCATGCACGGCTTGGGCCCTGCCCTCGCGTCCCCTGTTCCGGTGGCGTCGGCCCATTCACACCACGGCACCGCGATCTCGGCCGCGTCCCACACCGCCGTGGCCTGCGAGGACTGCGTCCACGTCGACCACAGTGACACGGGCACGGGCGGGCATGCCGAGCACGCCGACGCCACCTGCGCGGCAGGCGGGACCAGTACGGCGCCCGCGCTTCCCGCCCTGGCCCTGACTGGGATGGTCACGTGCTCGGACGCGGACACGGCCTCCCTCGTCCCCGCCGCGATGGCGACCGGACGTGCTCCGCCCTCGTTGAGCGAACTGCAACTCCTGCGCATATAGGCGTGCCCCGGCGGCCCCGTACCCCTTGATCCGGGGCGCCGTTGAGAGCCATGCCTGCTTCAGCACACGTACAGGAGTCGCACCCACCATGACCGCACACCGTTCCCCGATCCGCCGTGCCGCCGCTGTCGCGGCCGCGGCCACCGCCTCTGTCGTGCTCGCCGCCTGCGGTGGCGGCGAGGACAGCAGTCCGTCCGGCCACGACGGCCACAGCAAGAGCGCCTCGCCCAGCGCGTCCGCCCTCGCCCAGCAGGGCGAGCACAACACCGCCGACGTCTCCTTCGCGAAGGGAATGATCCCCCACCACAGGCAGGCTGTGGAGATGGCTGAGCTGGCCGAGACCAGGGCGGCGTCCGCCGAGGTCAAGACGCTGGCCGCAGAGATCAAGAAGGCACAGGACCCGGAGATCAGGACCCTGTCCGGGTGGCTCACCTCCTGGGGCGAGGAAGTCCCCAAGGAAGGGGAGAGCGCAGAGCACGGCGGCCACGCCATGTCGGGGATGATGACGCCCGAGGAGATGGACAAGCTGGAGAAGTCCTCCGGCAAAGTGTTCGACACGGCCTTCATGGAGCTGATGATCAAGCACCACGAGGGCGCGATCGAGATGGCGAAGACCGAACAGTCCAACGGCGCCTACAAGCCGGCCAAGGACATGGCGGGCACCATCATCACGTCGCAGAGCGCCGAGATCGAGCGCATGAACAAGCTGCTCGGCAAGAGCTGACCGTAGAAGCCGCGCGGCGGGGGCGGCTACCGCCGCCCCCGCCACGTCCTCCTCCACGCGGTGCCGGACCGTCGGGCCCGACCCACACTGGAAGGGTGGGAGGGAGGACGTCATGGACCACATGGATCACACCGCTCATCAGGCCGGCGCCTCCGGCGCTCGGGAGCAGGAGCATGGTGCGCATGATCACGCGCACCATGATCACGCCGGCCGGGCCTCCTGGGGCACCGCGGCGAAGGCGACGGCACACTGCCTGACCGGCTGCGCGATCGGCGAGATCCTCGGCATGGTGATCGGCACCGCCCTGGTGTGGAGCAATGTCCCCACCATGGTCCTGGCCATCGCCCTGGCCTTCCTCTTCGGTTACTCGTTCACCCTGTACGCCGTGCGCAGGGCGGGCCTGAGCCTGAAGGCCGCGATCCGCGTCGCCCTCGCCGCCGACACCGTATCCATCGCCATCATGGAACTGGTGGACAACCTCATCATCGCGCTGACCCCCGGCGCCCTGGACGCCCACCTCTCGGACGGGTTGTTCTGGTCGGCGCTGCTGGGCGGCTTCGCCGTCGCCTTCCTCATCACCACCCCGGTGAACAAGTGGATGATCGGCCGCGGCAAGGGCCACGCGGTCGCCCACGCCTATCACTGACACACGGACGGGGCCACCCGACTCCGTTCGAAGTCGGGTGGCCCTCGGGCTGTTCCCGCTTGCGGCCGGACAGCGGTCCACCGGTCAGGAGCCCACCCGCCCGCCCGACTCGGCCGTCGGCTCCTCGGCGGGAGCCGCTGCCTCCGGCTCACCGCCGCGCATCAGCAGTGCGGTGAGTACGCCACCGGCCGCGGCGACCGCCGCGGCGCCCAGGAAGGCGGAGCTGAAGCCGTCCGTCAGCGCGGGCAGATCACCCAGCTTGCCCGCACCCTGGGACGTGGCGAGTGCGGTGAGCGCGGCCAGGCCCAGGGCGGAGCCCACCTGGTACGTGGTGTTGACGATGCCCGAGGCCAGACCGGCCTGCTCCTGCGGTACGCCGGAGATCGCCGACATCATCGCCGGGATGTAGGCCAGTGACATGCCCGTCGCCGCGGTGAGGGAGGCGGGCAGTACATCGATGAGGAAGGTGCCGGTCGGCTCGACGGCCGACAGCCACACCAGACCCACGGAAAGGACCAGCAGCCCGCCCGCGATGAGCGGCTTGGCCCCGAAGCGGCCCAGCAGCCGGGCAGTGATGAGCGTCATGAAGACCATCAGGAGCCCGGTCATGGGCAGCAGTGCGGCGCCGCTGGCGAACGCCCCGTATCCCAGGACCTGCTGGAGGTAGAGGTTGAGGAAGTACCACATGGGGATCCACGCGGCCCCCAGCAGCGTCATCGCCAGGTTCGACACGCCCAGACCCGGGGTGCGCCACACACCCAGCGGCATGAGCGGGGCCCTGACCGACTTCTGCACCAGGAGGAACACGATCAGCAGGGCCGCCCCACCGATGAGTTCGACCACGGTCTCGCTCGCGCCCCACCCGACCTCGGGCGCGCGGACGACGGCGAAGACGGTGAGCGCCAGGCCGGCGGTCACGGACACCGCGCCGAGGATGTCCACAGAGCCGCGCCGTCCGGCGACCGCGGGGAGCAGGCCAGTGGCCAGGAGCGTGGCGATGCCGATCGGGATGTAGATGATGAAGACCCAGGGCCAGCTCATCCACTCGGTGAAGACGCCGCCCAGGAACACGCCGGCCGTGCCGCCGGCGGGAGCCGCCGCTCCGTAGAGCGCGAGGGCCTTGCCGAGTTCCTTCGGGTCGTGGCCGAAGAGCATCATCAGCAAGGTCATCGACGCCGGTGCGATCAAGGCGCCACCGGCGCCCTGTACGGCGCGGCCCATGACCTCTACCCAGGCAGTGCTCGCAGCCGCCGCGACGACAGAGCCCGCGATCATGGTGACCCAGCCGGCGACGAACACCTTGCGAGCCCCGATCAGGTCGGACAGCCGACCGCCGAGCAGCAGCAGACCGCCGAAGGCGATGACGTAGGCGTTGAACACCCACTGCAGATCACCGGGGGAGAAGCCCAGGTCACGCTGCATTTCGAGAAGCGCCACGCCAATGATGGACGTATCCATGATCACCATGAACTGGGCGGCGGCCAGCACGAGGAGCGCCCACCAACGCCGTGGATTGACGGTTGACATTGCCTTGCCCTTCGCCCAATTTATACCCCCGGGGGGTATCTCTGACGGCTGAGACGATATACCACCCGGGGGTATGTCGGAAGGGGAGAGGAATCTTGTCCACAGACGGTGACGGCGTACGGGGGTCTCCCCGCGGCCGGGCAGCACCAGGTCCGCACCCCCGGTGCCGCCCAGCGGCGGGTCACATCCCCGGAGAGCCAGCTCGTCAGCGCCGCGCGAACGCGGGATCAGGGGGTGGACAGTCGCTCCTGCTCCACCGCCACCCGCGGCGCGGCCTGCTGGCGGCGTACGTCGGTGCCCTTCGCGTGCTCCAGGGCATGGAAGTCGGCCTCACCCTTGAGCGACGTGGTCTGCCAGGACTTCCCGGCATCGGTGCTCTTGATCAGTCCAAGGTTCATGGGCCGGTCGCTGCCGCGGTTCATGGGTGGCCGCGTAGAGCCGACCGTCGGCCGGGTCGACGCCCACCCCGTGGATGTGGCTGCGTATGGCGGGGGCGTCCTTGTGGTCGTCGCCTCCCGTGGCGGTGTCACCGGTGGAACCTGCGCCGCAGGCAGCGAGGAGCAGGGCTCCCGCGGCGAAGGCGCCCATGGCGGCGAACGCGTGGCGACGTGGTCGACGGAACGGATTGGTGAAGGCGGTCATGGTCGTCACACCTCGTGTTATCGGTCGTGGTGGTCTGCTGGGCATGGGTGCGCGGAGCGCGGGCGGGCAGCGCTCGGCGGGCTGTACCCGCAGGACCGACAACATGGTGGGATCGGGTTCACTCGGCGCTGGGTCGGGCCGAGGAACTGAGGGAACGGGTCAAGGCGCTACTGCCAACGGCGAATACCAACCCAGCTCGGGAGCCCGGTCCAACCTTCATGGCGACCCCAGCGAGGCGAACGTAATCAATTGCTGTAGCGCCCAAGTCATCGCTGCCCGCCGTCACCAAACGGTACGGGGAGGATTTCGAGCATCCCCATCGCACGGCGCCGGTGGATCAGTGCAACAGCACACACTGCCACCGCCCCGATGGCCGGCCCCACGGACCCGCGCCCGCCACGGTCAGCCCCGCGACGGCCACCAGCCGCAGAGCCTCCCGGTCACGGGTTGGTGTGACGTCGGCCGGCCCGGTCTCGTCGCGCGGGGCGCCCACCCGCCCCTCGGTGTAGCGCTCTTGCGGCACCGCGAGCAATAACCGCTTCCGCAGCAACGACGGTGACGTCAGCGTTCGGCGGCCCCGGTTCGCTGGTAGATGTCGGGGATGCCGTCGTGGTCGTCGTCGCGGGTCTCCTCCTCGTACAAGCGGCGGTAGACGCCGTTGCGCCGCTTGATCAGAAGGGCGGCCAGGGCGGCGGCGATGAGCGAGCCGATCAGCACCGCGGCTTTGACGTGCTCGGCCGCGGCCGGGTCGGGGAAGGCGAGTTCGCCGATGAGCAGGGCGACGGTGAAGCCGATGCCGGCGAGGACCGCGAGCGCGAAGACGTCCGCCCAGGCCAGGTCCGGGTTGAGCCGGGCGCGGGTGAAGCGGGCGGCCAGGTAGGTACCGGCGAAGATGCCCAGCGTCTTGCCCACGACCAGACCGAGGACCACGCCGAGCGGCTCGGGCTGGGTGAAGACCTCGCCCAGAGACGCGACCGAGACGCCGACTCCGGCGGCGAAGAGGGCGAACAGGGGCACCACCACTCCCGCGGAGAACGGGTGGAGCAGGTGGGACGTGCGTTCGGCGGGGGAGGCGGTCTCGCCCTTGTCGCGGGTGGTGCGCAGGATCAGGCCCATGGCGACGCCGGCGACGGTGGCGTGGACGCCGCTGTTGTACATCAGCGCCCAGGTGACGACGCCGAGGGGGACGTACCACCACCAGCCGCGCACGCGGAACCGCTGGAGGAGGTAGAAGACCGCGAGGCAGGCGAAAGCGCCGCCGAGCGCGGCGAAGTTCAGGTCGCTGGTGAAGAAGATCGCGATGATGAGGATCGCGCCGAGGTCGTCGACGACGGCGAGGGTGAGCAGGAAGGCGCGGAGCGCGGCGGGCAGGTGGGTGCTGAGGACCGCGAGGACGGCGAGTGCGAAGGCGATGTCGGTGGCCATCGGTACGGCCCAGCCGTCCAGGCTGCCTCCGCCGGCCGTGACCGTGGCGGCGTACAGGGCTGCGGGCACGACCATGCCGCACAGGGCCGCGATGACCGGCAGGGCCGCGGTCGCGGGGGTGCGCAGCTCGCCGACGACCAGCTCGCGTTTCAGCTCGATGCCCGCGACCAGGAAGAAGATGCCGAGCAGTCCGTCGGCGGTCCAGTGCTCCACCGAGAGGTCCAGGCCCAGCGCCGGTATGCCGAAGTGGAAGTCGCGTATCTGCTCGTAGGCCCCGCTCCACGGGGTGTTGGCCCACACCAGGGCCACGACGGCGGCTGCGAGGAGCACCAGTCCGCCGACCGTCTCCGTCCTCAGGGCCTGGGCCACCGCGTTGCGCTCGGGCAGTGGCAGAAGGCCGAGGAAGGGGGAACGCTCGCGTGGGGTGGCGGCCATCAGGGGAACCTCCGGGGCATCGACATGAGGGCATACGGCCTCTGGGACGCCGACCAGACTTCCCGGCACACCGCGCGTCCGATGCAGCCACCTCAGGCGGGGTCATTGACGCGTTGCCTGCACCCTAACCGCCTGTCCACGATGCCGCCATACCCCTTTTCACCTGCTGAAACGGGGATCCGGGGGCATGGGGACGGGCCCGTCCACACCAAGGCGCGAGGTGTGTACGGGCCCCTCCCCCACCTTCGGCGGGGGGTCCCCGGGAGCCGGGCCGCGGGGGCGGTCAGACGGTGGTCTTCACCGGCTCCTGGTCTTCGTCGGACTCGTCCGACTCGTCGTTCTCGGTGATCTCACCGGCGTTGCGGGCACGGACGAACTCCAGGAAGGAGTTCAGTTCGCGCTTGACGACCGGGGCCAGGAGGTAGAGGCCGATGATGTTGATGACGGCGAGCATGAACAGCACGGCGTCGGCCATGTCGATCAGGGTCTGCAGCGTCAGCAGCGAGCCGGCGATCGCGAAGAGCGTGTAGACGACCTTGTACGTCAGCTCGCTGGCCCTGCTGCGGCCGAAGAGGTGCGTCCACGCCTTCAGGCCGTAGTAGCCCCAGGTCAGCACGGTGGAGATGGCGAACAGCAGCACCGCGACGGTGAGGATGTACGGGAACCAGGGCAGCACCGTCGCGAAGGCGTCGGAGGTGATCGTGACGCCGCCGATCGACTCGCCCTTGCGGGCCTCGGCCCAGCTGGCGGGGTTGGCGATGACGATGGTCAGCGCGGTCATCGTGCAGATGACGACGGTGTCGATGAACGGCTCCAGCAGGGCGACCAGACCCTCGCTGGCGGGGTGCTTGGTCTTGACCGCCGAGTGGGCGATCGGTGCCGAGCCGAGACCGGCCTCGTTGGAGAACGCGGCCCGCTTGAAACCGATGATCAGCGCGCCGAGCACACCACCGGCGACACCCTGCGGGTTGAAGGCGCCCTCGATGATGGTGACGATCGCGGCCGGGACGGCGGAGACGTGGACCAGGATGACGACCAGGCAGGCCGCGATGTAGATGCCGGCCATGGCGGGGACAAGCCTGCTGGTCACGTTGGCGATGGAGCGGATACCGCCCAGCAGCACGATGCCAACGAGCGCGGCGATGAGGATGCCGAAGAACAGGGCGCCCGCGGAGGAGCCCATCAGGCCGTCCTCGCCGCCGGTGACGGAGACCAGCTGCGCGTAGGACTGGTTGACCTGGAAGAGGTTGCCGCCGAAGAGGCCGAAGAACAGGACGAAGAAGGAGGCGAGGACCGCGAGGACCTTGCCGAGGGTCTTGCCGTTCTTGCCGAAGCGGTCGGCGAGGCCCTTGGGCAGGTAGTGCATCGGGCCGCCGGAGACGGTGCCGTCGGCGTGCACCTCGCGGTACTTCACACCGAGGGTGACCTCGACGAACTTGGTGGCCATGCCGAGCAGGCCGCACAGGATCATCCAGAAGGTGGCGCCGGGGCCGCCGATGGAGACGGCGACGGCCACACCGGCGATGTTGCCGAGGCCGACCGTGCCGGACACGGCGGCGGTCAGGGCCTGGAAGTGGTTGACCTCGCCGGCCGACCCCTTCTCGTCGTACTTCCCACGCACCACATCGAGGGCCAGTTTGAATTTGCGGACCTGGACGAACCCGAACCAGCCGGTGAAGACCAGACCGGCGACGACGAGCCAGGCGACGATGAGGGGCAGGTCCGTACCGCCGACGGGCACGGAGTAGAAGACGACTTCTCCGAGCCAGGTGGCTATGGGTTCGAAGAATCCGCTGACGGCTTCGTCGACGGACTGGGTGATGGAGTCGAGTGACACTGTGGCTACCTCGATGGCGCAGGACCGGGCACGGGAGGAGTGCTGCCGGTTGATGTGCGGTCTTTGAGCGAACGCCGTTGTCCGATCGGCGACCCTGGGTACCGGTCCGTGGACTTCGGAACGTGATCACCCTGGTCGTGCAGCCGACGCATGTGCCGGCGCTCCACATGGCGGCGGGGGGTGGTGCCACCTGCGGAGTTGCGTAGTTCTACCACGTTCTTTACGGGATCTTTAGTGATCCAAATCACATAACCATGAGTAATATTCGAAAGTGCCAGCGAACGAAACCAGACCGTTATTAGTGAGCCAAGATCCGTTCATCGGACACCCATGTCCGCATGCCGGCCACAGCCGCGGTGATTTCCGTGCGGTCGGAGGGTGGGGCGAGGCACGCTACGCGGGTGCCTCCACTTCCTGATCAGCGCTTCTCCGACGGATCCGCCGGACACATGATCGTCTGCGGCGACGACGCACTGGCCCACCGGCTGGCGGCGGAGCTTCGCGACGTCTACCGCGAACGCGTCACGCTCGTGCGCCCCGGCAGCGGACCGGCCGTCGGGCCGCGCCTCTCCGTGCCGGGGCAAGGCCGGGCCTCCACGCTGCTGGGGCGGGTGTCAGCGGCCATGACCGGTGCGCCGCCCGCGCCCGCGGCGGATCCGTCCGTGGTGGAGGCCGACGAGCCCACAGAAGCGCTGCTGGAGTCGGCGGGCGTGGCACGGGCAGCCGCTCTGGCTCTCGTCTACGACGACGACGAGAGGAACATCCGCGCCGCGCTCGCGGCACGCCGCCTCAACCCGGGACTGCGGTTGGTGATCCGGCTCTACAACCGCAAGCTCGGACAGCACCTGGAGCAGCTCCTCGATCAGGCCGCTCTCGTGGCCCTGCCGGATCTGGACCCAGCCGCTGTCGACGCGTCCACGACCGTGCTCTCCGACGCCGACACGGCGGCGCCGGCCCTGGCCGCCACCGCGGTCGCGGGCACGAGCAAGGTCGTCCACGCCGACGGGCTGCTGCTGCGCGCCGTGGAGCGTACGCCGCCCGGGCGCGGGGAGGTCGCCGACCCCGGGCTGTGCACCCTCGCTCTGCTCTCCGCGACCGTCAGCGACCCGGCCGGTGAGGAGGGCTCGGACAGCAGCGGAACGGCCGGCCCACGGCTGCTTCCCGATCCGCGCACGGTGACCGCCGCCACCGGCCGGGGCACGATCGTCCTCGAAGCCGTGACCCACACCGGCCCGGCGCTGCCGCCCGGACGCCTGGCCGGCCGGGGCCTGCCCCTCTCCGAGATCTTCTCCCGCCGCCTGCGCTGGGCCGTCGCCGTCACCGCCCTGGCCGTGTTCGCCCTGGCCGTGGCCTCCTGGTTGATCACGGGTGATCATCCGCTCCACGCCGCCTACGTCACGCTGCTCGACCTGTTCTCCATCAACGACCCCGCCGTCGGGGAGAGCACGGCACGCCAAGTACTCCAACTGCTGTCCGGGCTGGTGGGCCTCGCGCTGCTGCCCCTCCTGGTGGCGGGCGCGCTCGAGGCGCTGGGCGCGTTCCGCAGCGCGTCCGCCCTGCGCCGCCCCCCGCGCGGGCTGTCCGGTCACGTCGTCCTGCTCGGACTCGGCAAGATCGGCACCCGCGTCCTGGCGCAGTTGCGCGGCCTCGACATCCCCGTCGTGTGCGTGGAGGAGGACCCCGAGGCCCGCGGTGTGGCCCTGGCCCGGCGCCTGCGTGTGCCGACCGTGATCGGTGACGTCACCCAGGAGGGCGTCCTGGAGGCGGCCAAGATCCACCGGGCGCATGCTCTGCTCGCCCTCACCAGCTCCGACACCACCAACCTGGAGGCCGCCCTCTACGCCCGTACGGTCAAGGCGGACCTGCGCGTGGCGCTACGGCTGTACGACGACGACTTCGCCACCGCCGTCTACCGGACCTTGCGCGCCGCCCACCCCGACGCGCTCACCCGCAGCCGCAGCGTCTCCCATCTGGCCGCTCCGGCCTTCGCCGGAGCGATGATGGGCCGCCAGATCCTCGGCGCCATACCGGTCGAGCGCAAGGTGCTGGTCTTCGCCGCCCTCGTGGTCGCCGGCCACCCGCAACTGGAGGGCCGCACCATCGAGGAGACCTTCCGGCCCGGCGCCTGGCGCGTCCTCGCCCTCGACACCGCCGCCCCCGCCGACCGGCGCCGCGACCTCGCGACGCCGCGTTCCGCCGACGGCGAGCAGCACCCCACCGGCCTGGTCTGGGACCTCCACCCGGGCTACGTCCTCAAGCCCGACGACCGCGTCGTGCTGGCGGCGACCCGCCGGGGCCTGGCCGAGCTCCTCGGCCGGCACCCGCAACCACGCACGACCGAGCGCTGAGCCTCGGTACGACCCGGGACGACCACGTCCCGGGGCGGCACCCGCATTGTCTTCGACCGGATCCTCGCGGTACCGCGCCACCTGCTCAACGCCCGCGAGACGGTCCTCGCCGTCAACGAGGCGTACATCGCCTCCGCCGCCCGGACCGACGCCACCCGTACCGAGCCGCCCTTCCAGCCCCCGGGGTCCTACCGCAACGTGAACAAGACCGCCGCCCGCGTCTCCTCGGTCATGACGGACCACGAGCTCGCCGCCGTGATCGACGACCACTACACGGGCGAGGCCCGGACCCCCACCACAGGCGCCGGGACCAACCTGCTCAAGCGGGCCGCGTTGCGCGGCACGCTCACCCCGGCACAGGCAGCGCGCTGGGCGGAGATCACCGCCGCGTACGTCCGCACCCGGCCGCTCGGCGGCTCCGGGGACGACGCCCTCGGCCGCGCCACGGACCCCCGCCACCCGCACCCGCTGAGCCACCCGCCCGGCCAAACGCCGCAGCCCGCCCGGAGGACGGGCAGGACCGGTGAGAAGGCGTCACCCGCGGCGCTGCCCGGCTCTCGATCAGCCGCCTCTCCGCTCCACCGGTGCGGGGCGCGCTGCGTCTGCGCGGTCCGCCATGTGCGGGGCGGCCCGTGGGCCGTGCTGCTGCCGCCACAGGGTGGAACCAGCGGGCCGGGCCGGTCAGGCCGTGGCGAGGGAAATCTCGGTCGACTTGATGAGAGCGACGACGGAGTCGCCGGTGCTCAGGCCCAGATCATCGACGGCTTCCCTGGTGATCGCCGCGGTCAGCTCGGCGCCCTGCATGTCGACCTTGATGCCCGCCATGGCGCCGCCTGTGACGATGTCCGTGACGGTGCCGGGGAGCTGGTTGCGGATGCTCAGGCCCTGCACCGGGCCGGTGGCCAGGGACACCTCCGTGGACTTGACGAGGACGCGTACGACCGAACCCTCGCCGAGGCCCAGGTCCCCGACCGCGTCCACGGTGATGGCGGCGGTGACTTCCTGGCCACCGTCGAGCCGCACCTTGACGGTGGCCATGACCTCCCCCGGCGTGACGGACACGACGGTGCCGGGAATCCGGTTCCGAATGCTCATGCTCATGACGAACGCTCCACGAGAGGCGAATTGCGAGGGTTTGTCTGTCGCGCCGTGATCACTGTACCGAGACTCCCGAAAGCCGGCGGAAGCCGCCTCGCAACCACCAGGAGGCCCCGGCGCTCGACATGGCGAAGGGCAGGAGGCGCCATCCGGCTCCCCGGTTCTCATTCGCACGCGCCACCCTTGGCGCTTCATCCGAAGCACCTCTCATCTGCCATGGAGAAAGCCTCAAAGAATTGCAGATGTAAGGAGAACAGCCCTAGCGTGACGCACATGCAGTCCTACACAATTGGCCAGGCCGCGCGGTTGCTGGGCGTCAGCCCCGACACCGCGCGCCGCTGGGCGGACGCCGGCCGGGTCGCGACCCACCGCGACGAAGCAGGCCGCCGCCTCATCGACGGCCGGGACCTGGCCGCGTTCTCCATCGAGGTCGCCCAGGTCGCCCAGGGCGGCCAGGGAGACGACGACAGCTCCTACACCACGGCCCGTAACGCCTTCCCGGGCATCGTCACCGCGGTCAAGCTCGGCGATGTTGCGGCCCAGGTCGAGATCCAGGCCGGGCCGCACCGACTCGTCTCCCTGCTCACCCGCGAGGCCGTCGAGGAACTGGGGCTGGAGGTCGGCATGCAGGCCACCGCCCGCGTGAAGTCCACCAGCGTGCACATCGACCGCATCTGATCGCCCGGAAGTTCTCGGTCAGCGGCGTCGCCGTCCCGGCGCGGCTCGTCCACCCACCGCCCGGGGCGGCGCAGCCCGCCCGCGCGCACGTCACACCAGGAGTCGACCCTCATGGCCCAGCCCCTTGCCCGACGCCGTGCCGCTGCCGCGCTCCTCATCACCGCGCTCCTCGTACCGCTCGCCGCCTGCGGCGACAGCGACGGTGAGAAGGACGCCGGCGCCTCTCCCCAAGGCGGCGCCGACTCCGCGCCCGGGGCGGAGCTGACCGTGCTGGCCGCCGCTTCCCTGACCAACGTCTTCAGGACCGCGGGCGCCGCGTACGAGAAGTCCCACCCCGGCACGAAGATCACCTTCTCCTTCGCCGGCTCCCAGGAACTCGTCGCGCAGGTCAAGCAGGGCGCTCCCGCCGACGCGCTGGTCACCGCCGACACCAAGAGCATGGACGGCGTGAAGGGCGAGACCGGCACCCCGACCGTCATCGCGAAGAACCGCCTGGTCATCGCCACCGTCGAGGGCAACCCCAAGAAGATCGATGAGCTGAAGGACCTCGGCGACCCGAGGCTGAAGGTCGTCCTGGCCGCGCCCGAGGTGCCGGCCGGCAAGTACAGCGAGAAGATCCTGGACGCGCAGCAGATCACCGTGAAGCCGGTCTCCCAGGAGCCGAACGTCCGCGCCGTCCTCAGCAAGGTCGAGCTCGGCGAGGCCGACGCCGGCCTCGTTTACAAGACGGATGCTCGTAGCGCGCCGGACAAGGTCGACGCGGTCGCCATCCCGGACGCGCAGAACGCCATCGCCGAGTACCCGGCCGCCGCGCTGAAGGACTCCAGGAACGCGGAGGCCGCGACGGCGTTCGTCGCCTGGCTGGCCGGCCCCGAGGGACAGAAGATCCTCCAGGACGCGGGCTTCCAGAAGCCATGACACCTCCCCATGCCGCACAGGGGCCGTCCGCTCGGGGGACCGGACAGCCCTCGCGCCCGAACCCGCAGGACTCACCATGAGACGCCTGGGCCCGCGCCGCCGCGGCATGCCCGTCGCCCTGGCGCTGCCCGGGCTGCTGGCGGTCGCGTTTCTGCTGCTGCCGCTGATCGGGATCCTCGGCCGTACGTCGTGGGGTGAACTGGGCGCGCATCTGAGCAGCGAGCAGTCCGTCGAAGCCCTCCGGCTTTCCCTCGTCGTGTCCTTCTGGTCGCTGGGCCTGTCCGTGCTGCTCGGCATCCCGCTGGCCTGGCTGCTCGCCCGGGTTTCCTTCCCCGGCAAGACACTTGTCCGGTCACTGGTGCTGCTGCCGATGGTGCTGCCGCCGACCGTGGGCGGGGTGGCGCTGCTGCTCGCGTTCGGGCGCCGCGGGGTGCTCGGACCGTGGCTGGAGGACTGGTTCGGCGTCACCCTGCCGTTCCACACGTCCGGCGCGGTCGTCGCGGCCACCTTCGTCGCCATGCCCTTCCTCGTCATCAGCCTGGAGGGCGCGCTCGCCGGCCTGAACAAGCGGTACGAGGAGACCGCGGCCTCCCTCGGCGCCTCGCCGTTCCGGGTGTTCCGCACGGTCACCCTTCCGATGGTCGCCCCCGGGCTCGCGGCAGGTGCCGCGCTGACCTGGGCGCGGGCGCTCGGCGAGTTCGGCGCCACCATCACCTTCGCGGGCAACCTGCCCGGCAGCACACAGACGCTCCCCCTTCAGGTCTACCTGCTCCTCCAGGACCGGCCGGAGGCCGCGACCTCCGTCTCCCTGCTGCTGCTCGTCATCGCCATGGCCGTGCTCATCACGCTGCGCGGCCGCTGGACCGCGACGCCCGGCAGCGGCGTGCGGACCGTGGAACCGCTCCCGGACCGCGACGACACCACGCCCGCCCCACCCGCACCCGCACCCGCACCCGCACCCGCACCCGCACCCGCGGATGTCCACCGCTGGGCCCTGCACGCCGAGGTCACCGGCTTCAACGACCTCGTCCTCGACGCGGACCCGGGCGCCACCATCGCCGTCGTCGGCCCCAACGGCGCCGGCAAGACCACCCTCCTGCGCGCCCTGCTCGCCCTCACCGACCGCGCCCACGCCCACCTCCGGCTCGGCGGCACCGACGTCACCGGCCTCCCTCCCCACCGGCGCGGTGTCGCCTGGGTCCCGCAGGACGGCGCCCTCTTCCCGCACCTGAACGCCCTCGCCAACACCGCGTACGGGCTGCGCACCCACGGCGTGCCCCGCGCCGAGGCCCGGGCGGCCGCCCAGCAGTGGCTCGACCGCCTCGGCGTCGGCCACCTCGCCCACCGCCGCCCCGCCCAACTCTCCGGTGGCCAGGCCCAGCGCGTCGCCCTCGCCCGCGCGCTCGCCGCCCGCCCCCGCCTGCTGCTCCTCGACGAACCGCTCGCCGCCCTCGACCAGACCACCCGCGCCCACGTCCGCCACACCCTGCGCCGCCACCTCGACGGATTCGGAGGCGTCTGCCTGATCGTCACCCATGACCCGGTCGAAGCCGTCTCGCTCGCCGACCGCGTCCTCGTCCTCGAAGACGGCCGCGCACTCCAGGACGCCACCCCCGCCGAGGTCACCCGCCACCCCCGCTCCCCGTGGGTCGCCCGCATGCTCGGCCGCAACGCCTGGCCCGGCACCGCCACCGCCGACGGGCTCGCCCTCGCCGACGGCACCACCGTCATCGCCGCCGAACCCCTCCCCGCCGACACCGACGCCCTCGCGATCATCGCCCCCGAGGCCGTCTCCCTCCACCGCGACAAGCCCACCGGCAGCCCCCGCAACACCTGGCCGGGCACCGTGCGGGAGATCACGGCCGTCGGCAGCCGGATGCGGGTCCTGGTCACCTCCGACGAGGCCCCGGACCTCGTCGCCGAGATCACCCCGGCAGCCGCGGCAGACCTGGACCTCACCGACGGCACACCCATCTTCACCAGCGTCAAGGCCACGGAAGTCACCCTCGTGACCTGCTAGCGCCCTTCGCCTGCGCGCCGCTGCCCCTGTGGGGTCCGCGGTTGGGCGCGGTCACGGTCCACCACCACCGGCGCCGGACGGCCACCTCGCCCGTAGCAGGGCGAGCGCCCGACGCCTCGGCGGCACCGGCTTCGCCGGAAAAGCTCCCCGGCCCGGCCGGTGATCAACCGGCCGGGCCGGGCTGGGCCGGGACCAGCCCGGCTTCCGGGCGGGGCGGTGCTCCCCCTTCACCGGTGCCGGTGCCGTGGACCGCGCGTTGCCACAGCCGTCCCAAAGACCGGTAGAAGCGGTCCGGCAGGAAGACCGCGTCCGCGACGATCATCGCGGCGGAGAACAGCGGCAGGCCCATCAGTACCGCGATACCCACGTGCATCCCCAACATCATGCACAGGACGGGGTACTTGAGCCGGCCGAACAGGACGAACGGGAAGGCGACCTGCAACAGCACCGTCAGGTAGCAGGCGACGGCGATGAGGACATCGTGGTCGTCGACCATGTGCGACAGGGCGGGCCAGGGCTGGAACAGGTGGAGGTTCAGGACGTAGTGGAGGGCCGTCCCGTTGCCCCAGGTGTCGCCCTGCACCTTGTACAGGCCCGCGGATCCGTAGAGGAAGCAGACCTGCGCGGCGATGACGAACATCCCGCAGTTGTGCAGGACGGTGACCACGGTCAGGCGGGCGTCGCGCAGATGGCGCCGGAGTTCGCCCCCGGCGCCCGGGGAAAGGCGTACCTGCCGTCCCGCGGCTTTGTGGAGCCTGGTCCTGCGCGCGTCGAGGGACCAGCGCCGGCCGCATGCGGTGAAGACGAGGTAGACGGCCATGAGGAGCATGAGGTTGTCCCCGCCGTCCGTCATGAGGATGGCCCTGGCGTGGAACGACGCCACCACGACGGCGAACAGGACGGACACGGCCCGGGTGCGCCAGCCCAGCATGAACAGCGCGCACGTGACGACGCCCAGCGCGTAGCAGACCTCGAAGTACGCGCGGCTGTCGGACAGGGTCAGGATGCTGCCCCATCCCGTCTGTTCGAACAGCTGCCTCGCCAGCGTGGGTGTCCACGGTGAGCCGGGCCCCCAGATCTCGTCACGGTGCGGGAATTCCCGTACCAGGAAGGCGAGGTAGAGCAGGCCGTACCCGATGCGCAGTACCGCCGCCGCGTACAGGGAGATGGGCCGCTCGGTCAGGAGGGTGAAGAACGCGGCGATACCGTCCAGTGCTCGCTGTGCCGCGGTGCGCGCGCCCGCACGCTCGGTGTCGCACGCGGACGGCGCGGGCGTCGTGGTCGGGGTCTGCTCAGTCGGTGCCATGCGGGGCCACCTTCCACCAGGGCAGGTAACGGGTGTTCACGGACGCGGACGGGGCTGTGGCCGGGCGGTTGCTCCCCGGCGGGCCGGGCGCGGCGGCGGGCACGGTGATGACGCGCAGTTGGATGGAGTCGAATACGCCACCACGGTGATCCGCGACGCGATCCACCGCGATGTTGCGGAGGTACTGCTGGATCAGCACGGCCCGCTCCGAGCGCGGCCGGTCGTCGCCGCCGAGCGTTTCCAGGTAGGAGGTCCAGGCCCGGCGCAGCATGTTCTGTGTCGTATGGCTCGGGAAGGGGTTGTGCTCGGTCGCGGAGCGGTCCACGCCGCTCAGGTCGAACCAGCCGCTCACCTGCGCGGTGCCGTCCGGGGCGGTCCGCATGGTCCTCGCCGAGATGTGCCGGTTGGTCGACTCCGGGTCCGGAGCGAAGAGCCGCCAATTCTGCTCGAACAGCGGAAACACCCATGCGTCGATCTGCCGGCCGTACCGCTGCGAGAGGGGATTCGCCGGCGCCACGTGCAGGAAGACCAGCGCCGCGTGAATGAGCGTGACTGCCAGGCAGAGGACCACGACCGCCGCTGTGGCCGCCTTCAGTGAGCGGTGGGGTTGTCCCGTGCCGCTGTGGGAGGCAGGGGAATCACCACCGTGGCCACTCTCGGCCGTACCGGCGTCGGAGTGTTCCGTTTTCCTGGATTCCGCCTGTCCGACACCGCCGACCACGAACCCACCCGGCCTTCCGTCCCAACTGTTCATTTCGCTTCTTCCGGTCCGCGCGTGGCGCGCGCTGGAATGGATGACGATCCGTCGCGCGCCACGCGTCTCACTCGTACGTGCGCCTGCGTGAGCGGGCTTACGTCGTGGTCGTGGCCGGCTTACCGGGCTTGTCGTGATCGGCCTCGCCGGGCTTGCCCGGCTTACCGGGCTTCTCGGGCTTCTCGGGCTTGCCCGGCTTGCCCGGCTTACCCGGCTTACCCGGGGGCTTCTGGCCGCCTCCGCCCGTCGCGCCACCGTGGACGCCACCGATCGTCGCGCCCGTGGTGCCACCCGTCGTCCCGCCGAGAACGCCTCCCGGAGTACCGCCGGTCGCGGTACCCCCGTTCGTCCCGCCCGTGATGCCGGCGATCACGCCGCCCGTGGTCCCGTTCGTCCCACCCGTGGTGCCGGCGATCACGCTGCCCGTGGTCCCGTTCGTCCCACCCGTGGTGCCGGCGATCACGCTGCCCGTGGTTCCGTTCGTCCCACCCGTGGTGCCGTTCGTTCCGGCCGTGGTGCCGTTCGTTCCGGCCGTGGTGCCGTTGGTCCCGGCCGTGGTGCCGTTGGTCCCGCCCGTGGTGGCGCCGGCGCACTCGGGCCGTGTGATCGTGTTGGTGTCCAGCGTCACGGATCCGTTACGGGCCAGTGCCCGGCCGACGATGTCCGCCCCCGTCGTGGCGGTGATCGACGTCATGGCCATGATCGTGCCCACGAAGTCGGAGTCGGTGCCCAGGGTGGCCGAGCTGCCGACCTGCCAGAACACATTGCACGGCGAGGCGCCGTTGATGAGGCTCACATTGCTGGCGGAAGCAGTCGTCAGGCCCGAACCGACCTGGAACACCCAGACGGAGTCCGGGTTGTTCTCGGCGTTCAGGGTGAGCGTGCCCGTGATGCCGAGGGTGGTCGGCGCCGTGTAGACACCCGGGGTCAGCGTCAGACCGCCGGCGTCCGGGGGAAGCGTGGCGTCCGAGGGCTGTCCGGCCGCGTTGTTGTACGCCGCGACCAAGTCGCTCTTGGCCTGAGCGGCCAGGGCGTCCGCGACATGGATGGTTCCGTTCACCTGTCCGGGCGGGAATCCGGTGATGGACGTCCCCGGGTGCACCCCGACATCGCCGTTGATGACCGTGGGTCCGGTGTTGGTGACCGACTCACCGGCCAGAACCGCGAAACTCTCGGCAGTGCCCAGAGGTACGGGCTGGGCGATCGCGTTCGCCCGTGTCGGCGTCACCGCCACAACGGCGGCGGCGATCAGAATGGCAAGTGCCGCCGCCATCCAGGCCGACGTTCTGCGCCATTGGAGCGTGTCATGGATATTCAGCGTCATCGAGAAGCCAACTCCTGGGGGGCTGGTGGCGGGTTGGGGGAATTCCGGACGTCCGGAATTCACCATTCCTGTCGGCGGCATATTACGTAGACACCTGCGTCAAGCCAGGATCCCTCAGGGTGTTTTCAACAAACCCACCATATGCATCATTGAAAATATGAAAATACTTCAATATGACACCGACGATCCTCCGGCGACCGGGCGGCGCCGAGGGGCCCGTGCCGTGTCGGGCGCCTCTCGTGCGGACCGTGGACAGAGGAGCCCGGACACCACGCCGGCATCCGGCTCACGATGCGGCGCTTCGGGGACGAACCCTCCCGCGCGCCGACCGGATGTCGGCGGCCCTCCCGAACCGGTCCCTTCACGACCGCGACCGTCGGCCCGCCGCACCCAAGCCCCCCTTGCTCTGTGGGGCCACGTGGCCCGCCGGACATCCGGGACCGTTCGTGGAACGTCCACTCCGGGCGAACCAATATCTGTGGCCGTGAAGTAAGAAATGGGCGCAACGCGCGATGAGTATTTCTGGCACAACAAGCGGAGCGCAATCATTGGCTGTGCAGAGCGGATCTCGCCGTGCTACTGTCTATCTCAGTTGCAGTTGTGGTTCCCAAAACTTACAAGTGCCCCCACCGGCCTCGCGCCGATGGGAGTTCTTTCGTATTTCCGGTCATTTCCGGATGGGGCGATCATCGCGGCGACGCGGAGTCCGCACAGTGCGGGCTCCGGGCACTGCCCCGAAGGAGATTTGACATGACTACTGGCACCGTGAAGTGGTTCAACGCGGAAAAGGGCTTCGGCTTCATCGAGCAGGACGGTGGCGGCGCCGATGTGTTCGCCCACTACTCGAACATTGCCGCCCAGGGCTTCCGCGAGCTGCAGGAAGGCCAGAAGGTGAGCTTTGACATCGCGCAGGGCCAGAAGGGCCCGACGGCCGAGAACATCGTTCCCGCCTGACGCTGACGCACGCAGTTTCGCAGCTGGGGCCCGCACCTTGGGGTGCGGGCCCCGGCTCGTTGCATTTCAGGACGCAGCCACTCGTCCGCCGTGGTGATCCGACCGCCGGAATGATTCCGGGGGCCCCGCGATCCCACCGCACGGCGGATCGCCGGCCTCAGGCTCCGGACGCGGACCCGTCAGGGCTTCCCCTGCTCGACGACCCGGCCGCTCCGCCCCGGATCACGCCACCCCTTTCAGCGCATCGCCCCGCGGAGAATTATCCGCCGGCCGTATCCGCTTTCGCATTTTTTCTGGCTCGTTCTCGCGATTCTCTGTGCGGCTCATCGCTGCGGGAATTCCTTGATACGTGCCGCTTCGAGGAAGGTTCCGCATGAACCGCACACGTTCGAACGACAGCTACTCCCGTACCCGCACCGGCTCTTCCGGCTCCGGTTACGGTTCCGGTTCGGGTTCCGGTTACGGAAAGAGCGGCAGCCGCTCGGGGGCCCCGGCCTCCGGCCGCTCCCGCGCTCCCGGCCGTTCGGGTGGTTACACCCGCCGCCCCGCCGCACTCCAGGGCGAGTTCGCCCTGCCGGTGACGGTCACCCCGGCGCTCCCCGCCGTCGAGGCGTTCGCCGATCTCGACATGCCCGGCCAGTTGCTGGCCGCGCTCGTCGCCGAGGGCGTGACCGTACCGTTCCCGATCCAGGCCGCGACCCTGCCGAACTCCCTCGCGGGTCGTGACGTACTCGGCCGCGGGCGCACCGGGTCCGGCAAGACCCTCGCCTTCGGCCTCGCGCTGCTGGCCCGTACCGCCGGCCGGCGCGCCGAGCCCCGTCAGCCGCTGGCCCTGGTGCTGGTACCCACCCGGGAGCTCGCGCAGCAGGTCACCGACGCGCTCACCCCGTACGCCCGCTCCGTGAAGCTGCGGCTGGCCACGGTGGTCGGCGGGATGTCGATCGGCAAGCAGGCCGGCGCGCTGCGGGCCGGCGCGGAGGTCGTCGTCGCGACGCCGGGCAGGCTGAAGGACCTCATCGAGCGGGGCGACTGCCGCCTGGACCAGGTGGACATCACCGTCCTGGACGAGGCCGACCAGATGGCCGACATGGGCTTCATGCCGCAGGTCACCGCACTGCTCGACCAGGTGCGTCCGGGTGGGCAGCGGATGCTGTTCTCGGCCACCCTGGACCGCAACGTCGACCTCCTGGTCCGCCGTTACCTGTCCGACGCCGTCGTCCACTCCGTCGACCCGTCCGCGGGCGCGGTCACCACGATGGAACACCACGTGCTCCACGTGCACAGCGCGGACAAGCACCAGGCGACGACCGAGATCGCGGCGCGGGAGGGCCGGGTGATCATGTTCCTGGACACCAAGCACTCCGTGGACAGGCTCACCACCCACCTGCTGAACAGCGGTGTACGGGCCGCCGCGCTGCACGGCGGAAAGTCGCAGCCGCAGCGCACCCGGACCCTGGCCCAGTTCAAGACGGGGCATGTGACGGTGCTGGTGGCGACCAACGTCGCGGCACGCGGCATCCACGTCGACGACCTCGGCCTGGTGGTCAACGTGGACCCGCCCAGCGATCACAAGGACTACCTCCACCGGGGCGGTCGCACAGCCCGCGCCGGCGAGTCCGGTCTCGTCGTCACGCTGGTCACGCCCGGTCAGCGCCGCGACATGGTCCGGCTCATGTCGGACGCCGGAATCCGCCCGCAGACCACCCAGGTCCACTCGGGCGAGGCCGAACTGAGCCGCATCACCGGCGCGCAGGCCCCGTCCGGCATCCCGGTCGTCATCACGGCACCGGTGGCCGAGCGCCCCAAGCGCAGCGCCTCCTCCTCCCGCGGCCGGCGCAGCCGTACCGCCAGGGACCGCCGCACCGGTCAGGCGGCGCACCGTCCGACTCAGCGACAGTCCGTCTTCGACGCGGCTGCCTAGACCCACCCGGAACTCCGGGCAGGACGCTGACCCACTCCCACAGGAGACACCTTTGACACTGGTCCGGACGCAGCCGTGCCCGATGGATTCCACCACCGGCACGAGGGGCGGCGACGCCGTGGACGCGCCCGCACCGCAGGTCTGGGACGCCATGACCGTGGAGGTGGCGCTGTCCGTCATGGCCAGTGCCCGCTCCGGTCACCTGCTTGTCTGTGACGAGGACGGCCAGTGCACGCGCCTGATCACTCAGGCCCAGCTCATCGATGTCCGCTCCAGCTCCGCTTACACGGACCGGGTCCGCCTGCGGGACATCGTCGGCGACAGCGGACCGTTCACCTCGCCCCGCACTCTCGCACTGATCCCCCCGGTTGGACCTCTCTCCCTCTCCCTGTGAGGCACCATGCGCTGCATCATCGCCCGTTTCCCGTTCGACCTGACCCGGAGCGGGGTGCTGGAGTCCATGAAGGGCGTCAAGCCCGAACCGGTCACGGGTGAGTCCGTGATCGTCGGCCGCCGCCACTACCCCGTCAAGCAGGTGGGCGCGATCATCACCCGGCAGGACCGCCGCGACTTCACCGCCGCTGAGGTCACCAGGGCCATGGCCAGTCTCGGGTTCACGGTCCGCGCCGTCCCCGAGGCCGCGCCCGTGGGCGTCGTCACTCCGCTCGAGAAGGCGTCGGCGCTGCTCGGCGCACACGCGCCCGTGTAACCACGGGACGGGCGAAAGCCGAGATCAGAACATCCATGAGGGCCCGACCGGCACACGCCGGTCGGGCCCTCATCGCGTGTGCGGGCATCGGACCACCTCCGCCGACCGGGGAAATCTATGCTGGCGGGAGTAGACATTGCGTGGTCACGTGGTTAAGGTTTCTGTCGTAGACGAGGTCAACGAGGCCCACCAGAGACGAACTGGTGGGTAGCAGTACATGAAGTCGCAGGTCGGTGCGGTTGTGGAGTTCCGGAGCCGGGTTTTCGCAGGATGGCGACGGGACTGACAACCGCACCGGGCGGCCCGTGGATCGAGGGGCCGCCGACAGCAACACCAGTAGTTCGCAGCACCGGTCCGTACCGCCCGCGGCCATGAGCAGTACGTGCAGTACGAGCAGCAGCGGTACGGGACCGAAAAGTGGTTGGTCCAGCGGAAGAACGGGAGGAAGCAGACGCCATCAGGATCGCCCGGGCAGAAGGACTCGGCCCGGGTACCGCAAGACCCCGGAATGGAAGGTGGTCCCCGGTCACGCAGCCGCGATCCCCGCACTTCCGCCCTCTCCCGGGCGGTAGCGGAAACAGAAGGTCGGCACCGCAGTAGGGCCGACAGATGGTGTTGAATTTCCTTCGGGGCCCTGGTGCCGTACGGCATCAGGGCCCCTCGACGCGTGCACAACGAGGTGAGGATGACGGCGGAAACACCGCTCAGCGGGCGTCTGGACGACGACGACTACCCCGCGTACACCATGGGACGGGCGGCCGAGATGCTCGGCACCACCCCCGGCTTTCTCCGCGCCATCGGTGAGGCGCGCCTCATCACCCCGCTCCGCTCGCCGGGCGGGCACCGCCGGTACTCCCGCTACCAACTGCGCGTCGCCGCCCGCGCCCGCGAACTGGTCGATCAGGGCATGCCGGTCGAGGCCGCCTGCCGCATCGTCATCCTCGAGGACCAGCTCGAGGAGGCCCAGCGCATCAACGCGGAGATCCACCGCGCCGCCGCAGCAGCCATCCCGTCAGCAGCCCATGCCCCGGCCCCGGCCCCCGCCCCGGCCGGAAAGCAGGACGACGCCCGCTGAGCGCGGCGCTTCCGGTCACCGGAAACCCGCCGCCTCGGGCGGGCAGGCGGGCAAGCGGGGAACCCCTCGGCTCGCTGCGGCCGGCTCCCCCGGGCGCCGTACGCCGTCGGGCGCAGCGCGCACTGCGCCGGACCGGCTCCGCGCGGACGAGGGCCGCGCGCACCGAAGGTGCCACACTGGAAGAGCCGCCCTCGTCGCCTCTCCTCCCGGGGGCCGGGCGGGTATGAACCGCTGGAGCTGTTCCCTCGGGTCGCCGATCGCGGACCCGGTGGTCCGGAAGTGGAACGACCATGGATGACGGGCCCACCACAGACGTCGGTGATCTGACGTCGCTGCTGTTGGAAGCCGATGGCGTCGATGAGTTCCTGCACGCCCTCGTCGACCGTGCCCTGCGACGCAGCCCGGCGGCCGACGGGTGCGGCATCACGCTGCAGCGTCAAGGCCGGCCCCTTACGGTGGCCGGCGCCGGCGCGACCGCCAAGAAGTTGGATGAGAAACAGTACGGCCAGGATGACGGCCCGTGCCTCCGGTCCCTGCGCTCCGGTGAAGAAGTGATCGTCGCCGACATGGCGGACGAGCGGTCGTGGGGCGACTATCCGGCCTACGCCGTGGCGTGCGGCACCCGCTCCTCCGTCTCACTGCCGATCGCCGCCCACACGCACACGGCCGGCGCCCTGAACCTGTACTTCGCCCGGCCGCACGGCCACACGCATGTCGATATGCCCTACCTGCGAGGGCTGGCAGCCCAGGCCACCGGTGCGATCGCGCTGGCGCAACGGATCGGCGACGCCCAGGAGTTCGCCGACGACCTGCATACCGCGCTCACGTCCCGCACCGTCATCGACCAGGCGATCGGCGTCATCATGGGACAGCAGCGGTGCACCGCCGAACAGGCCTTCGCCATCCTGCGCGGCGCCTCCCAGCACCGCAACATCAAACTGCGCGACCTGTGCGCCGAGCTCCTGGCGGGCATCTCCGGTCAGCCGCCGTCCGAGCGCCCTCTGCGCCCCCGGCCCTGACCCGCGCCGGGGTGGCGGTCACGCTCACCGTAAGGCGCCGTCGCCCCGCCGCGCGGCCGGTTCCGAGGGGGGACGGCAGCCGCGCGCGACGGCCAGGGCGCCGGACAGCGTGGCGGTCACCAGGAGCGTCCGGTGGACGCCGGCGATGCGGAAGACCTTCCGGGCCAGTGGTTGACGTGCCAGCACGCACAGTGCGACTCCCCGGCTGTGGGCGACCCGGCGGACCCGCAGCAGCACATTGACCATGGCGGCGGTGACCAGTGACGTACGCACATCGATGACGACCGTACGCGCCCCGGAACGTGACACCACCGCGCACAGGGAGCGCTCAGCGAGGTCTTCCCCGTCGACATCGATCACGTCGTCGATCTCGATCAGGACTTGGTCGGCGCTGAGACGGTGGCACGGAAACAGCAACGCGGGCTCCTCGAAGGCATGCCTGTGGGAGGGGCCGCTTCCTGACCACCGTCGACCCCCGTACCCCTCCTTCCGAGGATCATGCGGCGGAGCGGCAAGGCGTCCCCCGGACCCCACCTCCGGCCCGTGCCGCGGAACGCACCGCGAGCGAGTGCCGGGCCGTAGGCTGAGGAGACAGCCGTTCCGGGCTTCTCGTTTTCGTCCGCCGTGCAGCAGGACCTCGGCCCCCTCCGCGTTGAGGCCGACGGGCGGACACGGGCCGTCCCCTATCCGATGGGTCGTGCCGTGGCGACGCTTCATGATTCCGCCCTCATGCTCAGGGGGCTTCTACGGGCCAGCCACCTGGCCACCTTCGAGCAGTTGCCGTCGCTCATGGCGCGGCACGCCGCCGGCGCGGGCCTGGACCGGGCGCGGTTCTACGTGGCGGACCTGCGCGAAGAGGTACTGCGGGAAGCCACCGGTGAGGGGATCGACGCGGGCGCGGGTGGCCAGGAGCTGCGTATCGACGCCACCCTGGCCGGCCGGGTCTTCCAGAGCATGCGGGCCCTGTCCGCCACGGTCGACGGCCGTCGGCAGCACTGGCTGCCGATCCTCGACGGCGCCGAACGCCTGGGCGTACTCCTCGTCGAAACCGGCGCCGGTCCCGAAGCCGGTACCCACGCCGGTGCGAGCGCCGACGCGCACGCGGATGAGGCGGGCGATGAGGCGGGCGACGACGCGGGTGATGAGGCGATGCGGGACCTGGCGTCGCTGATGGGCATGCTGCTGGTCTCCAAGCGCACCCACAGCGACTCCTACGCGCGCCTCACCCGGCTCTGTCCCATGTCGGTCTCCGCCGAGATGCAGTGGACCCTGATGCCGCCGCGGACCTTCGCCAACCACCGTGTGACCATCGCCGCCGCCATGGAACCCGCCTACGCCACCGCGGGTGACGCCTTCGACTACGCCATCGCCGGTGACACCGCCCACCTGGCGATCTTCGACGCCATGGGCCACGACACCGCCGCCGGACTGACCGCCAACCTCGCCCTGGCCACCTGCCGCAACCAGCGACGCGAGGGTGCCGACCCGACCGAAGCCGCCCGGGCCATCGAGACCATGCTGATCGAGGAGTTCGCCCGGGACCGCTACACCACCGGGATCCTGGCCGACCTCGACCTCGCCACCGGCCTGCTGACGTGGCTCAACTGCGGCCACCACCCGCCCGTCCTCATCCGCGGCGGACGCTGGACCACCACGCTGACCTGTGCGCCGACCCACCCCCTCGGCACCGGCCTCGGGCTCCCCGCCACCTTGTGCCGTGAACAGCTCGAACCGGGTGACCGGCTGCTGCTGTACACCGACGGCATCACCGAAGCGCGTGACGCCGACGGACACGAGTTCGGGCGCGACCGGTTCGTCGACTTCATCATTCGCCACCAGGCCGACGAGTTGCCCGTGCCCGAAACCCTGCGCCGGCTCGTACGAGCGGTGCTCGAACACCACGACGGCAAGCTGAACGACGACGCCAGCGTGCTGCTGTGCGAATGGCACGGGCCCGAGCGGAGTACGGACGTGGCGGACGCCATGGATATGGACTGACCAGCCGAAGGGAGCGCGGCGCCAGGCGCGATTGCGCCCCCTAGTGCGCCGTCTGCGCAGGTCAACGACCACTGCGCGCCCCCGCCGGCCGAGCGCTTCTCGATGCGCAGGTCAAAACGTTTCTCCGACTCCGCAAACCGATAAGCACCTGATGTGCCGGTGGCGAAAAACCGCTCGGCAACACCACAGCCAGCCGGTCATTTTTCCTACTCCTTCGCACTTCTCATACCATCCAATTTCCTTCGGCGGCCTTGTCATGGCACCCACTCGTGCAGCTAGCTGTTGCCTGCGTCCGCTTCTTCGGCCCGGGTTCCCGATGGGCTCGGGCAGGACGGCCGGGACCGGTATCCGGATCCCGCCGAACAGGGAGGCGGCGTGACACCCCGCACTGAGGAGTGGTCATGAAGAAGGCATACGAGGCGCCGACGCTCGTCCGGCTCGGGACGTTCCGGAAGAAGACGGGGCTTCTGCAGTTCCGCGGAAACGACCGGCTCATCCTGAGCAAGAACTGACCGACGGCTCTTGACCCGAGTCATGACTGAACTGCACGAGAGTGCGGGGACGGGCCCCGGCGACGCGCACTTCACGGTCTTCACCGACCGGGAGGGCGCGGCCGCCGTGGCCCGCTCCTTCGCCCGCGGCGGGACACGCGTCCTGAACCACCCCTCGGGCCGGCCCTGGCTGGTGGGGCGGTGGCACGACGGGGACATCGTCACGGCGCGCGCCGGCCGCGCGGCCCTCGCCGTCATCGGCTGCTGCCCGATCGACGCGGCGGAACTGGAGCGCCACGCCGGGCGGCTGCGCGACCTCGCCGAACTCGACGCACTGGCCCGCTCCCTTCCCGGCAGTTTCCATCTCGTGGCCGCTCTCGACGGGCGGCTCCGCGTGCAGGGCACCGCGTCCGGGCTCCGGCTGGTCTTCCACGCGGAGATCGAGGGCGTGACGGTCGCCGCCACCCGCGCCGACGTACTCGCCGCCGCGCTCCGCGCCGACCCGGACGAGGAGCAGCTCGCCGTCCGGCTTCTGTGGCCGGTCCCCCATCCGCTCGCCGAGGCGCCGATGTGGCGTGGGGTCACCGCCGTACCCCCGCAGGACGCGCTGATCGTCGCACCGGACGGACGGGCCGCACGCCACTCGCGCTGGTGGACGCCGCCCGAGCCGGTACGCCCGCTCGCCGACTCCGCGCCGCTCGTCCGCGAAGCCCTGGCCGCGGCGGTCGACGCCCGTACCCACCAGGGGGGTGTGGTCAGCTGCGACCTGTCCGGCGGCCTGGACTCCACGTCCATCTGCTTCCTGGCCGCGCGCTCCCCGGCCCGGGTGGTGGCCAGTACCTGGCCGGGCCGTGACCCGGCGGACACCGATCTGCAGTGGGCCGAGCAGGCGGCCAAAGCCCTGCCGGAGATCGAGCACGTCGTCTGGGACGCCGCCGCGTCCCCGCTCGTCTACACCGATCTGCTCTCCATCGACGACCTGCTGGACGAGCCGACCATCGGCGTCATGGACCGTTCACGGGTCCTGCACCACCTGCCCGGCATGGCCGAGCGCGGCAGCCGGCTGCATCTGACGGGCATCGGCGGCGATCACGTGGCCTGGTGCTCCGAGGCGTACTACCACCGGCTGCTGCGTACCCGGCCGCTGTTCGCCCTGCGGCAGCTGCGCGGCTTCCGGGCCCTGTGGCAATGGCCGCTGGGCGGTACGGTCCGCGCGCTGGCCGACTCCCGGCCGTACGGGACGTGGCTGGCCGACTCCAGCGACCGGCTGCGCGACCCACTGCCCGCCACCGTCGGCACGAGCCTCGGCTGGGGCATGCCCCCCCGGCTCTTCGACTGGGTCACCCCCGACGCCGAGCGGGCGGCGCGGCGGGCGCTGCGCGAGGCCGCCGCGAGCGCCGTCCCGCACCACCCCGACCGCGGTCTGCACGCCGACCTGGAGCAGATCCGCGCCTGTACGCGCATCATCCGCCAGTGGGACCGGATGGCGGCGAAGGCCGGTGTGCCGATGGCCTCGCCGTTCCTCGACGACCGTGTCATCGAGGCGTGCCTGGCGGTCCGCCCGAGCGAGCGCGTCACACCCTGGCGGTACAAGCCCGTCCTGACCGCCGCCATGAGCGGCGTCGTGCCCGACGCGTGCCTGCGGCGCACCAACAAGGCCGCGGCCTCCATGGACGCCGCCGACGGGCTGCGCGAACACCGCGCCGACCTGCTGGCGCTGTGGGACGACTCCCGGCTGGAACGGCTCGGCCTGGTCGACGGCGCCGCCCTGCGCCGGCTCGCCGAGCGGCCGGCCACACCCGAACTGCGGGACGCGGTCCTCTACTCGACCATCGCCGCCGAGGTCTGGCTGCGCGGTCTCGACCGGAGCACCGAGCCCCGGACGCCCGCCCCCTCCTGACGTCAGCCCAGCAGAAAGGTCACAGGCATGGCATTGAAGTTCGGCGCCGATGTCTCCACCGCCGAGACCGACTACGGCACGGTCCTCCTGGACGAACGCGCCGGGGCGTACTGGGAGCTCAATCCCACCGGCACCCTGGTGGTCAGGACGCTGATGGCGGGCGGCGACGAAGCGGACGCGGTCGCCGCGCTCGCCGCGGAGTTCGCCATCGACCCCGACCGGGCGAAGCGGGACGTCGACGCCCTCGTACAGGAGCTGCGCGCGTCGGGGCTGGCCGAATGACCACACCCAGCGCCCTGGAGCGGCCCGCCGGAGTGCCCCTCGGGCGGCGGCTGGCCGCCCGCCTCGTCCTGCTCCCCGCGCTCGTGCTCTGTCTCCTGCCGCCCCGCCGGCTCCGCGCCGTGCTCGGGCTGGTCCGCCGCGGAGCCGCGCCGGCCACCGCCGCGCAGGCCGAGGACGCGCGGGACGCCATCTGCGCGGTGAGCCTGCGGTGCGCGGGACCGCAGGGCTGTCTGCCGCGTTCCCTGGGGGCGGCGCTGCTGTGCCGTCTCTCGGGGACCTGGCCGACCTGGTGCACCGGGGTACGTGTGGTGCCGCCGTTCACCGCGCACGCCTGGATCGAGGCGGGCGGCCGTCCCGTGGGCGAGGGGGTGCCCGACGACTACTTCACCCGGCTGATGACGGTCGCCCCCGTGAGCCGACCGGCCCGATGACCGGCCCCGGCGCGGACGAGGCACCGCCGGGCGGCGACGGCGACCTGAAGCGGCCGGGCGGCGACGGTGATCGTTCCACCCGTGCCGCGGTCGCCACCATGTACCGGTTGACCAGCGGCCACCGGGCCTCCGTCGTCGTCGCCACCGTCCTCACGCTGGCCGGCTCCGCGCTCGGCCTGGCACAACCGCTCGTCGCCAAGCACGTCGTGGACGCGAGCGGGCACGGACGGATGGCGGGGCCCCTGCTGCTGCTCCTGGCCGTCCTGTTCGTCGCCGAAGCGGTGACGGGCGCGGTGGGCCGGTTCGTTCTGGAGCGCATGGGCGAGGGGATCGTACGCGGGCTGCGCCACAGCCTGGTGGCGCGGCTGCTCCGGCTGGAGATGCGGGAGTACGACCGGCACCGCGGCGGTGACCTGATCTCCCGGGTCACGGCTGACACCACCCTGTTGAGGGAGGTCGCCTCCCAGGCGCTGGTCGACCTCGTGACCGGCTCGCTCGTCGCCGCCGGCGCGATCGTCCTCATGGTGTGGATCGACCCCCTGCTGCTGCTCCTGGTCGCCCTGACCGTCGCCGGCGCCGCCGTCATCGTCGCCTCCCTGCTCAAGGGCATCCGGGCCGCCTCCGAACGCATGCAGACCTCCGTCGGCGCGATCGCCGCCGACCTGGAACGCGCACTCGGCGCCCTGCCGATGGTCCGCGTGCACCGCGCGGAGGAACGCGAAGCGGCACGGATCGGCGAACGCGTCGAAGCGGCGTACGGCGCGGGCGTACGGACCGCGAAACTCGCGTCCCTGATGAGCCCGGCCGTCGAACTCGCCGTCCAGGGCTCCTTCCTGATCGTCCTCGTCATCGGCGGCCTGCGGGTGAACGGGCAGGCCAACACACTCGGCGACCTGGTCGCCTTCCTGCTGTACGCCTCCTACCTGGTCCTGCCCCTGTCCTCGGTGTTCCGCGCTGTCGGCCTCATCCAGCGCGGCATGGGTGCCTACCAGCGCGTCGACCAGGCGCTCCGCCTGCCCGCCGAACCACCGGGCCCGCATACGCGAACGCGAACACCCGCGCCCACGCCCGCCGTCCGGGCACGTCCACGCGAACCGGCCCGGCGGACCGTCCCGTACGACGAGCCCGCGCTCGCCCTGCGCGACGTCAGCTTCGGCTACGACCCGGACCGGCCGGTGCTGCGCGGCGTCACGTTCGCCGTCCCCCGCCGCTGCCAGACGGCCCTGGTCGGCCGGTCGGGCGCCGGCAAGAGCACGGTCTTCGCCCTGATCGCCAGGTTCTACGAACCGGACTCCGGCACCCTGCTGTTCGACGGATCGCCCGCCTCCGCACTGAGCCGCGCCGCATGCCGCGAACGCATCGCCGTCGTCGACCAGAACACCCACGTCGTCCACGGCACGCTGTGGGACAACATCACCTACGCCGCCCCCGAGGCCACCGATTCCGAGGTGCGACGCGTCGTCGAGCTGGCCCAGCTGGACGGGGTCGTACGGCGACTGCCGGGTGGGCTGCGGGGGATGCTCGGCGAGCGCGGCGGCACCCTCTCGGCGGGAGAGCGCCAGCGGGTGGCCCTGGCGCGCGCCCTGCTCGCCCACCCCCGGCTCCTCCTGCTGGACGAGCCGACCTCCCACCTCGACACCATCAACGAAACCGCCCTCACGACCGTCATGAAGGACATCGCCCGGGAGTGCGCCGTGCTGGTGATCGCCCACCGGCTCTCCACCGTCCAGCACGCCGACCGGATCGTCGTACTGGACAACGGCGGCGTCGCCGCCTGCGGACGCCACGAGGAACTGCTCGCCGGCAGCCCGACCTACCGCGCACTGGCCGCCGGACAGATGCTCCGCCCGGCCACCGCGCCGCCCTTCCCCCGGTGAACCCCGGTGCCGCCCCGCGAAGGCGCTCGGCGGCCACCCATTCGCACCGGACCGCCACACGGCAGAGTGAACCCGGCCCCCGCACGTGCCCCCCGGAGCGCACGGGGCCGTTGATCACGATGTGAACACTGCGACCCCGAGCCACATACTGACCAGAATGAGCCCGCCCGGCTCCGGCGCGGATCCCGCATCCGGAGCCCTACCAGCCGTTGTCCGTTCGTGCCGGAGCCACGATGACCACACCCTGTTCATCGAAGTGCAGCACGAAGTCGACCACTACAGCGCCGGGCCCCTGCGTGTGATGCTCACCGCGGCAGCCGCCTACGGCTACCACCACATCGCCGTGGACTCCCAGCGCGTCACGTTCGCCGACTCCGCCTTCCTCAACGCGCTGGACTCCTGGCAACGCGACGGCCGGACCGTCCGGATCACCCGGCTCTCCCCAGCGGTCACCCGCCTTCTCCGGGCCACCCGCATCACCTCCCCACGGCGCGGCTGGACCACCGCGGAGGAGGCGCCGATGTAGGCCGGGCCGGGACAACCGGCCGCGCGTGACGCGTCCCGCACCCGGTCGGTCCTCGTGTGGCGTGCCGTCGGGTGGCGGGGCAGGCTGGACAGGACAGGGTGGCGCGCAGGGAGAGGACCGCATGATCCGTTCAGCCGACATCCGCGAGTGGCGCAACCATGACGTCGTCGACCTCAAGGGGCGCAAGATCGGCGGGCTGGAAGCGGTGTACGTGGACACCACCACGGACGAACCCGCCATGGCCACCGTACGGACCGGGCTGCCCACCCGTCAGCGCCTGGTGTTCGTCCCGCTCGACGAGGCGATCGTCGGGCCGGGCTACGTCAGAGTCCCGTACGACAAGGGCACGGTCCGCAAGTGCCCGTCCATCGGGACCGACGACGTGTTGGCCGCGGAGGAGGAGGAAGCGGTCTTCCACCACTACGGCATGGCCTACCAGCCCGGAGCGGGCGGCGAGCGGAAGCTGGCGCGCCGCTGACCGGCCCCTGTTCACGGAGGAGGTACCCAGAGCATGGCGATCTTCCTGTTCCTGATCCTCGTCGCCATCATTCTCGGCCTCATCGGCGTCGTGGCCGAGGGGCTGATGTTCCTGCTGGTCATCGGCATCATCGTCCTCGTGGTCGACGTGGTCTTCTACGCCGTGCGCTGGATTCGGCGGGGCCGTAGCCGCCCGCTCCGGTAACCGTGGTCACCCGGGACGCTCACCACGGGAGGAAGACGTGCACCTCTTTGCCCTGGAGGCCCGTCACGACGCTGACCTGGTCGGCGAGCGCGTTGATCAGGTGCCAGCCGACTCCGCCGGTGTTGCGCCACGGTGACCAGCGGCGCGGTGTCGGCGGGGTCGGGTTGGTGTCCCGTACGACGATGTGGACACCGTCGAACGTGCGCCGCAGCCGGAGGGTGAACGGGCCCGGCGCGTACTGCACCGCGTTGCTCGCCAGCTCCGTCACCACCAGCAGGATGTCGTCCCGCCGGTCCGGTACGCCGGGTGGTGAGGCCCGTTCGAGCGCGTCGAGATAGCCGCCCGCGGCGAGCCGCGCCGATGTGACGCTCTGCACCAGCCCGTCGAAGGACGCCACGAGGTCGTCGACGCCCCACTGGGGCGCGCCGCCGTCCGTCAGGGGCCCGGTGGGCATGCCTGCTTCCTTCCCGCTGGATTTCCGGATCGTCGCCGTTTCATAGGCGCGGGTGCCCAACGGGGCCGGGGGCATGCCCCGCCGGCCGTCCCGCCCGGCATGCGGTGCCGGTCGGGCGGCCACGCGGAGCCGCGGTCCGGGTCGCTCAGCGCCGCGGTGGCTCGGCCGGTCCCGGGGCCGCGCCGGTGTCGATGAGGATCTGCCGGGCGTCGGTCGCGTTGTCGGCGCTGACCGCGCGGGCCATCGCCGCGTGGGCGGCCTGCGGTGCCGCGTACGGCGGGATGACCAGGAGCGAGAAGTGGTCCTGGCCGCCCCGGCTGATGAGGACGGTGTCGTCCCCGACGGGGAAGGAGTCGATGTGGACGACGCGGTCGTCGACGACCAGCCGGGTCGGCAGCGCCTCCCAGGCGGCGGCGTCCAGTCCGACGCGGGTGATCGGACCCAGGTGCTCGGTCAGGGCCCTGAGGAGGGCGGGCAGTTCGGCTCCGACGTCCCGGGAACGGGGCCACCACGCTCCGTCGACCACGCCCTCACGGGACCGTGTCGTCGCCAGTCGCAGGACGGCCGCCCCCGGCCTGGCGCCCTGCGGCACCGCGTCGCCCGGCGCGTCGGGCGCGCCCCGCGTCTCCGGGGTTTCCGCCTCGTCCGGAGCTTCCGGCACATCCGCTGGTTCCGGAGCTTCCTGCGCGTCGGGAAGGAACCTCGCCCGCGCGGGGGTGTCGGGATCGGTCATGGCGTAACGCCCGTTCGCAGACACGGACAATCTGTTCCTTCACGGTACTCCGCACGGTGGCACCCCGGTTATCACCTGGCAGGGCCGCCGTGCGACGGTGCACGATATGGACATGGAGTCAGAGACGCAGATGCCCGCGCCCGGGCACGCCGAAGTACGGGTCGTCGCGGCGACACCCGAGGTGGCCCGCAGGGTGGCGGAGGTACTGCGCCGCTGCTTCGCCGCGACGGAGCAGCGCAGCTACCCCGCCGGCCAGGAAGGCGGCACGCGTCTTCACCTCACCGTGGACACCACGCAGCCGGCCGGCCCGGCGCAGTCGTGGCTGGCCACCAGCGAGTCGTCCGCCGACGAACGGGAACAGACCGACGGCCTCTGAGCCTTGGGGAGGCTCCCGCGCAGCGGTGTCCGGCTTGTAGGGTCGGGCCCATGACGAAGCCTGATGACCTGCTCGTGAACGTCGCGGCCACCGTGGAAGCCGAGCAGTCCAATCAGATGTCCCTCACCGTCGTGGTCGACGGCGCGGTCATCACCGGGCGGCTCGCCCCCGAAGCCGTATGGAGGGACCGGGTCGCCGAGGTCCTCAGGGACTCCGAGCGACTCGGTGCGTTCTCCACCGTCTTCGGGGCTCACGACGCCGGCTCACGCTCCCGTGGGGAGCCGAAGACGCCCACGCATCTGCACTTCCACGTCGCCCGGATCCTGCAGGGCACCGTGGGGATCCCCGAGACCGGTGGGATGTACCGGGTGGCCATCGAGGACGTGAGCGCGTGGACGGTGGGCGACTTCAGCTACACCGACGGCTGAGCGCCGCGGCGCTCGCGGCTCAGAGCGATTCGGTGGTGGCCGTGTGGGTGACGCAGGTGAAGCCCAGGCGCGTGAGCGCCCGGGTGACCTCGCCGGCGGTGAAGTCCCGCCGGTCCTGCTTCGTGATCACCTCGCCGACCTGCTTGACGGGATAGGTACGGCGGCCGATGACGACGCAGGGACCGATGGCCGGTTCCGGACGGATGCCGGACATCAGGTCCTGGACCTCGCTCATGACGAAGTCGAAGGGGAAGCGGGCGATGACGCAGCGCATGATGCCTCAACAGGGTCGCAGGGATCGGTAGGACGGGACGGCGGGACGCCAGGGGGACCAGAGCCGGGCGGTTCAGGCCGCGGCGCTGCCTCCGGACCGGGGGCGGCGCCGGGAGGTCGCCGGGCGCTGCGTCTGGCTCTGCGCCGTACCGCTGCCCGTACGGCCCTGGGCCGTGCCGCCGCTCGTACGGCTCTGCTTCGCACCGGTCGTGCGGCTCTGGGCCGCACCGGCCGCGCGGCCCGGGCGCCCGGCGCCACCACGCCTGCGGCGGGAGGAGGAGCCGGTGGCCCGTGCCGCCGGCTGCGGGGCCGGAGCCGTGATCGTGACCGGGACTCCGGAGGGTGTCCGGGCGCCGGTGATACGGGTCAGCTCGGCTTCGCCGGAGCGTACGGCGGTGGTCTGCGGCGTGATGCCCGCGTCCGCCATGAGCCCGTTGACGGTACGACGCTGGTGGGGCAGGACGAGGGTGACGACGCTGCCGGACTCGCCGGCCCGCGCGGTGCGCCCGCCGCGGTGCAGGTAGTCCTTGTGGTCGGTGGGCGGGTCGACGTTGACGACGAGGTCGAGGTCGTCGACGTGGATGCCGCGGGCCGCCACGTTGGTCGCGACCAGGACGTTGACGTGCCCGTCCTTGAACTGGGCGAGGGTGCGGGTGCGCTGCGGCTGGGACTTGCCGCCGTGCAGCGCCGAGGCCCGTACACCGCTCTTGAGCAGGTGCTTGGTGAGCCGGTCCACCGCGTGCTTGGTGTCCAGGAACATGATCACGCGGCCGTCGCGGGCGGCGATCTCGGTGGCCGTGGCGTTCTTGTCGGTGTCGTGGACGTGGAGCACGTGGTGTTCCATCGTGGTCACGGCTCCGGCCGACGGGTCGACGGAGTGGACGACCGGGTCGTGCAGATAGCGCCGGACGAGGGCGTCGACGTTCCGGTCGAGCGTGGCCGAGAAGAGCAACCGCTGACCGTCGGAGCGCGTCCGGTCGATCAGTCCGGTGATCTGGGGCAGGAAGCCCATGTCCGTCATCTGGTCGGCTTCGTCCAGCACGGTGATGGCGACGTCGTCCAGGCTGCAGTCGCCCCGGTCGACGAGGTCCCTGAGCCGGCCGGGGGTCGCGACGACGACCTCGGCCCCCTCGCGCAGGGCGCCGGCCTGGCGGCCGATCGACATGCCGCCGACGACGGTGGTCTGCCGCAGCTTGAGGACCCGGGCGTACGGGGTCAGGGCGTCCGTCACCTGCTGCGCGAGCTCACGGGTGGGAACCAGGACGAGCGCCAGCGGCCGTCGGGACTCGGCGCGCTGCCCGGCGAGCCGGGCGAGCATGGCGAGCCCGAAGGCGAGCGTCTTGCCGGAGCCGGTGCGACCACGGCCCAGGACGTCACGGCCCGCCAGGGAGTTCGGGAGGGTCGCCGCCTGGATGGGGAACGGGACCGTCACCCCTTCGGCGGCGAGGGCCACGAGCAGCTGCTCGGGCATGTCCAGGTCCGCGAACTCCGCGACGGCCGGCAGGGGCGGGGTGTGGGTCACCGGGACGGTGAAATCACCCTGGAGCGGGGCGGAGCCTCGACCGGGGCGCTGGGCGCGGGCCGCGCCGCTGGGCGCTTTACCGCGACGCGACGACGGCGCGTCGCTCTTGCGCGTACGGGTCTGAGCTCCCTGGAAACGGGATGCACGGGGCATGGAAAACTTCCTCAACAAACATATCGAGGAAATTTCGGCCCTCGACTTCGCCGGGCGGTACGGAAATCTGCGCGACCGGCGGAACAGGTCGGTCGTGGAACAGGGAAAGCGAAGTCCGTCGCCTCATACAGGCGGCCGTCGGCCTGGCCGAGCGGTCGCCGTTCCGACCCCGGCGCGCGCCGGGGGGTGCCGTGGAAAACACGGCGCCGGGGCCCGCACCCCACGGTGCGGGCCCCGGCCGCGTCAAGCGCTTCGCGATCAGGCGGGAACGATGTTCTCCGCCTGCGGGCCCTTCTGGCCCTGCGTCACGTCGAAGCTCACCTTCTGGCCTTCCTGAAGCTCACGGAAGCCGCTGGTGGCGATGTTCGAGTAGTGGGCGAAGACGTCGGCGCCGCCGCCGTCCTGCTGGATGAAGCCGAAGCCCTTTTCGGCGTTGAACCACTTCACGATGCCAGTAGCCATGTTTTTCTCCATTCGGGGAATTCGGGCTCACACTGCGCAAGCCCCGCATCGCGGCGATGATTGACCCGTCCGGAAAATACCGGCAACACGAAAGTGCTCAACCATCTGGCCGATGGAAGGGCACGTGAGATCTGGGAACCACAACTGCAACTGACACCGACAGTAGCACGGCACATTGGCCGACGCACGGCTTTCCTTTCCGTGATCTCGGACTCGAACTCGCGGCGATGTCGCGTGGCGGGAGAAAATCTTTCCGCCTCCCGGCCCTCTTTCTTCAGCGGCCGATTGAGATTTCTTCCGCGCGTGTTCCTCCTCCCCGGGCGGGGCGCGCGGCGCGCCACCGCCGGGGCGCCGACCCCGCGCACGGGCGGTCTCCGCGCCGGGCGCGAGGCCGGGCCCGGAACGGGGGCGAGTGAGCCGGTCGGCGCCGGTGCCGGGAATCTGCAGCGGCCGGAATAGACATTCCGCCCTCCCGGCGGATACGGTTCCGCGCGTAGCGCGAAGCCGCCCGGGAGGCGAGCACCGAGTACCGGGAGCCCTCCCAGGCCGGGTCCTGTGCACGGCACGGCATCCCGACGCCCAGGACGAAAGGTGCGCATGGCACCAGGAGCACGACACAACGCCGCCGACAACCTCGACGACGACGACTACCCCGCGTACACGATGGGTCGCGCCGCGGAGCTGATCGGCACCACGCCGGCGTTCCTGCGCGCCCTCGGGGACGCACGACTCATCACCCCGCTCCGGTCCGAAGGGGGTCACCGCCGTTACTCGCGCTACCAGCTGCGCGTCGCGGCGCGGGCCCGTGAGCTGGTCGACCAGGGCACGCCGATCGAGGCCGCGTGCCGCATCATCATCCTCGAGGACCAGCTGGAGGAGGCCCTGCGGCTCAACGACGAGCTGCGGCAACGGCGGGCGGGTGCACCGCGGCCGAGCGACACCTCCGGAGACGGGGACGGGGAGGGTGTCGGAGACGGGGACAGCACCGTGGACGGCACCGCCGGGGGCTGACGACGCCGGACCGGCGGCTCACCCCCGGAGCCGCCGGCCGACGGCAGCGGGGCGCCCGTCGGTCCGGGGCGTACCGGTGGTCAGCGGTGCGTCGGTGGGGTGAGGAGCGAGAGCAGCGCCTGCGCGGCCGGGCTCGTGGCCGTTTCCCCCGCCGAGGCCGCCGAGGAGACATAGGCGGGGCGGTGTCCGCCGGGCAGGGCGTCCAGCGGTACGGCGCGGAGCCCGGCGGCCTGCGGCTTGGCCGTGAAGTGCTGGGGGACGAGGGCGATGCCGAGCCCTTCCTGGACGAGTTCCAGGAGGCTGTGCACGTCGTTGACCTCCAGGGTCACCTGCCGCTGGACCCGGGCGGCGGCGAACGCGCGGTCGGTGATCCTGCGGGTGCCCCAGTCGGGGTGGAAGTCGACGAACGGCTCGTCCGCCAGCGCGCTCCACGCCGCACCGGCGCCGGGCGCGGTCCGGGCTCCGGTCTCGATACCGGTCCCGGTCCCGGCTTCGGCTCCGGTCCCGGCCAGCGGGTGGTCCGGGTGACAGAGCAGGGTCATGGGCTCGTCGGCCAGCGGTGACAGGCGTACACGGGGCGGTGGGTCGCCGAAGGGCAGCAGGAAGGCGACGTCGAGCCGCCCGGCGGCGACCTCGTCCATGAGCTGTACCGAGCCGGCCTGGCGCAGCCGGATCTCCACCCGCGGGTGGCGCTGCCGGAACGCGGCGAGCAGGCTCGGCACGTGGACGCCGGACACGCACTGTTCCGTCCCCACCGCGAGGGTCCCGCGCAGCAGCCCCTGGGTGGCCGCGACCGCCTCGCGGGCGGCCCGCACACTGGCCAGCGCCCGGCCGGCCTCGCCCAGGAGCGCCCGTCCCGCCTCGGTGAGCGCGACGGTGCGCGTACTGCGGACGAACAGGGGCGCCCCGAGCTCCCGCTCCAGGGCGCGGATGGCGGCCGACAGCCCCGACTGTGACACCATCAGCCGGGCGGCGGCCCGGGTGAAGTGCCGTTCCTCGGCCACGGCCACGAAGTACTCCAGGTGACGCAGTTCCACGATTGAGCAGCCTAGCCGCACAATCCCATCGCATTTTCCTGTTGGACGACATGGTGAGGGGAGGACGAGGCTGAGGGCGGAAGCCAGAAGGCACCACCACCGGAAGAGAGGCGCCGCCTTGCCCACCGCGTCCACCACGCCCCCCACGTCCCCCGTGTGCGTCCCGCACCCCGCGCGCGCCGACCGTTATGACGCCATGCCCTACCGCCGGGTCGGGCGCAGCGGTCTGCGGCTGCCCGCCCTGTCCCTGGGGCTGTGGCACAACTTCGGCACCGACCGCGACTTCGACGGGCAACGCGCCCTCGTCACCCGCGCCTTCGACCTGGGCGTGACGCACTTCGACCTGGCGAACAACTACGGGCCGCCCCCGGGCGCCGCCGAGACCACCTTCGGCCGCGTCTTCCGGGAGGCGCTGCGTCCGTACCGCGACGAGATCGTCGTGTCGACGAAGGCCGGGTACCTGATGTGGCCCGGGCCGTACGGCGAGTGGGGGTCGCGGAAGTACCTGCTGTCCTCGCTGGACCAGAGCCTGGGCCGCCTCGGCCTGGAGTACGTGGACATCTTCTACTCCCACCGCTACGACCCGGACACGCCTCTCGAAGAGACCATGGGAGCGCTGGACACCGCCGTACGCCAGGGCAAGGCGCTCTACGCCGGCATCTCCAACTACCCCGCCGAGCAGACCCGGCAGGCCGCCCGCATCCTGCGCGAGCTTGGCACTCCCCTGCTCATCCACCAGCCGCGTTACTCGATGCTCGACCGGCAGCCCGAGGAGGAGCTGCTCCCGGCGCTCGATGAGCTCGGCGCCGGTGCGATCGTCTACTCGCCGCTGGAGCAGGGCCTGCTCACCGACCGGTACCTCGACGGCGTCCCCGCCGGCTCGCGGGCCGCGGGCAGCAGCCCCTTCCTCACCCCCGACCGCCTCACCCCCGGGCTCCTGGCCCGGCTGCGGAAGCTGGACGCGCTCGCCCGGGAGCGCGGGCAGTCCCTGGCCCGGACGGCTCTCGCGTGGGTGCTGCGCGAGACGACGGTGACGTCCGCGATCATCGGCGCCAGCAGCGTCCGGCAGCTGGAGGACAACGTCGCCGCGGTCGGCGACCTCGCCTTCACCGCGGAGGAGCTCGCCCTCATCGACGCCGTGCTCGCCGGGGACGCCGCCGCCTGACGGTCGGCCCTTTCCCTCCCCCCTTCGCGCGGTTCACCCGCACGTACGCACGATCCCGGCGCGCGGGACGCCCGAAGCGGGCGCGCCGGGTAGGCGTACGGCGGGTACGCCCACCGCCGAGGGAAAGGCAGCACCGACCGATGACGACGAACGGACCCTCTCCTTCCACGCCACCCGGCGCGCGTCCGCTCGCGCGTCGGTCGCTCGCCGTCTGCGCGCTCATCGGCGCTGCCGTGATGGCGGCGGTCGACGAGATCGTCTTCCACCAGATCCTGCGCTGGCACCACTTCTACGACCGTTCCACACCGGGCATCGGCCTGCTGTCCGACGGGTTGCTGCACACCGGCGAACTGCTCGCCCTGGTCGCGGGCCTCACGCTGTACGCGGACCTGCGCCGCCGTGGTGTCTTGGCCCCGGCCCATGCCGTGGCCGGCCTCTTCCTGGGGCTGGGCGCCTTCCAGCTCTTCGACGGTGTCGTCGACCACAAGCTGCTCCGTCTCCACCAGATCCGTTACGGCGTCGACGTCACCCCGTACGACTGGGCGTGGAACATCGCGGGCGTCCTGCTGCTGCTCGCCGGTGCGGTCCTGACCGTGCGCGCCGACCGCCGCCGCACCCCGTGACCCCGGACGTGGCTCCCCTGATCGGCGTGGCCGCGTCGACGGCCGCCGCCGTCCACCTGGCGGGCTCGGCCCGGCTGCGCCGGCGCGGGGACGCCTGGCCGTGGCGCCGGGACGTCTCCTTCACCGCCGGCTGCGCCGCCCTGGCGTACGCGATGACGGCCGCGCTCCCCGGCGGACCGTTCACCGCGCACATCGTCCAGCACCTGGTCGTCGCCATGGCCGCGCCGCTGCTGCTGGTGCTCGGCCGTCCGCTCACCCTCGCCCTGCGCGCCCTGCCTCCCGGGCCCGCGCGGCGCGCCCTGGTGGCCGTGGGGCACTCCCGGCCCGCCGCCGTGCTGCTGTTCCCGCCCGTGGCCGCCCTGCTGGACATCGGCGGCCTGTGGCTGCTGCACCGCACCCCGCTGTCGGCCGCCGCCCACCACCACCCGCTGCTGGGCGCCGCCGTCCATCTCCACGTCCTGGCCGCCGGCCTGCTGTTCACCTTCGCCGTGTGCGGGCTCGACCCGCTGCGCCACCGGTGGAGCCTCGCGTGGCGCGGCGCCACCCTGCTCGCGGCCGGCACCGCGCACGCGGTCCTCGCGAAGACGCTGTACGCCGTCCCTCCGCCGGGCACCGCCCACGCGGGCGCCGATCTGCGGACGGGCGCGCGGTTGATGTACTACGGCGGGGACGCCGTGGAGTTCGCCCTCGCCGCCGTGCTCGCCGTCCAGTGGTACGCCACGGCCGCCCGGCGCCGGCCGGCCGGGCAGCTCGTACGGGGCGTACGGCTCGTGCGGTGATCTCAGCCGGGTACGCCCGGCAGGCGGCGCCAGCCGTTCCGGTCGGCCTCCGCCACCAGGTCCGGGTGCGCGCCCACGACGACCGGGTGGCCGACCAGGCGCAGCAGGTCGAGGTCCGAGGGGTGGTCGCCGTACGCGTGGCAGCGCTGGGGCGCGATGCCGTGCTCGGTCAGGAGCGCCCGCGCGGCCCGCTCCTTCGCGGCGCCGATCATCGTCTCGACCACCTCGCCGGTGTGCACCCCGTCCCGCACCTCGGGTCGGGTGCACAGCACGAGGTCCGCCCCGACGTGGGCGGCGATGGGGTCCAGGCAGGCCGGGAAGGACCCCGAGACCAGGACCGTGGCCAGCCCGGCCGCCCGGTGCGCGGCGAGCGCGTCGACGACGTCCCGGTGGAAGAATCCGCCGCGCTCCCGGTGCCGGTCGAACCAGGCCCGCCCGGCGGCCTCCACCGCCTCGGCCTTGTAGCCGGCGAGGCGCCGGTAGAAGAGGCGATTGGCCACTTCCCGGGTGATGCCGGGACGCAACAGGTCATGGGCCTCGCGCAGCAACCGGTCCCGCTCCCGCGGGCCGTGGCCGACGGCGGTGAGGAAGAAGCCGTAGAAGCCGGCCATCGTCTTGCCGGTGGTGAGTGTCTCGTCGACGTCGAAGAACGCGACGGCGGTCGCCGGCGGCGGCGGTGCCATGCCCAAGGGGGATCTCCGCAACGGGGTCGTGAACCCGGGTCATGACCGGGGTTACAGGGACGGTGTGTGTCAGTGGGCGTCCGTGCCCAGCTCCGCGAGGGCTTCCTGCACGGCGCGGTGGAAGGTCGGGTACGCGTACATCATGTGGAGCAGCCGGGTGACCGGCACTTCGGCCTGGACCGCGACCGCGAGGCCGTACAGCACCTCGCCGCCCGCCGGGCCGGCGGAGGTGGCGCCGACCAGCACGCCGCGGTCGGCGTCCGCCACGAGCTTGATCATGCCCTCGTTGCCGGCCTTGTGGATCCAGCCGCGCGTCGAGGACGGTACCTGGGCCGTGCCCGTACGCACCCTCAGGCCCCGGTCGCGGGCCGCGCGCTCGGTCAGCCCCACGGACCCGACCTCCGGGTCGGTGAACGTGACGCGGGGCAGGGCGCGGTAGTCGGCCTCCGGGCCGGGGTCGCCGCCGAGGATGTCGCGCACCGCGATCTCGGCCTGGTACATCGCGACGTGGGTGAACGCGCCGCGCCCGGTGAGGTCGCCGACGGCCCACACGCCGTCCGCCGCCCGCATCCGGCCGTCCACGTCCAGCGCCCGGGCGCCGGGGTCCAGGCCGACGGTCTCCAGGCCGAGGCCCGCGAGCGCGGGGCGCCGCCCCGTGGCGACCAGCAGGTGCGGCGCGGTCAGCTCCTCACCGCCGTCGAGCGTCAGCCGGAACGTGTCCTCGGCGTACCGCGCTCCGGTGGCGCGGGCCCCGGTGCGCACGGTGACGCCCTCCGCGCGCAGGGCGTCGGCGATGAGCGCGCCCGCCTCGGGCTCCTCCCCGGGCAGGAGCCGGTCCTGGGCCTCCACGACGGTCACCGCCGTCCCGAAGCGGGTGAACGCCTGGGCCAGTTCCAGGCCGACGGCGCCGCCGCCGAGGACCAGCAGCGCGTCGGGGGCCTCCTTGGCGGAGACCGCGTCGCGGTTCGTCCAGTACGGGGTGGCGTCCAGGCCCGGCACCGGTGGGACCTGCGGACGGCTGCCGGTCGCCAGCACCACCCCGCGACGGGCCGTGAGGGTCTCGGCACCCTGCCCGTCGACGTCGACCTCGATCCGCCCGGGCCCGGTCAGCCGGGCGCGCCCGCGCACGAAGCGCCCGCCCTTGCCGGTGAAGCGGTCCACGGCGACCCGGTCGTCCCAGTCGTCCGTCGCCTCGTCCCGGACGCGGGCGGCGACCGGGGCGAAATCGGGTGTCACCTCGGCGGTGCCGGCCATGCCGGGCACGCGCCGGGCCTCGGCGATCAGGTTCGCGGCTCGGATCATCATCTTGCTGGGGACGCACGCCCAGTACGGGCACTCCCCGCCGACCAGCTCGGCCTCCACACCGGCGACCTCCAGCCCGGCCTCGGCCAGCCGCCCGGCGACGTGCTCACCGCCCACGCCCATGCCGATCACCACGACGTCCACGTCCCGCACCATGGGTGCCCTCCTCGGTCGGCCGGTTCGCACCGGTGCCGGTGTTGCCCTTCCCCGCCGATGGTCACGCGTGCGCCGCTCCCGGGCCACCCCCGGAACCGTGTGAACCGGTGGCCGGTGGGCTGTGATCCGGGGCCATTGGTGGGCACCAGAGGACGGGGTGGGCAACGCGACGGGTGCCCGGAGCAGGCCGGCCGCCGGGCCGGGGCGTGGCGCCGGGCTTACGGTGACGGAACAGACAGGAGGCGGCGCAATGGTGAAGGTGTTGGCGCGCACGGCCAGGCGGATCAGCCGTACGTACGGGAAGGGGAACGACGACGCGCCCCCGGTGGGCGGGCACGCCGCGGCCCTGGCCGCGTTCGGGGTCTACACGGCGGCGTGGGCGGGGGCGGTCCGGGCGCGGGGGCTGCCGATGCCGGTCCGGCCCGAACCGTGGGACGTGCTGCTGACCTCGGTGGCGACGTTCCGGCTGAGCCGGCTGGTGAGCAAGTCCTCCGTCACCAACCCGCTGCGGGCGCCCTTCACCCGGTACGAGGGTCAGCAGGGCCCGGCGGAGGTGGCCGAGGAGCCGCGCGAGGGGCCCCGTCACGTGGTGGGCGAGCTGCTGACCTGCCCGTTCTGCGTGAGCGTGTGGACCGTGGCCACGCTGACCGGCGCGAGTCTGCTCTGGCCGCGCGCCACCCGTACGGTCACGGGCGCCCTGGCCGCGCTCGCCGGGTCGGACGCGCTCCAGTTCGCCTACACGGCCCTGTCGGAGAAGGTGACCGGGGACGACTGAGCGGAGCCGTCACCGGAGCCGTCGCCGGGGCGGCCCCGCGTGCGCGGCCGGATCACGAACCCGCTGCGGGGCCGGGTCGGGACGCGCCGCAGCGGGATCGTCAGATCCTGGGGCGGCACGTCGTACTCCAGTCGGGCGAGCCGTACGACCAGCGCCTCCAGCAGCGCGATGGTGATCGCCTCGCCGGGGCAGCGGTGGCCGGTGGTCGGGTCGCCGCCGCCCTGCGGGACCAGCTCGTCGCGTTCCACGGGGCGCTCCAGGAAGCGTTCGGGGCGGAAGGCGTACGGGTCGCCCCACAGCTCCTCGTCGTGGTTCTGCCCGTACAGGTCCAGCAGGACGAGCCCGCCCTCGGGGATGTGCTCGTCGCGCCAGGTGAGGTCCCCGGCGGCGCGGCCCGCGCTGAACGGCGCGAAGGGGTAGAAGCGGCGCACCTCGTGGACGAAGGCCGCCGTGTACGCCGTGTCGTCGCCGCGGAGCCGGGCGCGGTTCTCGGGCCGGCGGTGCAGGGCGTGGGCGGCGAAGGCCACGAACCACGTGACGGCGACCGTGGGCCGCAGGACGTTGAGGAGTTCGACGGCGGCCGTACGGGAATCGAGGTGCTGTCCGTCGGCCTCGCGGTGGGCGGCCACCGCGGCGAGGACCGAGGCCTCGGGCGGGGTCACCTCGCCGGCGCGCACGTCGTCGATGAGGCCCGCCAGCCACGTCTCGCACCGGTTGCGGGCGCGGCGGGCGCGCCAGTGGCGGGGGCCCGCGGTGGCGAAGCCGTCGACCATGGCCACCAGGTCGCCGGCCACCTCCTCCACCCGGGAGGCGTCCACCGGTACGCCGGCCCAGCGGCACACCCCGGCGGTGAGGACGTGGGCCACCTCGTCGAACAGCACCACGCGCGGCCGGTCGCCCCAGTCCGCGGTGGTCTCGTCCCACGCCGCCGCGACCTCCTCCACCAGGTCCGCGATGTGGGCGGGCGAGGTGAGCAGGGCCATGAACATCGCCTTGCGGGCGCGGTGCGCGTCCCCGTCGAGCGTGTGGACGGCGCCGTGACCGAAGAGGGTGCCGCGCACGGGCTCGGGTATGGCGCCCTCGCGGCGTACATGGCGTTCGTCGTAGAAGAAGCGCACGGCGTCGGGGCCGCGCAGCGCGACCGTGTGGCGCCCGAGGAGACGGGTGCGGACGACGGGGCCGACGGCCTGCCGCATGCGGTCGGGCAGCCAGGCGTACCCCTCCAGCAGGAGCGCGGCGGTACGGTCGGCGACGAGGGGTCGATACGAACACATACGCCCCAACTGCCCCACCGGTCACTGCGAAAACAGACCTGGTGGCTGTGGAGTCGGCGTGGCTACGCTGGAGGCGTGGCCGGCAGCCACCGCTTCCACCTCGACCAGGACGGTCACTCCATCACCGTCCTGCTCGGTCACGTCGCCCAGGACATCGAGGTCCTCGTGGACGGCAAGGTCGTCGCCGTCCGGCGGGGTCACCGCGGCGGCGTCCGGGAACTGGCGGCCGAACTGCCCGGCGACCCGCCGCGGCCGTTCACCATCCTCGTGGAGGACCTGGACGGCGCCCCCCTGTGCGTCATGGTGCGCGACGGATCGCGCTTCCTGATGCCCCAGGTGCCTCTGGTCCCGGGCGCGCCCGGACACGAGCGGCCGGCCCCCGGCCGTCCATGGCGCCGCCTGCGCCGACGGCTGCGCCGGTGGCTGCGGCGCGTCGCGGGCCGCGGCTGACCCGGGGGCGGTGCGGGCCGCCGCCGGCCCTGAGATTCCCCTGATCATGTGGTTCGACGCCTTCCTCCGCGCCGGCCCGTCCGCTGTACTGTGCGAAGATCGCGCACAATCACCACTCATGGGGGGCCTGTCATGGCGCTGTTCGGCAACGCGCACACCATCGATCCGACGACGGCACAGCAGGACTACGCCCGGCTGCTGGGCCAGAACGAGCAGGTGCACGCCGCGTTCCTGCTGATCCGCGACACGATCCTGTTCACCGACCGGCGCCTCATCCTCGTCGACAAGCAGGGGATCACCGGCAAGAAGGTCGAGTACCACTCCATCCCGTACCGGAGCATCACCCACTTCGCCGTGGAGACCGCCGGCACCTTCGACCTCGACGCCGAGCTGAAGATCTGGGTGTCCGGCAACCCCGCCCCGATCCAGAAGACCTTCACCAAGGGCGTCGACATCTACGAAGTGCAGGCCATCCTGACGCAGTTCGTGGCCCGGTAGCGACAGCCGGGGGCCGTACGGGCAGGCATCGGTGCATGCCCATGCTCGTCGGAACCTCGGGGTGGCAGTACAAGGACTGGCGCGGCGTGCTCTATCCGGCCCGGCAGCCGCAGCGGCTGTGGCTGGAGGAGTACGCCCGGCACTTCGCCACGGTCGAGAACAACAACGCCTTCTACCGGCTGCCCGCCACGGAGGTGTTCGCCTCCTGGCGGGAGCGGACGCCGGAGGGCTTCGTCATGGCGGTCAAGGCGAGCCGCTATCTGACCCATCTGAAGCGGCTGCGCGACCCCGAGGAGCCGGTGGAGCGGCTGTTGGGGCGGGCCGCCGGGCTCGGGGACCGGATGGGGCCGGTGCTGGTGCAGTTGCCGCCGAACTTCCAGGCGGACACCGGCGCGCTGGACCGGTGCCTGCGGTGCTTTCCCGGCACGGTGCGGGTCGCCGTCGAACTGCGCCACCCCTCGTGGTGGGAGGCGGAGCGGGAACTGCGGACGGTCCTGGAGCGGTACGGCGCCGCGCTGTGCTGGGCGGACCGGGGTTCGCGGCCGGTGGCGCCGCTGTGGCGGACCGCCCCCTGGGGGTACGTACGGTTCCACGGCGGCCTCGCCGCGCCGCCGCCCCGCTACGGGCGCCAGGCGCTGGCTTCGTGGGCGCGGCGCATCGCCGGCGCGTGGGGCGACGAGGACGACGTGTACGTGTACTTCAACAACGACCCGGGGGGCGCGGCCGTCGTGGACGCCGCGAAGTTCGCCCGGGCGGCCGGCGCGCTGGGGCGCACGGTGACGCGTACGCCGCCGGCCCTGGAGGCCGGCGGCTAGTCCCCGCCCCGGGTCGTGCACCGGTCCGGGGTCGGCGGCCGGGGGACCGGGCGGTGCACCGGTCCGGGGTCCGGGTCGTGACACCGGTCGGGGGTCCGGGTCGTGACACCGGTGCGGCGTCCGGGTCGTGCACCGGTCCGGCTCATAGCTCATTCCGGTTGATTCTTCGTCATGCCCGCGGTGGATTCCGACTCCTCCTCCGGTCGGCCAACGCGGTGGCCCCGTGCGTCCTCTTCCGGCTCGGTAACACAGCCTCACGAAGGGACGCATGGTGCGTACGAGCCACGCGAGACGCGCGACACTCGCCATATCCGTGATCGGCGCCGTCCTGGCGCCCGCCGCGCCCGGGTTCGCCACCGAGGTGCCGATCGCCTCCCCGCGGGCCGACCTGCGGGCGGACGTGAACCGGGACGGGCGGGTCGACGTAACGGGCACGACCGACACCGCGGGCGAGGACACCTGGACCACCGCCAGGGGCGCGGTCGTCCTGCCCAACATCGACGACGACACCCGCCGGTGCCCCACCTCCGGCCCCGGCGGCAAGCCGCTGTCCGACGCCCGGCTGGCCGCCTGCAACGACGCCTCCGACACCCGAGTGAACGGCACCGCCGACGCGTCCGACCTGGCCCGCGTGCGGTCCGTACCGATGACGGACCTGCCCGCCGGTGCGACCGGCACCCTGCGCGTCGTCAAGGGCGGCAAGAAGGCCCGGGTCTTCGTCAAGCGCGGCACGGCCTGGGCGGTCGTCACGGACCGGACCCGGTTGACCACCGCCGAGCTGCGCTCCGGGGTGGAGCTCGGCGTCGAGGCCACCGACGTCATACGCGACAGCGCCGCCTGGGACGGCCGCGCGGTCGTCCGTCTCACGGTGACGTCCGGCACCGGGACCACCTCGGACGACGTCACGCTCCGGGTGGCCCCCCTGCTCACCCACCACCACCTGCAGAAGGCGCAGCAGGTGCTCGTCACCAAGGTGCCGGGCAAGGACCCCTACGCGCGGCGCCAGCGGGCGTTCGTCAAGAACCTCGCCGACGCGGTCACGTCGGCCGGTGTCGACAAGCCGCTGGTCACCTTCGAGAAGTACGGGGACGTCTGGGCCCAGGACTTCGTCGAGCCGGGCTACGTCAGCATGACCGGGCCCGGCGGGCGGCGGCAGGTCATCCGCGTGATGCTGCGCTCCGCGCAGCCCGACCGCGAGTCCGGGCGGGAGCTGTTCGAGAAGCTGCGCGGCAACGGCGTCGGCGTCGTCCAGGTCTCGGGGGTCCGCGACTCGGAGGAGTGGACCCTCAACTCGATGGGGAACCTGGAGACCATCCCGCCGTACGCCCACGGCGGCCGGTCCTTCCCCGCCGGGCGCATCATCATGGGCGAGCGCAAGGACGACGGCTCGAAGCCCGCGCGGGCGATGCGCACGCTGCTGAAGTCCCAGGCCCTTCAGGACCCGCTGCTGCTGGACACGTCCTGGCTGCACGTGGGTCACGTCGACGAGTTCGTCCAGTTCCTGCCCGCCGACACCCCGCGCGGCTGGAAGATCGGCATCGCCGACCCGGAGGCCGGGCTGAAGCTGCTGCGCGACGCGCGGGCGGCCGGGCACGGCAAGACCCGGATGTTCTCCGTGCCGGGCGGCAAGGACCTGCCGGCGCCCAAGGAGACCATCGACCAGGCGCTCGCCTCGAAGTGGCTCGTGGCCGACAACACCATGGCCGCCCAGCGCATCAAGGCCAACCTGGCCGTCCTCCGGCGCGAGACGGGCGTCACCGACGCCGAGGTCGTCCGCGTGCCCGCCCTCTACACGCGCGGTACGGAGGAGGGCGAGCGCGGCGAGCGCATGCCACGCCTGACGCGCATGGGCGCCGGCGAGGTGCCGGACGCGGTGAGCGAGTACGGGCAGCAGAAGCGGCTCCCCCGCGAGGGGGCCGAGGCGGCCGAGGGCGCCCGCGGCGCGGGCCGGGGGACCGTCATGACGAGCGCGTACGTCCCGGGCGCGGTCAACGGCGTGGTGCTGGGCCGCGACCGGTACCTGGCGCCCCGTCAGTGGGGGCCGGTCATCGGCGGCAAGGACATCTTCACCAGCGCCGTGACCGCCGCGTACACCCGGGCCGGGATGAGGGTGTCGTACATCGACGACTGGGACACGTACCACCTCGGCATGGGTGAGGTGCACTGCGGGACCAACACGCTGCGGGACGCCTCCGGCGCCTGGTGGCGACGGTAGGACGCGGACGACGGCGCGCGGACGGGGTGGCGACGGCGTGCCCGGATGACCGGGCACGCCGCTCGCGGCCGTCCGGCGGTCCTGGCGATCGCGGCGGCCCGGCGGTCTCGGCGGTCTCGGCGGTTTCTCCGACGGGCCCGGCGCGCGGCGACGGGCCCGGGCGGCGCGTGCGGGGCGGCCGGGGTGCGGCCAACCCCCGGATGTGAGGCACCGGGGCGGGAAGTCGCGAGGAGTCACGCGAGGGGGCACGCCATGAGCAGTGCCACGTCGTCGTGGACGCCCGGGTGGCGCAGCTCGCGCAGCAGCCGGTCGCAGGACTCCTCCAGGGAGCTGTCCCCCAGGGTGCGCAGCAGCGCGAGCAGGGCCTCCAGGCGGGCGTCGATGTCCTCGTCGCGGGTCTCGATCAGGCCGTCGGTGTAGAGGACGAGCCGGTCGCCGGGGGCGATGGCGACGGTGGTCTCCCGGAACGGGATCCCCCCGACACCCAGCGGCGGCGCGGTCGGCAGGTCGAGCAGCACGGGCGTGTGTCCGCCGCGCACCAGGACCGGGGGGAGGTGGCCGGCGCTGCACAGCCGGCACTCGCCCCGGCGCGGGTCGTACACCGCGTACACGCAGGTCGCGAGGGAGGGTTCCATCCCCGCGGCGATCTCGTCGAGGTGGCGCAGCACCTCGGCCGGTTCGAGGTCGAGCCGCGACAGCGTGCGGGTGGCGGTGCGCAGCCGTCCCATGCTCGTGGCGGCGTTGATGCCGCTGCCCATCACATCGCCCACGACCAGCGCGGTCCGCTCGCCGGACAGCGGGATGATGTCGAACCAGTCCCCGCCGACCTCGCTGCGCGCCCCGGCGGGCTGGTAGCGGGAGGCGACGTCCAGACCGACGAGGTCACCGGGCGTCTCGGGCAGCATGCTGCGCTGGAGGGTCAGCGCGGTCTCCCGCTGCTGCCGGTACAGGCGGGCGTTGTCGATGCAGACCGCCGCGCGGGCGGCCAGTTCGCTGGCGAGCACGGTGTCGTCCTCGGTGAACGGCAGCGGGTTGCGCGCCCGTTTGAGGTCGAGGGCGCCGAGCACCTCGCCGCGCGCGATGAGCGGCACCGCGAGGTACGAGTGGACCCCGGCCTCGCGCAGCAGCCGGGCGGCGCGGCCGTCGCGGGCGACGCACGACAGGGTCCGCTCGTCGAGGCGCTCCTCGCGGACCGGCCGGGCGGTGCGCACGCAGCGGGTGACGAGCCGGTCGGCGCCGTAGCGGGCGAGCAGGCCCGGCGGGTCGGCCGCGTCGACGGCGACCGTCGGGTACGCGGCCGAGACGGCGAGCGCCCGGAAAACGGCCGGGCCGTCGGCGGCCATCCGGGTGGGGCGCCCTTCCAGGACCGTGTCGAGGACGTCGACGGCGGCGATGTCGGCGAGCTGGGGCACGGCGACATCGGCGAGCTCCCGGGCGGTCTGCTCCAGGTCGAGCGTGGTGCCGATGCGTACCGACGCGTCGGCGACCACGGCCAGGCGGTCCCGCGCCCGCTCCGCCTCGGCCGCCGCCCGGTACCGGTCGGTCACGTCGATCACCGAGAACGCGAGGCCGATGGGCCGTCCCGCGACGTCGTCCAGTCGGTAGATCGACACCGACCAGGCGTGCACGTTGTCCGCGTCGGCGGGCGCGGGGCCCACCACCTGCCGGTCGAGCAGCGGTACGCCGGTGTCCAGGACGCGCCGCAGCGCCGCCTCCGTCCGCTCGACGTCGATGAACGGCAGGGTCTCGGCGACCGTGCGCCCGAGGTGCTCCCGAGCGGGCACACCGTCGTACCGCTCCAGCGCGGCGTTGACGGCCACGTACCGCAGGTCGGTGTCCAGGACCGCCAGGCCGATGGGTGACTGGTCCACGAGCCGCACCGACAGCGCGAGGTCCCGTTCGACGAGGCGCAGGGTCTCCTGGTCGGTGGCCAGCCCGAGCGCGTAGAAGTCACCGAGGTCGTCCATGAGCCGCATGTTGCGGAACTCCAGCTTCCGCGTGCTGCCGTCCTTGCGCCGTACGGGGAAGACCCCCGCCCAGCTCCGGCCGGTGGTCATCACCTCGTCGAACAGGTGCAGGACGAGAGAGAGGTGCTCCTCCGCGACGAAGAGCCGGGCGGCGTACCTGCCCAGCGCCTCGTGGGCGGTGTACCCGAACAGTTCCTCGGCCTGCGGGCTCCACAGCACGATGCGCCCGTCCGCGTCGATGACGATGGCCGCCACGCCGAGGACGTCGAGCAGGCCGCCGACCGGCGAAGGCCGCACCTCCGCGCCGTCCGCCGTCTCACGCCCGGCCCCCAGCCCATCCGCACCGCCCATGCCACCCATCGTCCCTCCACAGGGGCGGCCACCGCAGCCGGGAACCATCGTCCGGCGGAGCGCCCGTCACGGCCGGGGCAGCAGTTCCAGCGCCTCCTCCCATCGGAAACCGGCGGCGCCGCCGCTGCCCTCCCCGACGCGCACGCCCATCCCGCGCAGCCGTTCCAGGCTCTGGCGGTACGCCGGATGGGCGGCCAGCTCGGCGTTCACGCTGGGCAGTACGGCGGTGGGTACGCCCGCCCCGTACGCCTCGCACAGCGTGCCCAGCGCCAGCGTGTCGGCGATGCCCGCCGCCCACTTGTTGATCGTGTTGAAGGTGGCCGGGGCGACCGCGATGGCGTCGGCGGGCGGCAGGGGCCGCGGGTCACCCGGGCGGCGCCAGGCCGAGCGGATCGGATGACCGGTCCGCGCCTCGACGGCCGCCGCGTCGATGAAGGGCAGGCCGTGCGGGGTGGCGATGACACCGACGTCCCAGCCCCGGGCCTGGGCGGCGGCTATCAGGGTGCCGACGTCGGCGGCGTTCCCGGCCGCGCACACGACGACGTAGAGGAAGGGCTTCCCGGCCTCGGGTGGTGGCTGTTCGTTCACACCGGAAGTGTGCCGCGCTCACCCACCGGCCTCGGCGGCCCGGGGGAAGTAGCGCGTGAACGGGTCGGGGACCACCCCCATCACCTCCCCGAACGGCGCGGCCAGATGGTGGATGAGCAGCCCCAGGAACACGGTCAGCCCCACCATGCCCATCGCCATCACCAACTGGCTCGGGCTGCGCCCGATGCCGAAGAAGAACAGCATGCAGATCGAGAGGACCGCGCCCACGATCAGCCCGGCCCACAGCACCGGCGACAGTGACTCCTGCGCGACCGCCTCCCGGCCCCGGCGGGCCTCGTCGAGCGTGCTGAGCTGGCCGAGCAGTTCCAGGGCCGTCACCTCCTGGGACGGGGTCGCGTCCGGCGGGGCCGCGGCCACCGCGCGCAGCTGCCGCACCAGCGACCAGCCGGGCTCCGCGAGCGGGGTGCCCTCGCTCAGGTGCGGCCACTCGTCCCGCACCACGTGGCCGGCGTACCGCCCGGCCACGTCCTCGATCCGGGCCTGCTGCGCCTTGGGCATGCCCTCGGCGAGCACCGTGATCTGGTGCAGGGCGCCCGCCTCGGTGGACGTGTGCGACTCGGCGGCGCCCCGCAGCTCCCACACGGAGACCAGGGCCAGGCCGAGCAGCAGCGCGTAGAGCAGGGCGATCATCATCGACATGTATTCGGCGACGTCTCCGCCGCCGTTCTCCTCGCCGTCACCGACCGGGCGGTAACGGTGCCAGACGACGACCAGTCCGGCGGTGACCAGGGCGCCGAGCAGCCCGACCGCCAGTATGCCGATCACATGGCTCATGACGTGCGCTCCCTCACAGCCGACGGCCCGCCACCACGGCCACGACGGCCACGGGCAGGAAGAGCAGGAACAGCAGCACCATCAGGCCGAGCCCCTCGTCCTCGCGGAGCAGCCCGCGCGCCCGCGCGAGCAGCCGCTGGTCGTCGGGGTCCCGGGTGCGCTGCCCCGGAGGCCGCGTCGACGACTCCTCCGGCCGGGCACCGACCCCGGGCGGCCGCCCCGGATCGACGGCACCGGGAGGGAGGGCCGCGCCTGGGGGGACGAGAGCCCCGGGTGGGACAGCGGCACCGGGAGGGACAGCGGCGCCGGGAGGGACAGCGGCTCCAGGGGGGACAGCGGCTCCAGGGGGGACGGCCGCGCCTGGGGGTACGGCGGCACCGGGAGGCACGGCGGCACCGGGAGGCACGGCGGCACGGGGTGGGACAGCCGCTCCAGGGGGGACGGCAGCCCCGGGAGGGAGGGCCGCGCCGGGAGGGACGGCAGCCTCCGGTGGAGCGGCTGCCGCGGCGCCGGGTGGCGCGGCACCGGCCCCGGGGGCAGCCGCACCGGCACCGGCTTCCGGTACGGCAGCGGCGGCACCCGGCGGAACGGCCGGTGCGGCACCCGGGGGTACGCCAGCGGCGGCACCGGGGCCCGCGGCGGCCTCGGCACCGGCAGCACCGGCACCGGCACCGGCAGCACCGGCAGCACCTGCACCAGCACCGGGTAGGGCTTCGGCCGCCCCGGCGCCCGCCGCCGTACCGGTTCCCGCTGCGGCCCCCGCCTCCGCACCCGCACCCGCACCGGCGGCAGCACCAGCCGCACCCGGCACCGCCACACCGGCCGTCACACCCGCCGCCGCAGCCGCAGCGGCGCCCGCGGCTCCGGCCGTGCCGACGGCGGCGCCCACCCCCGCACCCGCGGCACCGACGACCCCCGCGCCGAGCGCGGCGGCGGCAGCGGCAGCGGCAGCGGCGGCTCCCACGCCCGCCGCGGCGGCACCGGGGGCCCCGGCCGCCGCCCCCGGCGGAACGACCACGCCCGGGACCGTCACGCCCGGGACCACCAGACCCGGGGGCAGTACCGCACCCGGCGGCGCACCGGGCACCGCCCCCGGCGGCCCGGGCGTACCCGGCGTACCCGGAGGCAAGGGCGACCCGGGAGCCCCGGGAGGAGGCGCGGGCACACCGGGGGCTCCAGGAGACCCAGGAGACCCCGGAGGGCCGGGCGGCACCGGGCGGGGCCGGGGCGGGACCGTGAAGGGGGCCGTCGCACGGGCCACCAGGGTCGGCGGCGGAACCGGCCGTTCGCACGTCGGGCCCAGCGTGAACAGCCGGTCACTGCCCCGCACCTCGGCGACGCTCCGGTACGTACCGGGACGGAGCCCGGTCAGCCGTGCGACGCACACCGCGACGCCGCCCGGCGGCAGGGCCTGCGGCGGGCCCGGCCGGCCCGCGCAGCTGACCGGCGGGTTGCCGAGCCCCGTGTCGGTGAGCCGGGCGCCGTGGACGGTCCGGTTGCCCGGGTTGGAGAGGGTGTAGCGGACCACCGCGCGCGGCGCCACGGCGTCCCGTACCGCGACGGACAGCCGCAGGGCACCGCCCACGCCCTGGTACCCGGCGACGGCGGACGCCCCCACGCGCAGGCCCACCGAGGGGATCTCGGCGCGGGCGCGCACCGTGGCGAAGTGCCGCCCCGGCAGGGCCGTGACGCGCGAGACACAGGTGACCGTGGTCAGGCCGCGCATCCAGAACCCCTGTCCGCCCGGGCAGCGCACCGCGCTCGCCGGCACGGCCGGGTCGTGGAGGGTGACGCGGTGCAGGTCGGCGCCGGAGCGGTTGGCGAGCCGGTAGCGCCTGACGACGATGTGACCGACCCGTACGCCGACGCTGTCCGCGATCCGGACGGGCTTCTTGTTGACGGTCACGGTCAGCGCGAGCGCGTGTGCGCCCACCCCGTCGGCGGCGGCCCGCGGCACCCGGGACACCGGCGGCCAGCCGGCCGTGTGGGCGACGAGGAGCAGCGCCCCGGCGGCGAACAGCAGCGCTCTGGTGCGGTGTACGGGCCTGACCGCCATCCGGGAAGCGTCCCTTCCGGTCCTCGGGGTGCCCGGTGCCGGGGGTGTGCCGGGCTCGGTCAGCGTGCGTCACCGTCGGGGGGCGGGAAAGCCGGGGGAGCGCCGATTGCGCTGTTCGTGCGGCGGGTGCACCGCGATGGCGGACCACGGGGCCGGGTGCCGTACCGCGGCCAACCCGTCGTTGCGGGGACCTTGCTGACCGACCCTCACCTGTCCGGTCGGTACTCTGCTCCCAGGATCGATCGGGATTGAGGTTGGTGCGCACGTGCTGGTGGCGGATCGGTACCGGTTGGAGTCACCCATCGGCCGTGGCGCAATGGGCGAGGTCTGGCGGGCCACGGACGAGGTGCTCGGCCGGCCGGTGGCCGTCAAACTGATGCTCGGGGACGACTCCGACTCGCAGGCGGCGGCCCGGTTCAGGCTGGAGGGCCAGACGGCGGCGCGGCTCAGCCATCCCCATGTGGTCGCGGTCTTCGACTTCGGGGCGTGGGAGGGCCGCTTCTACCTGGTGATGGAGTTCGTCGAGGGCCGCAGCCTGGCGCAGGAGCTGGCGGCCGAGGGCAGGCTCCGGGCCGGGCGGGTGGCGGCGATCGCCGCGCAGACGGCGGCGGGGCTGGCCGTGGCGCACCGGCAGGGCATCGTCCACCGGGACATCAAGCCGGGCAACCTGATGTCGGACCCGCACGGGACGGTCAAGCTGGGGGATTTCGGGATCGCGCGGTTCGTGGACGACCCGGCCGCCGCGCTGACGACGGCGGGGCAGATCGTCGGGACGAGCCTCTACCTGGCGCCGGAGCGGGCGCTGGGGCGGCCCGCGGGCCCGGCGTCGGACGTGTACTCGCTGGGGTGCGTGCTGTACCAGCTGCTGACCGGGCGCCCGCCGTTCCAGGCCGACACGGCCACCGCCACGCTGTACCAGCACATCGACACGGCTCCGGTGCCGCCGCGCGGGCTGGGCGCGGACGTACCGCCCGCGTTCGAGGCGTATCTGCTGGGGATGCTCGCGAAGCAGCCGGAGGACCGCCCGACGGCGCAGCAGGTCGCGGAGTGGTTCGGCTCGGGCGCCTGGCAGGGCCGCGCGGAACCCATGCCCGCACCCGCGCCCGTGCGTGCCCCGGCGCCCGCGCCCGTACGGGCGTCGGCACCGGTTCCGGCGGCGGCGCCGATGCCCGCGCCGGCCCGCGTACCGGCGCCGGCCCCCGCGACCACGTACGCGCTGCCCACCGTCGGCGGCGGCGGTGGTGGTGGGCGTGGGCGCCGGGGCGCGCCGGCCCCCCGGAGACGCGGCGCGCGCGCGTTCGTCAGCCGCCGGCCCCGGGTGGCGAGCGCCATCGCCGGGGCGGTGGCGTTCGTCACCGCCGTGCTGGTGGGCATGGCGCTGTTCTCGCCGGACAGCGGCTCCGCGGAGACGCCCCGGGGGGAGATCGCGGTGACGCCGGGCGCCGAGACCGCCGAAAGCGCCGAGGGCGGCGGGGCGACGGGCGGCTGACCGGCGTCAGCCGGCGTCGGACATCGGGGGCATCTCCCCCTGCGTGTTCGTGAGGTCGATGACGGAGAACGTCGCGCCCTGCGGGTCGCTCAGCGTTGCGAACCGGCCGAACGGGCTGTCCATCGGCCCGAACAGCGGCTGCCCGCCACGCTCGGTCGCCTTGGCCACCGTCGCGTCGCAGTCCTCGACGGCGAAGTACACTTTGATGTACGGCGGCACGTCGGGCGGGAAGTCGTCCGTCATCCTCATCCGGCCGAGGACGGTGGCGTCGCCGACATCGAAGACCCTGAAGTCCATGTCCGGCGCCTCGTCGGGGGCCTGCATCTGCTTCGCGCGGTAGGGGAAGACGGCGGGGAAGAAGGCGTCGGATTTCTCCGGCTCGCGGGTGAAGATCTCGGCCCAGCAGTACGCGCCGGGTACGCCCTGTGCCTGGAATCCCTCATGGGTGCCGCTCTGCCACACCCCGAAGACGACACCGCCCGGGTCGCGGGCGAGCGCCATGGTGCCGAAATCGCTGACCTGCATCGGCTCCAGCAGAACGTCGCCGCCGTTGTCGCGGATTTTCCGCATGGTCGCCTCGGCGTCCGGTGACGCGAAGTACAGGCACCAGGCCGACCGGGCTTCCTCCTCCGGCTGTCCGGGCATCGGCGGTACGACGGCGGCGACCGCCTTTCCGTCCGCGTACGCCTCGGTGTAGTTGCCGTACTCCGATTTGGATTCGCCGAAGGTCCAGCCGAGCAGGTCGCCGTAGAAGCGCTTCGCGCCGTCCAGGTCCGTGAACATCGCGTCCGCCCAGCAGGGGACGCCCTCAGGTTGTACGGCCATGGTTCCGCCCTTCCTCCGTTCGACCGATAGTCCGCTTTGTCACGCTAACGGGCTATTCGTGAGCGCGCGCGCCGACCGGACGACGGCCGGAGCGAGGGGCGGAGCGAGGGGCGCTCGGGTGGCCACAAGGGGGAACTGGGCGGTAATTGTGCGCCGGGGCGCCTGTCCAGCGCCCATGACGTGGTGTCATAATGCGGATGTAGCCCTTCGTGCATCCCCCGTCGCGAAGGGCTACATCCCTGTCCGGGCGCGGGCGGGCGGACGGGTCGCGCCACGGGCAAGGGACTCCCCTCGTAGCCCCCTGCCCGTGTTTTTTCGAGTTAACAGTGACGTAGAGTGCTTGCGCAAGTCCACTTCCGATGCGGAAGGGGAATGCTCCACCATGTCGCTGATGCAAAGCCGTCGACGATCCGGGTCGGTTACAGTACGAGCCCGTTGACCGAACTCGAACATCGCGCAACGTGGGGACCCGGATGACCAACCGCGAAGAGCGCACGCCCGAATTGCGGACGTTGCAGCAGAAGGTCGAGTACATGGTCGAGAAGACCTTCCCCGGTCAGAAGATCTCGGGCCGGGTTTTCTCCGATCTCGTCAAACAGCGCGGTGGTTCGCTGTCGCACAGCTACTTCTCCAACATTCTGGCCGGAAAGGTCACCCACCCCTCCGAGGACATCCTCAAGGCGCTCGGTCTCGGGTTCGGCGTGGACTGGCGTTTCTTCAAGGAGGAGTCCGAGGTCGTCGACGATGTCGTGGCCGGTCTCCGGTTCCTCGCCAAACGGCGCACGGGCGATATCAGTGGTGTCGCGGCCCGGGGCGGCGACGAGGGAATCCCGGCGGAGCTGCTGGAGTTCGCTCTCTCCCTGCTGGAAGAGACGAAGGGAGCCGGGCAGACCACGGGCCGGGGGGACGGCTCGGACGCGGAGGGTCCCGCGCCCCGGTGACGGCGCGGCCGGGGTGCCCTCGGGCGCGGCCCCGAGCGGCAACCGGGCCGGTGAACCCCCCGGATCGCATGTCACGAGCACGGGTCACTCCGGCGTAAGAGGCAGCACCATGTCCATGCGCGAGCTGCGGAAAGAGTGCGAGGCCGGGCCGGCCGACCTTCCCATCCCCGCTCCCCGGGCCACGCCTTCGCGCAGACCTTCGACAAGGTGACCCAGCCCGCGCAGGTCGTGCTGTTCGCCTCTTCGCCCTCGGCGCGTCCGTCCCCCCTTCGGCAAGGGGTGGCGGCGGGTGAGGCTGTGGCGGGCGCAGGCCCGACTGCACCCGCTGCGGAGGGAGTTGCCGACCGCGTTCCCCGACCAGCCTTCGAGCCGCCGGCGTCGCTCCGGCGGGAGCCGACCCGGTTCGGCCCCGGTCCCGGCAGGACCGGCGTCCGCCGCCGTCCGGGTCGTCGCCGCTCGCGCGGATGTCTCGAATCCCTGTGGCGAGGTACGCGTCCACGGAGCCGTACCCACGACCGACACCGCCAGGTCACCGGAGGTTGTTGCCCATGCCCGACCCGCGCCTGAACGCCCTGGGCATCGTCGTCGCCGACATGAACGCCGCCCGCATGTTCTACGGACGCCTCGGACTCACCTTCGAGGTCGACGAGCGCACCCCCACGCACGCCGCCTGCGACCTGCCGAACGGCCTCCACCTGATGCTGGACACGGAGGAGTTCCTGCGCGACTACACCCCCGACTGGCAGCGTGGCAGGGGCAGCCCGCCCGTCTTCCTCGCCTTCCAGTTCGACACCCCGGACGAGGTCGACGCCAAGCACGCCGAGCTCGTCGCCGCCGGGTACGCGTCGCTGCGCGAGCCGTGGGACGCCTTCTGGGGCATGCGGTACGCGACCGTCCTCGACCCGGACGGCAACGGCGTCGACCTCTACGCGGTGCGGGAGTAGGACCCTCCCTGGAGGGCCGTCACCGCGTCGTCCCCCTCCGGGGGCAGGTCGCGCAGATCTCCTCGGGCCGCACCGTGTACAGCAGGCAGCATCCCACGCGCGTACGCGTCGGCTCGCCCTGCGGATCCGGGCGGAACCCGGCCGCTCCGGCGAGCGGTGCCGTGCGCCCGGGCAGCAGCGACTCGGCGGCCCGCACCGCCGCCCACTCGTCGCCGAGACCGCGCCCCAGGTGCCACAGGCCCTGGGCGAGCGCGTCGGTGACCAGCCCCCACATGCCGCGCTCACCCCGCCGCACCAGCGGCCGGAACGCCTCCAGCACCGGCGCCAGGTGCGCGGCGACCACCTCGCGGACCAGCTCCTCCCCGCCGGGGCGGGCCGTGGCCGCTTCCGCCTCGGCCACCACGAGCCGCCGCGTCCGCCGGCCGTACGTGGTGCCGTCGGGGGTCAGCCGCGGCACCCGCCCCTCCAAGTACCAGGGGCCGCTGATCGCGAGGGCGACGGTGAAGGCGTACCGGTGCAGCACCCAGGTGGGCGCGACGTCGCTCCGGGGCCGCACGCCGTAGGCGTCCCGGATGCGCCGCTCCTCGGCGGCGACCAGCGCGTCGAGCGCGTCCGGGTCCTCGGCGAGCCGCCGGGCGCCGATCCAGTCGTCCCCGGTGCCCGGCTCGCCCACCTCCAGCCGCAGGAAGGGTGACGCGGCGGCCATCCGTCGGTACGCGTCGGCGACCGGCCGCGCGGCGGCGGTGCAAAGGGGCGACGGCAGTACGGAGGAGGGCATACACGTCCTAAGGCAGGGCGGCTACCGGATGGTTAGGCAAGCCTTGCCTCATTATTATCACCCGTCACGCGGACGCGCGCGCCGAAGCCCTCACGGCCATAGCGATCCGGCCACCGTCACGCCCGCGAAGGCCGCGCCCAGCCCCGCCGTCACACTCGCGAGGACGTTGACCGCCGCGTACCCCTTCGCGCCGCTCTCCGCCAGGCGGAGCGTCTCGTACGAGAAGGTCGAGTACGTCGTCAGGGCACCGCACAGCCCCGTACCGAGCAGCAGTTGGACGTGCGAGGCGGCACCCGTCAGCAGCCCGAGCAGCAGGCAGCCGGTGACGTTCACCGTGAAGGTCCCCCAGGGGAAGACGGAATCGTGCCGGGCCTGCACGGCCCGGTCCGTCAGATAGCGCAGCGGGGCGCCGATCGCGCCGCCCGCCAGGACCAGGAGCCAGTTCACCACCGCCGGTTCACCACCGCACGACCTCGCACGGCTCCAGCGTCACCAGCCCGCTCCCCGGCCCGCCCCCCGCGGTCATCAGCTCCTCCAGCCGGGGCAGGAACGCCCGTACGCGCTCCTCCGAGTCGACGATCACCACCGCCACCGGCAGATCCTCGCTCAGCGACAGCAGCCGGGCCGTGTGGATCAGCGACGACGCGCCGAAGCCCTCCACGCCCCGGAACACGCTCGCGCCCGCCAGGCCGGCCTCCCGCGCGCGGTGCACGATCTCCGTGTGGAGCGGCCGGTGGTGCCACCGGTCGCTCTCGCCGACGAGGACCGTCAGCCGCAGGGATCCGCTCATCGAGACCTCCCCGTCCTCCGTGTCAGCGCGCGGCGCGTCACCCACGCCGCCGACCACACCGCCCCCAGCGCCACCACGACGGTCGCCCAGAGGTACGCCAGCGCCGTCGCCGGCTCGTGGCGCGCGACGAGCCGCTCGACGTCCACGGCGTACGTGGAGAACGTCGTGAACCCGCCCAGCACCCCCGTACCGAAGAACGGCCGCACCAGCGGGTGCGCCGGCGCACCGCCCTCCGTGATCACCACCAGGAACGCGCCGATCACCGCGCACCCCACGGCGTTGATCCACAGCGTCGCCCACGGGAACGCGCCCGGTGCCGCCGGCCACAGCAGCGACACCCCGTACCGCGCGGCGGCACCCAGCGCGCCGCCGACCGCCACCGCGCCCACGTCCCGGCCGGTGACGACCCGGCCTCGCAGAACACCCATGGACCCACGGTCCCGCACTTCCCCCGGGGAAGGCTCACCGGCTCCCGGGAATCACCGGCTCCGCTCGCTCAGCGGCTTCCGTGACTGAGCAGCTCCTCCAGGAGCTCGTCCAGCTCCACGTGCTCCTCGCCCACCGGCACGGCCTCGTAGGTGCGTTCCAGGAAGCGGCGCATCGACGGTATCCACACCGTGAAGACGGCGCTGCTCATCAGCTGGATCCGCAGCTCGTCACGCGTCCCGGCGCGCTCCGGCCAGACCCGCACATCGCCCTCGCCGACGGCGTACCGCATCCCGTCCCACAGCATGCCCCGGTCCAGACGCCACTCGGCGTAGACCCAGCCGCCGTGGGTGAAACCGACGGTGATGGCGTAGGGATCCCGGGGGTCGTACGTCACGTGTGCCAGCACGGGGATCTCGTTGCCGACCTGCGGCAGAAGGCGCATGAAGATCTTGTCGCGCAGGACCGCTTCCGCTGCCATGTCGTCCCTCCGGGAGTGTTCGTCCAGTCGGTGTCCGGGTCTCTCCGGTGCCCGCCGCGAGCCGATTGATGCGGGCACCACCCAGAGGTGCGTGAGTTGCGCCGTATATGTCCCGTGACTGCCCTGGATCTTCCGGAACCCGCCCTAACGTGGAGGGATGTCCTCGCCCCTGTCCGGGATCTCCGCGGCGTACCCACCGCGCCTCGCGGAGTTCGCCCGCGACCCCGGCTTCGTCGCCACGGCGCGGTGGACCAGCACGTCGCCGGGATCCGCGACCGCACGGGCGCCGGAGGGCACCGGCCCGCTGCCCGGGCCGAGATGGCGGCGGAGGGCTTGACCGAGTACGCGTGCGACCTCGGCGACCTGCTCGCCCGCGCCGCCCGGCTGGTGCGGCCGGGGCCCGGACGAGACCGGCGGCGCCCGACCACGAGGCGCTCTGCGACCACGCGCTCGGTTTCCCCGACGCGCTGGCCGAGACGGGCCGGCGCGAGCCGGTCGGGTACGACTACGCGGTGTGCCGCCCGACCGCCATCCGCCGGCTCGTGCGCGCCCACGGCCTCCTCACGGAACGCCCCGCCCGACGCGTCACATCGGGTCCACGTCACCCGGCAGCGAGCCTCCGCCCGCGGTCCGGACGGGGCGGCCCGGGCGGGGCCTGGCGCGTTCCCGGGCCGGCTGGTCGCGCATCGCGTCCTCGCGGCCCGCCCGGTAGGCGGAGGCACCCTCCTTCGCCCTGGAGGTCTCCTGTTCGGCGTGGGACAGCCACCGCTCCGTGCGCTCCCGCATCGGCTGGATGAGGCCGCCTCCGACGCCGACGACCAGGATGCCGGCCGCGGTGGCGAGCACCGCGTACAGCACCGGCTGGGTGATGGCCGTGGCGATGCCCGCCTGGCCGAGTGCGGCGATGACCCCGAGGGCGACGATGGCCGCCCGGGCGACGGTCGCCACCGTCCTTCCGTAGCTCATGCCCGACAGGACGCCCTGGACGAGGGCGCGTACGGCGTTGGCGATGGCCATCGCGACGACCACCAGGACCAGCGCCACCACGGCTCGCGGCAGCCAGGCGACCAGGTCGGTGATCATGACGCTGACCGGATTCGGACCGAGGACGCCGAACGCGATCCGGAGGGTGACCAGCAGCAGCGCGTAGTGGACGGCCTTGCAGATGATCGCGGTCGCGTCGTACGTCGACTCCCGCGGGATCCTGGCCGGGCCGGCCCGTTCACCGACCCGTGCGAAGCCGACCTTGCGCAGGACCCGGTCCAGCGCCTTGGAGATGAGCTTCGAGAGCAACCAGCCGATGACCATGATCACCAGGAAGGCGACCAGTTCCGGCACGAACCGCACGACCCTCGACCAGGCGTCGGAGATGCCCTGCTGGAAGTCCACCGCCGGAGTGACGGTGGCTATGACGTGCTGGGACATGAGTGGCCCTCCAGTCGGCAGGCCCCCCTTGGGCACGGCGCCCCTTCGTGGATATCAGCGGCGCCCACCCGTCGCCCTCCGCCCGCCGCCGTATGGATGAACCCGGCCGGCGGTGGGGCGTCGCCCGTCCGGCTCCCTCGCCCTGCGCACCACGCGTGCCGTTCTTACCGTGACGGAATGATCGTCAGCGCCCTTACGGCCGCCGCTCTGTCCGTGCTGCCCGCGCTCCAGCCGCTCCCGGTGGAGCCCATGCCCCCGCGCCCCACGCCGGCCGTCGCCGCGTCCGTCCTGCACCGGTCCGGCACCCAGGTGCGCCTGCCGCCCGGCGTGGCCCGCCCGCCCGTCCTGTCCGCCCGGTCGTGGCTGATCGCCGACGCCGCGAGCGGCGCGGTGATCGCCGCGCGCGACGCGCACCGGCCGCTGCCCCCCGCCTCCACGCTCAAGGTGCTGTTCGCGCTCACCGCGATGCCCGGCCTCAAGCCGCAGGCCCCGCACACGGTCAGCGAGCACGAGCTCAAGGGGATCGGCGACGGCAGCAGCCTCGTCGGCCTCAAGGAGGAGGTCACCTACCGGGTGGCGGACCTGTGGCGCGGCGTCTTCCTCAGCTCCGGCAACGACGCCGTACGCGTACTGGCGGGCCTGAACGGCGGCTGGGCGGCCACCGCCCGGAAGATGGAGGCCACCGCACGGTCCCTGGGCGCCCGGGACACCCGCGTGGTCTCCCCGGACGGCTACGACGCGCCGGGCCAGGTCTCGTCCGCGTACGACCTGGCGCTGTTCGCCCGCGTGGGCCTGCGCGACCCGGACTTCGCCCGCTACTGCGCCACTCCCTACGCGAAGTTCCCGGCGGGCGGCTGGTCGTACGGCATCCGCAACACCAACCGGCTCCTCACCGGCGACAACGGCGTCGACCGGTACCCCGGCATCCTCGGCGTCAAGAACGGCTACACCAGCGGCGCCGGCCACACCCTGATCGCCGCCGCCCGCCGGGGCGGGCGCACGCTCATCGTCACGGTGATGAACCCGCGCCAGGGCGGCGCGTACGCCGTCTACGAGGAGACGCGCCGCCTCCTCGACTGGGGCTTCGCGGCCTCGGGCAAGGCCCGGCCGGTGGGCTCCCTGCTGCCCCCGCCCGCCCCGGTCCCGGTCCGCGCGGCAGCCGCCGGGCCGCCGCCCGCCGCGACCGCCCCCGCCCCGCGCGCGGAGCCGGACGGCGACGGGCCGCGCCTCTTCCTCCCGGCCACCTTCGTCGCCTCGGCGTGCGTGGCGGCGGCGGCGCTCTGGTACGTACGCCGCCGCACGGCCGGTGACGGGGCGGACGGAGCGGAACCGGACGGGAAGGCCTGACAGGACCGGGCCGAACGCGGGAACGTGGACCCACACGACCCGGCCCGCGTACGCCGCGAGGAGGCGGTCATGCCCATCCCCGTGATCCTGGACTGCGACCCCGGACACGACGACGCCTTCAACATCCTGCTGGCCGCCGCCCATCCGGCCGTCCGGCTGCTCGGCATCACCACCGTCGCCGGGAACCAGACCGTCGAGAAGACCACGCTCAACGCCCGCCGCGTGTGCACCGTCGCCGGCGTCGAGGGCGTGCCGATCGCCGCCGGGATGGCGCGGCCCCTGTACGGGGACGGGATCGTGGCGCGCAACATCCACGGCGAGTCCGGGCTCGACGGGGCCGTGTTCGGGGAGCCGACGGTCCCGGTCGACGGCCGGGACGCCGTCACGTTCCTCCGCGACACGCTGCGCGACCACCCCGCGCCGGTGACGCTCGTCCCGACCGGGCCTCTCACGAACATCGCCACGTTCCTGCGCGCCCACCCGGAGCTGGGCGGGCGGATCGAGCGGATCGTGCTCATGGGCGGGTCCACGGGACGGGGAAACAGGACGCCGGCCGCCGAGTTCAACATGGCCGCCGATCCGGAGGCCGCCGACATCGTCCTGCGCAGCGGACTGCCCGTCACCATGATCGGGCTGAACGTCAGCCACAAGGCGCCGGCCACCCCCGACGTCGTCGCCCGCCTCGACGCGCTCGGTACGCCGCTGGGGCGGATGTGCACCGACCTGCTGTCGTACGTCGGCGCGACCTACCGGGAGGTCTTCGGCTTCCCGGCCCCGCCCCTGCACGACGCGCTGACCGTCGCGCACCTCATCGACCCCGATCTGATCACCCTGGTCCGCGCGCACGTCGCCGTCGAGCTCACCGGCGCGCACACGCGCGGCGCCACCGTCGTCGACCTCGACGGCGTCACCGGCGCCCCGCCCAACGCGTACGTCGGCGTCGACGTGAACGTCCCCGCTTTCTGGGACCTCGTCGTCGACGCCGTACGCACCCTGTCGTCACCCGCGCCGTCCTGAGCGCACCGCCTCCGGCGGGCCCGCCGGGAAGCGGCGCAGCCACAGCATGGACCCCACCAGCCCCACCAGCCCCACCAGCAGCACCCCGATACCTCCGCCCACAGGCCCATCACCCACCACGGCCGCCATGAGCCGTCCAGCCCGGCCGCCAGGCCCCACGCCGACAATCCGCGCCCGGATCCGCCGCGCGGCCTCGTCGTGAGCGAAGGCGAACCCGCGCCACACCGAAGGGTGCGGGGCCGGGGAGCGGCGGCGCCCGCGCCGGTCAGATCAGGTGGGCGTACGCGCGCGGGTGGGCGTCCAGCCAGGCGCGGAGGGTCATCGGCGCGTGGCCCGTGAGGCGGCGGACCGTGTCCGCGACCGTGCTCATCTCGCCGCGCGCCATGGCCTCGTAGGACGTCACCCAGCCGGTCACCTCCCAGTGGTCCGCGCCGTACCCGGCCCGGGAGGCGTACGCCTCGTCGCGGGTCTGAGGGACGTAGCGGATGGTGCGGCCGGTCACCCGGGACAGCTCCTCCGCGACCTCGGCGAGGGTGAGCGCCTCCTCGCCGGTCACGTCGTACACGGCGCCGTCGTGGCCGTCGCCGGTGAGGACGGCCGCCGCCACGTCCGCGATGTCCTCGTGCGCGACGGCGGCGACCCGCCCCTCGCCCGCCGGGCCCCGGATCACGCCGTCCTCGCCGGTCATCGCCGGGAACCCGGCGAGGTACCAGCTGTTCCGCAGGAAGGTGTGGGCCGCCCCGGACGCCTCGATGTACCGCTCGGTGTGCCAGTGGTCGCGCGCGAAGGTGAACGTGGCCTGCGGGGCGGCGCCGAGGAACGACACGTACACGATCCGGCCGACGCCCACCGCGACCGCCGCGTCCACCGCCGTGCGGTGCTCCTGGATCCGGTCCGGGCTCTCGTGCGCCGAGATCAGGAACAGCGTGCCGGCGCCGTCCAGGGCGCGGCGCATCGCCCCGGCGTCGCCGTACGGGGCGGGCGGTGCCTTCCGCGCGCCGGGCAGGTCCGGCAGCCGGGCCGGGTCGCGGCCGAGGAGCCGGAGCGGTACTCCCCCGGCCGCGAGGAGGCGGGCGACACGGCCGCCGATACGGCCGCTCGCTCCGGTGACGGCGATGGGGGCGGAGACGGGGGCGGGGGATGACATGGGGCCGAGTCTGTCAGCCGTGGATCTCCGTGACCTCCAGCACGCGCGCGGTGATGCGCCCGTCCGGCGTACGCTCCGGGTCGGCCAGGTAGGCGCGGTAGGCGTCCTGTGACGGGAACGCCAGCAGGTGCACCTCCGAGAGCCCGTCGGCCGTGCGCAGCCGCCGCTCCAGCCGGCCGCCGTGGCGCGGGAGGAGGGCCAGGGCCTGCTCCTCGTACCGGAGGGCTTCGTCGGCCGCGTCGGCGGGATGGTCCAGCACCACGGCCAGCCGGAACAGCGGCGCGGCGGACGGCTCCGGCTCCAGCGACTTGTGGAAGTGGACGTCCTCGTGGCCACCGGGGATGCCCGGGACGCGGCCGGTCTCGACGTATCCGAGGCGCCGGTAGAAGGGCGGGGCCTGGAAGGAGAAGGACGACACGATCACGCGGTCGCAGCCGCGCCGCCGTGCCTCGTCCTCCGCCGCGCGCATCAGCCGGCTGCCCAGGCCGCTCTTGCGGTGGTCCTCCCGGACCCACAGCATGCCGATGCCGCAGAGGCCGCCCCAGGTCCAGCCGGTCAGGCCGCCGATCAGTTCGCCCGACGCGTCGTCGGTCGCCCGGACGGACAGCTCGGCCTCGTCGGAGGCGCCGGTGGCCGCCTGGTTGAACGCGGTCAGCTCCTTGTCGAGGCGTGCCGACAGTTCCTTGTCCTCGCCGCCGACCGTGATGGTCACTTGTCCTCCAGCTCGCCCTCGGTCTCCAGGAACACCTGCCGCAGTCGCTCCAGCACCTGCGGGTCCGGCTTGGCCCACATGCCGCGCGACTCGGCCTCCAGGAGCCGCTCGGCGATGCCGTGCAGCGCCCAGGGGTTGGCCTCCTGGAGGAACTCCCGGTTCTGCGGGTCCAGTACGTACGTCTCGGTCAGCTTGTCGTACATCCAGTCGGCGACGACACCCGTCGTCGCGTCGTACCCGAAGAGGTAGTCGACGGTCGCGGCCAGCTCGAAGGCGCCCTTGTAGCCGTGGCGGCGCATCGCCTCGATCCACTTGGGGTTGACCACGCGGGCGCGGAAGACGCGGGAGGTCTCCTCGACGAGGGTGCGGGTGCGGACGGTCTCGGGGCGGGTCGAGTCGCCGATGTACGCCTCGGGGGCGGTGCCCTTCAGCGCGCGGACGGTCGCCACCATGCCGCCGTGGTACTGGAAGTAGTCGTCCGAGTCGGCGATGTCGTGCTCGCGGGTGTCGGTGTTCTTGGCGGCCACCGCGATGCGCTTGTACGCGGTCTCCATCTCGTCGCGCGCGGGGCGCCCTTCGAGGCCGCGGCCGTAGGCGTAGCCGCCCCACACCGTGTACACCTCGGCGAGATCGGCGTCGGTGCGCCAGTCGCGCGAGTCGATCAGCTGGAGGATGCCCGCGCCGTACGTGCCGGGGCGGGAGCCGAAGATGCGGGTGGTGGCGCGGCGTTCGTCGCCGTGCTCGGCGAGGTCGGCCTGCGCGTGCGCCCGTACGTGGTTCCGGTCCGCCGGCTCGTCGAGGGAGGCGGCGAGGCGCACGGCGTCGTCGAGGAGCCCGATGGTGTGCGGGAAGGCGTCGCGGAAGAAGCCGGAGATGCGGAGGGTGACGTCGATGCGGGGGCGGCCCAGCTCGGCGAGCGGGATGGGCTCCAGTCCGGTGACGCGGCGCGAGGCGTCGTCCCAGACGGGGCGGATACCGAGGAGGGCGAGGGCCTCGGCGACGTCGTCGCCGGCGGTGCGCATCGCGCTCGTGCCCCACAGGGACAGGCCGACGGAGGTGGGCCAGTCGCCGTTGTCGGTGCGGTACCGGGTCAGGAGCGAGTCGGCCAGGGCCTGGCCGGTCTCCCAGGCCAGGCGCGACGGCACGGCCTTGGGGTCGACCGAGTAGAAGTTCCGGCCGGTCGGCAGGACGTTGACCAGGCCGCGCAGCGGGGAGCCGGAGGGCCCGGCCGGGACGAAGCCGCCGTTCAGGGCGTGGACGGCGTGGTCCAGCTCGTCGGTGGTGGCGGCCAGGCGCGGGACGACCTGCCGGGCGGCGAAGTCGAGGATGTCGGCGACGGCCTCGCCGTGGCCGGCGGCGACCGTGGCGACGGCGGCCGGGTCCCAGCCGGCGTCCTCCATCGCCTCGACCAGGGCGCGGGCCGTGGCCTCGGCCGCGTCGGCGGTGGTGCGGGTGGCGGCGGACTCGTCCAGGCCGAGGGCCTCGCGCAGGCCGGGCAGGGACTGGGTGCCGCCCCAGATCTGGCGGGCGCGCAGGATCGACAGGACCAGGTTGACGCGCTCGGGGCCGGTGGGGGCGCCGCCGAGGACGTGCAGACCGTCCCGGATCTGGGCGTCCTTGACCTCGCAGAGCCAGCCGTCGACGTGGAGGAGGAAGTCGTCGAAGCCGTCGTCGTCCGGCCGGTCCTCCAGGCCCAGGTCGTGGTCCAGCTTGGCGGCCTGGATGAGCGTCCAGATCTGGGCGCGGATCGCGGGCAGCTTCGACGGGTCCATGGAGGAGATCTGCGCGTACTCGTCGAGCAGCTGCTCCAGGCGCGCGATGTCGCCGTAGCTGTCGGCGCGGGCCATCGGCGGCACGAGGTGGTCGATGAGCGTGGCGTGGGCGCGGCGCTTGGCCTGGGTGCCCTCGCCGGGGTCGTTGACCAGGAACGGGTAGATCAGCGGGATGTCGCCGAGGGCGGCGTCGGGACCGCAGGCCGCGGACAGGCCCGCGTTCTTGCCGGGCAGCCACTCCAGGTTGCCGTGCTTGCCGAGGTGGACCATGGCGTCCGCCCCGAAACCGCCGTCCTCGCGCGAGGCCGCGATCCAGCGGTAGGCGGCCAGGTAGTGGTGGGAGGGCGGCAGATCGGGGTCGTGGTAGATCGCGATCGGGTTCTCGCCGAAGCCGCGCGGCGGCTGGATGAGGATGAGCAGGTTCCCGCGCCGGAGGGCGGCGAGCACGATGTCGCCGTCCGGGTCGCCCTCGGCGGTACGGGAGCGGTCCAGGAACATCTCGCCGGGCGGCGGCCCCCAGTGCCGCTCGACGTTCTCACGCAGCTCCTCGGGGAGCGTGGCGTACCAGCGCTTGTAGTCGGCGGCCGGGATGCGGACCGGGTTCCTGGCCAGCTGCTCCTCGGTGAGCCATTCCTGGTCGTGGCCGCCCGCCTCGATGAGGGCGTAGATCAGCTCGTCGCCGTCGCCGGACGCGAGGCCCGGGACCTCCTCGTCACCGAAGTCGTACCCCTCCTCGCGGAGCCGGCGCAGCAGCGCGACGGCGGAGGCGGGGGTGTCGAGGCCGACGGCGTTGCCGATGCGGGAGTGCTTCGTCGGGTACGCGGACAGGACGAGCGCCAGGCGCTTGTCGGCGTTCGGGATGTGGCGCAGCCGGGCGTGGCGTACGGCGATCCCGGCGACGCGGGCGGCGCGCTCGGCGTCGGCGACGTACGCCGGGAGGCCGTCGGCGTCGATCTCCTTGAAGGAGAACGGGACGGTGATGAGGCGGCCGTCGAACTCGGGGACGGCGACCTGGCTGGCGGCGTCGAGCGGGGAGAGACCCTCGTCGTTCTCCTCCCACGCGGAGCGCGAGCCGGTCAGGCACAGGGCCTGGAGGACCGGTACGTCCAGGGCGGCGAGCGCCCCCGCGTCCCAGGCTTCCTCGTCCCCGCCGGCCTGGGCCTCGGCGGGCTTGGTGCCGCCGGCGGCCAGGACGGTGGTGATGACGGCGTCGGCGCCGCCGAGCTGGTCGAGCAGCTCCGGCTCGGGTGCCCGCAGGGACGCCACGTACAGCGGCAGGGCCCGCGCGCCGGCGTCCTCGATGGCGTCGCACAGGGTGTGGACGAAGGCGGTGTTCCCGCTCATGTGGTGGGCGCGGTAGTACAGCACGGCGACCACCGGGCCGGTGGTGTTCTTCCGGTCGCGCTCCAGGGGGCCCCAGGTGGGGGCGGCGGCCGGGGGCTCGAAGCCGTGGCCGGTGAGCAGGACGGTGTCGGACAGGAAGCGGGCGAGCTGCTCCAGGTTGGCCGGGCCGCCGTGGGCGAGGTAGGCGTGCGCCTCGGCCGCGATGCCGATCGGGACGGTGGACGTCTCCATGAGCTGGGCGTCGGGGGCCTGTTCGCCGGTGAGGACGACGAGCGGCTTGCCCGTCTCGCGCAGTACGTCCAGGCCCTCCTCCCAGGCGCGGATGCCGCCGAGGAGACGGACGACGACGAGGTCGGCGCCGTCGAGGAGGCCGGGGAGGTCTTCGAGCGTGGTGCGGGCGGGGTTGGCGAACCGGTACGCGACGGGGCCGCCGGCCGCGCGGGCGCTGAGCAGGTCGGTGTCGGAGTGCGACAGCAGCAGGATCGTGGCCGCGGGGGCCGGGGCGGGCGTCGCCTCGGGCGTGGTCGCGTGCGTCATGGCGTGCGCAGGCCTTCCTCGGGGTGTCCGCGCCCCGGGTGGTCGTAGGACGGCGGGAGTTCCTGACTCGTCCGGTTTCCGCCCGGACTCACAGTGGCGGGACCGCGCCGGAATCTCACCGGGCTTCCTCCCTAGGGCCCTGGGACCCTGTGCCGTCTGCATAGTAGAGGCTGCGCGTATGCTCGCCGCCATGCCGCCCAGCTCACCAAAACCCCAGGACCGGGGTGAAGCACACATACAGGACCGTGTCCGGGACCGCGGTGACGCCTGCCCCGGTGCGCTGCGGCTGCACCGGGCCGACGACGGGGCGCTGGCCCGACTCCGCGTCCCCACCGGTGTACTGACGCCGCGTCAGGTAACGGTGCTGGCCGACGCGGCGGACCGCCTGGGCGACGGGCACCTCTCCCTCACCTCGCGGGGCAACATCGAGCTGCGGGGGCTCGGGGAGGGGTGTGGAGCCGGCCTCGCCGAACTGCTGCGGGCGGCCGGACTGCTGCCCGCGTCCGAACGGCACGAGCGGGTACGGAACATGGTCGTCTCACCGCTCGCCGGGGCGGACGTGCTGGCCTGGGCCCGGCGGCTGGACGAGCTGTTGTGCGGCGCGGACTGGACGACGGGGCTGTCGGGCCGGTTCCTCTTCGCCGTCGACGACGGGCGCGGGGACGCGGCGGCGCTCGCCGCCGATGTGACCTTGCTCGCAACCCCGGACGGCGGCGCCCTGCTCCGGGTCGCGGACCGGACGTACCGCGTCGCCGCCGCCGACGCGCCGCGCGCCGCGCTGGCGGCGGCGGAGGCGTTCCTCGCGGCGGCCCGGGATGCGGGCACCGGCGCGTGGCGGGTGCGGGAGCTGCCACCGGGGCAGGACGTGGACGTGACGGAACACCTGCGGCGGGCGGCCCTCACGGCCGAACCCGTACCGGACGCCGCGCTCCCGCCCGGCGGGCCCACCCCGCCGGGCGTCCTCGACGACCGCACCGTCTCCGTCCTGGCCCGGCTCGGGCGCGTGACGACGGACCGGTTCCGCGCGCTGCTCCCCGCCGACGAGGTTCGGGTCACCCCGTGGCGCGGCTTCGTGCTGCCGGGCTTCCCGGACCGGGCGGCGGCCGAGGCGCGGCTGGCGGAGCTGGACGCGGCCGGGTTCCTCACCCGCGCCGACTCCCCCTGGGTGGGGGTGACCGCGTGCACGGGCCGCCCCGGCTGCGCGAAGTCGCTCTCCGACGTGCGGGCGGACGCGCGCCCGCTCGCCGGGAGTCCGGGGCTGCCGGTGCACTGGTCGGGCTGCGCGCGCCGGTGCGGCCATCCGCAGGGGGCGTGGGTGGACGCGGTGGCGACCGCCGGCGGCGACTACGAGGTGACGACCGTGACGCGCGACGCGTGAACCGTGCCGCGCGGACCGTACGCGCACCCAGTGACCGTGAACCCGTGACCGTGAATCCGTGACCGTGAACCGGTGACCGTGAATCCGTGACCGTGACTCGTGACCGTACGAAGAGATGAGCGAGAGCAGAGTGTTTGACTACGAGAAGGACGGGGCGGAGATCTACCGCCAGTCCTTTGCCACGATCCGCGCCGAGGCGGATCTCGCGGGCCTGCCGGCCGACGTCGGCCAGGTCGCCGTGCGCATGATCCACGCCTGCGGCATGGTCGACCTCGTCCGCGACCTCGCCTACACCCCGCGGGTCGTCGCCCGCGCCCGCGAGGCGCTGCGCGCCGGGGCGCCGGTCCTGTGCGACGCGCAGATGGTCGCGAGCGGCGTCACCCGCAAGCGGCTGCCCGCCGACAACGACGTGATCTGCACGCTCTCCGACCCGTCCGTGCCGGCGCTCGCCGCCGAACTGGGCACCACGCGCAGCGCCGCCGCGCTGGAGCTGTGGCGCGACCGCCTCGAAGGGTCGGTCGTCGCCATAGGCAACGCCCCCACCGCGCTCTTCCACCTCCTGGAGATGGTCGCGGCGGGCGCACCGCGCCCGGCGGCCGTCATCGGCATCCCGGTCGGCTTCATCGGCGCGGCCGAGTCCAAGGACGCCCTGGCGGCGTTCCCGGACCTCGACCACCTGGTGGTACGCGGCCGGCGCGGCGGCAGCGCCATGGCCGCGGCGGCGGTCAACGCCATCGCGCACGAGGCGGAGATCCAGGCATGAGCGGCAAGCTGTACGGAGTGGGGCTCGGCCCCGGCGACCCCTCCCTGATGACGGTGCGGGCGGTGGAGGTCATCGCGTCGGCGGACGTCGTGGCGTACCACTGCGCCCGCCACGGCCGTTCGATCGCGCGCTCGATCGCGGCGGCGCACATCCGCGAGGACCACATCGAAGAGCGCCTGATGTACCCGCTCACCGTCGAGACGACGGACCACCCGGGCGGCTACCGGGGCGCGCTGAACGACTTCTACGAGGAGGCGTCGGCCCGCCTGGCCGCCCACCTCGACGCCGGGCGCACCGTGGCCGTGCTGGCCGAGGGGGACCCTCTCTTCTACGGCTCGTACCAGCACATGCACAAGCGTCTGGCGCACCGCTACCCGACCGAGGTCATCCCCGGGGTCACCTCCGTGAGCGCGTCCGCGGCGCGCCTGGGCAAGCCGCTGTGCGAGGCGGAGGAAGTCCTCACGATCATTCCCGGCACGCTGCCCGAGGAGGAGCTGACCGCCCGTCTGGCGTCCACCGACTCCGCCGTGGTGATGAAGCTCGGCCGTACCTTCCCCACGGTGCGCCGGGCGCTGGAGCGGGCCGGCCGCCTCCAGGACGCGCGGTACGTCGAGCGCGCCACGATGGACGGCGAGCGCACCGGTGCGCTCGCCGACATCGACGAGGACACGGTCCCCTACTTCTCGGTGGCGGTGCTTCCCTCCCGGATCGACGAGGACCCCGCGCTTCCGGAGACGGGCGAGGTCGTGGTCGTCGGCACCGGCCCGGCCGGTCCGCTGTGGCTGACCCCGGAGACGCGCGGCGCCCTCGCGTCGGCGACCGACCTGGTCGGCTACACCACGTACCTGGACCGGGTGCCGGTACGCCCCGGTCAGGAGCGGCACGGCTCGGACAACAAGGTCGAGTCGGAGCGGGCCGAGTTCGCCCTGGACCTGGCGCGGCGGGGGCGGCGCGTGGCGGTGGTGTCGGGCGGCGACCCCGGCGTCTTCGCGATGGCCACGGCGGTCCTGGAGGTCGCCTCCCGGGACCCGTACCTCGACGTCCCGGTGCGCGTCCTGCCCGGCGTGACGGCGGCGAACGCGGCGGCGGCGAAGGCGGGCGCCCCGCTGGGCCACGACTACGCGACGATCTCCCTGTCCGACCGGCTCAAGCCCTGGGAGGTCATCGCCGAGCGGCTGCACGCCGCCGCCGCGGCCGACCTGGTCCTCGCCCTGTACAACCCGGGCTCGCGCAGCCGTACCTGGCAGGTCGCCAAGGCGCGCGAGCTGCTGCTGGAACACCGCGCCCCGGACACCCCGGTGGTCGTCGCCCGTGACGTGGGCGGCCCCGAGGAGTCGGTCCGCGTCCTCGCCCTCGTGGACCTCGACCCCGCCGAGGTCGACATGCGCACCCTGCTGCTGATCGGCTCCTCGCAGACCCGGGCGGTACGCCGCGGGAACGGCGAGCGGGTGGCGTGGACGCCGCGGAGGTACCCGGAGGCGTAGTCGGGTCCGGGAGGCGTAGTCGGGTCCCGGCGGCGTAGTCGGGTCCCGGCGGCGACGCGGGCTGACGAAGGGGCTTTCCGGAGTCACCGCTCCCCGTGGCGGATACTCGGGTGCCTGGCCGGAAACGTGTGCGTATTGTGTCCGTGCACACGTCATGTCGCGTACGCCCGCGTACCCGCGTGCGTGGGCTCTCCTCGCGTCCGGCGCTCGCCGTGACGCAGCGTCGCGCCGCCGTCCAGGCCGGAGCGCGCCCATCATCTGAACCGCTCCGGGGGGACCGGACATGCCTCACCACCCGTGTACGGGCGCGAGACCCGCGCCGTACACCGCACTGCTGCTCGCGCTGTCGGTCGTGCTGACGACGCTGCTGCCCACGGGCGCGGCGTGGGCGACGACCACCGACGGCTCCACGGCCACGCCGGCCGCCACCGCCACCGCCGGACCCGAGCCGGCGGCCACCACGGCTCCGCCCACGACGAACGAACCGGCCTCCGCCGCCGCCCCGGCGCCGGACTCCACCGATGAGCCGGCGGCCGGGGACTGTCCCGCCCTGCCGCTCGCCCCCTTCGACGACCCGGGCACCGCGGTCGGCAAGGCGTCGCTCGGCTCCGACGGGACGGCCTGTTTCACCGTCACCGCCGAGAAGCCCGGCATGCACCGCGTCGTCCACGACGACCAGCACAACAACACCTTCACCCAGGTCTTCGACGGCGAGACGCAGCTGGACTGCCACGACGACACCTGGGGCGCGGGCTGGTGCGACCTGCCCCGCGCGGGCGCCTTCACCCTGAAGGTCTTCAACACCGGCTACGACCCGGACGAGGTGACCGTCGCCGTCGTACCGCTGATGGCCGCCGCTCCCTGCGCGGAGGAGGCCGGCACCGCCTGGAACGCCGAGCCGGTCAGCGCCTCGTCCCCCACCCCTCTGACGTTCCGGTGCCACCCCTTCACCGCCGAGCCCGGTGAGCGGATCACGGTCGACTTCCGCACCGTCAGGTACGGCGGCGGCGAGCGCTGGATCACCGACGAGACCGGCGCCCCGATCTGCCCGGCCCGCAACGAGGACGGCAGCAAAGGCTGTGTCCTGCCCGGCGACGGCCCCTACCGCGTCCTCACCCGCGTCACGGAGGAGGAGGGCGGCTTCCCCGCCGCGTACACGCTGGGTATCCGCAGACTGTCCGACCCGGCGGGCTGCGCCACCGTGCCCGTCAACGCCTTCAACTCGGCGCCCACGGCCGCCGACGCGTCCACCGGCTGCCGCACCTTCACCGCGCCGGCCGCCGGCCGCTACGACGTGTACGAGGTGCAGCCGTCCGGCACCCGGGCGAAGCTGACCGTGTACGACACGGCCGGGAAGACCGTCTGCGAGACGTACGACGCCTGCGCCCTGCCCGCCGCGGGCACCTACACGGCCCTCACCCCGTACGCGACGCTGATCCTCGACCGCGCCTCCACCAAGGGCTGCGAGCCGGCCGCGCTCGGCACCCACCAGGGCGCGTTCACCGAGCCCGGCGAGATCGACTGCCTGGAGCTCCCGCTGCCCGAGGGCGCGCGGATGGCCGCGCTCGCTCCGCTGGGCGGCGCGGCACCGCACCCCGACATCACCGTCGTGGACGCCGACGGCGTCCCGCGCTGCCACCCGGACCCCCTCTCGGCCGGCACCTGCGCGCTGACCGGGAAGGCGCCGTTCCGCGCCTTCGTCTCCAGCGACGACTACGACACCCCGACCGGCGCGTACCGCATCGCCCTGCACCGCACCGACGTGGTGGGGGACTGCCGGATCGTCCCGGCCGGTGACTTCACCGCCACGAGCGCCTCCGCCCGGTTCCGCACCGGCGACGGCGTCTTCTCGCACTGCCTGACCATTCCGGCCGGTGACCACCGCGCGGTCGAGGTCCTCCAGCTCCAGGCGGTCTCCGCCGCGACCCCCGCCAGGTTCTCGGTGCTGAACGCGGAAGGCCACCAGATCTGCGGTACGTATCCCGCCGCCACCTCCTGGACCTCCTGCGGGCTCGCCCCCGGCCTCGCGCACACGGTGCTGGTCACGGGCTACGACCACGCCGTCGAGTACACCCTGACCCGTCGTGATGTCACCGCGACCGCGAAGGGCTGCACCGCCAACCCGGCGACCCCGGCCGGCGGGCCGTCCACCTCGGGCACGCCCGGCGCGCCCGGCACGCTCCAGTGCCGCCAGGTGACCACCGCCGACGCCCGGGACACCCTGCACCTCAACGTGCGGGACGCGCTCGGCACCACGAACACCGTCGCGTTCGGCGCGGACGGCACGGCGTCCTGCTCGCACCACAACAAGGCGTGCGCGGTCACCGGCTCCACGAGCTACCAGGTCCTCGTGTATGTCCCGGCGCACCTGAAGGCCGCCGACTCCTACCGCTTCGACGCCCTGCGCATCGGTACGGCGGCGGGACCGGCCCCCGAGTGCGTCAAGGTCCCGAGCATCGCGTACGGGTACGGTCCGATCACCGGCACGCTCGACGAGCAGCACACCGCCGTGTGCGCGGCGCTGCCGACCGCGTACAGCGACCGGTTCGACGTGCGGATCAGCGACACGGCCGGGGCCACCGAGACCGCCGTGCCCTCGCTCCACAACAGCAAGCTGGCGGACAACTGCGTCCGGTACGCGGGCAGCGGCTGGCAGTGTTCCGTGGGCCTGAACTACAGCCGGGAGGTCGCCCCGACCACGCTGGTCCTCTCCCTGCCCGAGAAGGCGTCGCGGACCGCGTACAGCGCGGAGCTCGTCTGCCAGACGGGCTTCTGCGGCATCGACCGGCCCCGCGCGACCGGCGTCACGCCCACCACGGGCGAGAGCGGCACCGAGGTGACCGTGACGGTCACGGGCACCGCACTGCACCAGGACGACAAGGTCGTCATCAAACTGGGCGACCGGAAGGTGGAGTCCACCACCGTCTCCGTGTCGGCCGACCGCACGGCCCTGACGGCCACCCTGGACCTGACGGGGACGCCGGCGGGCAACTGGAACACCAGCGTGTACACGCGCAACGGGTGGGAGTTCCCGCTGGGCACCTTCACGATCACCCCGGCCCCGCTGAGGAACACGGCCGCCCCGTCGATCACCGGCACCGCCCGGGTCGGCACGGCCGTCACCGCCACCAAGGGCACGTGGAGCCCCACGCCGTCGTCGTACGCGTACCAGTGGCGGGCCGACGGCCAGCCGATCTCCGGCGCCACCGCCGCCACGTACACACCGACCTCGTCACTGCTGAACAAGAAGCTGTCCGTGTCCGTCACGGCGCGCGCCACCGGCAGCCCGGACGCGACGGCCACCTCGGCGGCCGTCACCGTCGCCACGGGCCTGGCGCCGAAGGCGACGACCGCGCCCACCGTCAGCGGCACGGTACGGGTGGGCACCACGGTCACCGCGGTCCGCGGCGCGTGGAGCCCCACGCCGACGTCGTACGCGTACCAGTGGCGGGCCGACGGCCAGCCGATCTCCGGCGCCACCGCCGCCACGTACACGCCGACCTCGTCACTGCTGAACAAGAAGCTGTCGGTGACCGTCGTCGCCCGCCGCACCGGCCACGCCAACGGCTCGGCGACGACCGCCGGCGTCACGGTCGCCCTGGGCCTCGCGCCCAGGGCCACCACGCTGCCGGCGATCACGGGCACCGCGAAGGTGGGCCGCACCCTCACCGCCTCGCGCGGCGCCTGGACGCCGCCGCCGACGTCGTACGCCTACCAGTGGTACGCGAACGGCACACCGATCACGGGCGCGACCGCGTCCACGTTCGTCCTCAAGTCGGCCCAGGCCGGCAAGCGGATCAGCGTGAAGGTGATCGCCCGCCGCACGGGCCACACCAACGGCTCGGCGCTCAGCAAGGTGACGGCGGCCGTCGCCCGCTGACGGCCGCCGTCACCCCTTCGATGCTCCCCGCGCGACCGACCGCGCGGGGAGCATCGTGCTGTACGGGAGCCGGTACGGGGGTATGCCCCACCGACGGCCGTCAGGGCCGCCGGACGGGCACGGGCGCGCCGCTCAACGAGCCTGTCCCCATGACCACGTACACCGCACGAGCCCTCTCCCTCACCCTCGCCGCCTCGGCCGTCGCCCCCACCCTGACCGCCCGCACCGCCCGGAGGAAGACGTCCGGTGCGCCGGCGGCTGACGGCGGGACCTCGGTCCCGGGCCGCGCCAGGCCGACAGCCGCCTCCGCACGGCGTCATCCGCTTGACCCCGGTCTCAGGCGTCCTCCGGGGCTTCCCCCTCAAGAAGACGTTCGGCGATGTCGTCGGCCCATTCCTGAGCCCATTGACGCAGCGCGTGGATGGAGCCTTCGTCGAGCCCGTAGGCGGCGAACTCGACATCATCGATCCACTCCGCTCCCACAAGTCTCGCTTGCAGGTCCGTGAGGTCGAACGTGTCTCGAGCATGTCTGCGCCCGAGCTCTTCCAGTTCGCTTCGACTCCACTGTTCCGCCGCAGTGCGGACATCGATCAGATCCCGGGCGAGCCCCCGGTCGGCCAGTGCGCGCATCTTGGTGCCCACCACGTCCTCAGTGACAGAACCAGCCCGTGCTCGCTCCGCACCGGTGGGCGCCACAGGACCTCTTTGAGGATGTCGACCTCACACTGCCCACCGCTTACCGCGTCGGTGACGATCAGCCGGGCGGACAAGGGATCGGCTTCCACGAGCTCGACCTGCCAACCGCGCGCTGTCAGTCCTTCCCGAACCGTGGCGGCGATGCTCTCCATGGGCGCCGGGTTCTCGGTGGCGACGTCAAGGTCCTGACTTGATCCGGTCCACCAGACCATGCGCTTGGACGGCGTACCCACCCGTGAGGACGAGCGGATAGGACTCGCCGATGCTCAGCACATCGGCGAGCAGCCGCCGGTGCAACTCCGTAAGTCTCACGCGACGGCCTGATCGTCCTGCTTCAGCTCGGGGAAGGTGGCCTCCCACACGTCACGGATGTCGCGGCTGACGAGGGTCCGGAGGACGGGCCACATCTCGGTCAGCAGTGCGCGGTTGAGGAACCGGGTCAGGTCTTCCTGAACTCCCTCGGCCAAGACGATGCGATAGCAACTCATACGCAAACGCGGTCGATCGAGGTCGAACTCCGTCAGACCGGACCAGGCCAACGACAGAGGCAACCGGATGACCCCCGATTCCGGGCCTCGCAGTTCCGCAAGAGTCCGGGGCACCCGGCGGGCGATCCTGGCGCGTCGTAGATCGGAGAGGCTGGTCGGTGTCGCCATGCCGTGATTATCGCCGGTGCGGCCCCTGCCCGATCGCCTTCCCCGCATGTCGCTCATGCGAAGCCCAGCCCTTCCAGGCGCGCCTTGAGCCGGGCTGCGGCCCTCGCGCCCTGTTCCTCGAGATCCGCGAGCGATGTGCCGTAGCGATCCCACAGGAGTTCGTACGCCTCCATCAGCTCCTGCCGCTGTCCGGCCAGTGCCTTCTGTAGCTGCGATCGCAGGCCATCACGCAGGGTTTCCAGGACCTCCGCGCGTGCCGCGTCGGTCTCTTCGTCCACGTGGCGGGCCTGTTCTTCGAGGGGAAGCCGCCGCCGTGCTGTCGCGGTGAAGCCCCACCGGCCCAAGCAACGGAGGTCATCACCATGGGTGTCCCACCAATCCGCGAAGACACTGCTCATCAGATCGGGGTCCTGGGTGAGGCGACCAGGCCCGGCCTGGAAGGACGCGAGCAGTCCGGATCGCTGGGTGAGTAGCCCGCTGGTACCGGCGAACATCGTGAGCAACGGTGCGGCCGTGTCCTTCCACCAGTCCTGGAAGGCGTCGAGACAAGCACGCTCGTGCACTACGGCCTGGCCCGAGATGTGTTGTGCGGCCTCCTGGGGATCGGCATGGCGGAATGACGCGTACCGCGGGCTCACCGGTAGGAACAAGGCCTCGGGATCGATTCCGAAGGCGCGGTACCGGGGAGACTGAGAGGCGATCTCATCCCGCGGCACCCCGCCGAACAGTGCGGCTCGCGCGTTCAGGGGCCGCTCGACCGGGGTGGAGCCGTATACGTAGCGACGGATGTGCAGGTCGAAATCGTTGTGCTCGATCTCGTTCATATCGACCACCCGCGCGAATCCGGAAATGTCCTCCCTCTGGTCGTACGCACGGCAGATCTTCTCGACAGCTCCTGGGGTGAGTCGATACTCCGTCCGACCGGTGGGCGACTCGTGCTCCGCGTTGATGAAGAACACCGGGCGGCGATTGCCATCGCCCTCACCACGCAGGATGAGAATGCACGCCGGGACGGATGTACCGAAGTACGCGTTCGGGCCGATTCCGATGACGGCGTCGAGCCGGCCGTCTTCACAGAGGCCCCTTCGAATCGCCGCCTCAGCGCCACCTCGGAAGAGCACGCCGTAAGGAACGACCACGGCCGCCATGCCGTCCGGCTCGAGCACCGAGAGCACATGCTGTACGTACATGAGATCGGCCTTTTTGCCCCGGCCGGGCAGCCAGCCGTATTTCCAGCGCTCCGGATGTACGTCCTTGGCGTCATCGGCGTGGGTCAGGGACATCGGGGGCGCGGAGAGGACACGGTCGAACCGCATGAGTCGGCCGTCAGCCGCCAGATGCCGGGGATCGGCCAGCACATCCCCCACTGCGATCGATCCGTTCCGGGCTCCGTGCAGGAGCAGGTTGATCCGGGCGATCTTCCATGTGAGGCGGTTCGCCTCCTGCCCGAAGAGCATGACGCCGTCGCCGTCGCCGCCGTGTTCCTCGACGTACTGGCGCGCTTGGATCAACGTGGAGCCCGATCCGGTACAGGGATCGAAAACCGAGTGTCCCTCACGGGGTCGTACCAGGCGGGCCATCAAGCGGGACACGGAGGAGGGGGTGCGGATGATCAACCCTGACCTGCCTGCGCCCGCCTTACTCACGCGGTGCTCCAGGAATCTTTCATAGGCCCGCCCCACGACATCCGGGAATTCCAGGTCCTGATCGGCCAGCGGGATGGACATCACGGGCAGGAAGGGCTCGAACTCGCGACGGGTCCACCAACTGTCCGCGTCGAGTGGCAGGGCATCCCGCAGGTCGGGAACTCGGGCTTGCAGTTCCCGCACGGCCTCCCCGAACTCGGGGAAGCGTGCGCTCCGGCCAGGGAACGCAAAGCTGTCGAGCCCAAAAGCGTCGGGCTCGTCCATAACCCTCTTGAGGAGCAGCAGCTCCGTCAGCATCTTGAGTGAGTCGTCCGGTGCCGCCTGATCCCGCACCGAGTCCTGGACACGGAGCAACCTTGCCGACAGGTCGTCAGCGGTCAGCCTCCTCATCTGCCCTCCCCCCCTTGACAAGCTCGTCGAAGATCGAGGGCCGGAGCGATGAGAGCAGCTCGGCCGAACGTCTGTGGACGGAGATCTGCTCGTCGACATCTGCGAGGGCCGCGATGATCTCCCGCTGCAGCGTCAGGGGAGGCACATCCACAGGAAGCTCCATCAGCGTCTTCGAATTGATGGAGGGCACTGTGCCGGGCAGAGCGTTGTCCAGCAGCCAACCACGTGCCCTGGGCAGCGAAAGGTAGGACGCCAGGTAGCCGGGCAGGATGCCTGCGTCCGGGTGGCTCCTGACCCGAAGGCAGGATGAACTGAAGAACCAGCCCGCCTGCTCGGGCTGGATGAGGCCCAGGCGCCCCAGTCCTCCTTGACGCACGACGAGTACGTCTCCGCCACGGAGTGCGAATCGCTCAAGACGCTTCCGTGCCGCGTCGGGAACCCGGCGCAGCCTCCGTGTGTCCACCGTTCGCTCTTCGGACAGATCAGGCGGAGAGATCACGGGCACACCGTCCGGGGTCTCGCTCATGTCATGCAGGAGCGAGCCGGAAGGACCAGCCTTCACTTCGCAGAGCGTTCCCAGCGGAATGCTCTTCACGTCGAACATGTGAAGTCCTCGCATCGTTGTTCCACGCTCCCCCCGCCAAACTGCCCCAAGGGAGGGGCCCCGGCCAAGCCATCATGGCCGGGGCGTCCAGACGTCAGCGGGCGCGGGCCCAGCGCCTCGTGCCACCGCGCACCACATCGTTCACTGCGGCCACCAGGAAAGCGGCGAGCAGCGTCGACAGGGCAGTGGTGGCACGTCCGAGGACCATGGCCTCGAACAGGACAACGATGACGATGATCGCTACGAGCGGCACCGCGGGTTTCCTGCCCCAGGCCGGTACCGACCAGCACAGACGCCGGGCTTTGGCAGTTCGCGACATAGAATGTCCCTTCTCGACTCTTCTTCTGGAGGGTCGTACGGGCCGCGCTGCCCTGCGGGGCGACCAACCGAGCAGGGCAGTGCGGCTGTCCACATGGTCGAGCACCGGAGCCCAAGGCCACGTTCGCCGACCTCGTGCAACCACATGCGCATCCACTTGATCTCGTGCTGCGCCCACGCTACCACAGAGAATCTGCGAAGCTAGCTTCGCAAGCGAGGGGAGGTGGTGCATCGGGCTTCTCGGCCTGGAGCCACCAGCCTCGTCACCCACTCCGTCGCCTCCTCCACCGTCTCCGCCGCCGGGACGTCGGCCGGGAGCGGGGGGCGGCGCAGGAGGACCACCGGGATGCCCGCCTCGCGGGCGGCGCGGAGCTTGGGGGCCGTCGCCGCGCCGCCGCTGTCCTTGGTGACCAGGACGTCGACGGCGTGGTCGCGCAGCAGGGCGCGCTCTCCGTCCAGGGTGAAGGGGCCGCGGTCCAGGAGGACCCGCATGTGCGGCGGGTGCGGCGGCTCGGGCGGGTCGACCGAGCGGACGAGGAACCAGGCGTCGGTGACGTGGGCGAAGGACGCGAGGCCCATGCGGCCCGTGGTGAGGAAGACGCGGCGGCCCAGGCTCCGTGCCACGTCCGCCGCCTCCGTGAGAGTGTCCACCGGGTGCCAGTCGTCGCCCTCCACCGGGGCCCAGCCGGGGCGGCGCAGGACGAGCAGGGGAACATGGACCGCGGCGGCGGCCCGCGCCGCGTTGGAACTGATCGTGTCCGCGAAAGGATGTGTGGCGTCGATGACCGCGTCCACCCGGTGCTCGCGCAGCCAGCGGGCGAGGCCCTCGGCCCCGCCGAAACCCCCGATGCGCACCTCGCCCGGGGGCAGCCGGGGGGCGGCCACGCGGCCCGCCAGGGAGCTGGTGACCCGGACCGTGCCATGGACGGCTTCCGCGAGCCGGCGGGCTTCGGTCGTGCCGCCGAGGATGAGCAGGTGCACGGGGTCCGTCCATGGGTGAGGCGACAGGGGGGCGCAGCGCCCAACTCAAGCACACCGGTCTGCGGTCCGGCTGGACCACCGGCGCCTGTGCGACGGCGGCGACGACCGCCGCGTACACGGCCCTGCTGACCGGGGAGTTTCCCGATCCGGTGACCATCACGCTGCCCCGCGGGCAAGCGCCCGGGTTCGCGCTCGCGGCGGAGGAGCTCACCGGCGCTTACGCCATGGCGGGCATCGTGAAGGACGCCGGGGACGACCCGGACGTGACGCACGGGGCGCTGGTGCGGGTCACCGTGCGCTCCCTCGCGGCGGGCGCGGGCGTCGTCTTCAGGGCCGGGGCCGGGGTGGGGACCGTGACCCGGCCGGGGCTGCCGCTGGAGGTGGGGGAACCGGCGATCAACCCGGTGCCCCGCACGATGATGCGCGAGCACATCGCGCGGGTCGCCGCGGCGCACGGCGGGACCGGGGACGTCGAGGTCACCGTCTCCGTCGACCACGGCGAGGAGCTGGCCCGCTCCACGTGGAACCCGCGCCTGGGGATCCTCGGCGGGCTGTCGATCCTCGGGACGACCGGCATCGTCGTGCCGTACTCGTGCTCCGCCTGGATCGACTCCATCCGGCGCGGGGTCGACGTGGCGCGGGCGGCGGGGCGCACCCATGTCGCGGGGTGCACCGGCTCGACGTCCGAGAAGACGGTCGTCTCGCTGTACGGGCTGCCCGAGGACGCCCTGCTCGACATGGGCGACTTCGCGGGCGCGGTGCTCAAGTACGTCCGCAGGCATCCGGTCGAGCGGCTCACGATCTGCGGCGGCTTCGCCAAGCTGTCGAAGCTGGCCGCCGGGCACCTGGACCTGCACTCGGCGCGCTCCCAGGTCGACAAGGGCTTCCTGGCCGGGCTCGCCCGTGCGGGCGGCGCGGACGAGGCGCTGGCGGCGGAGGTGGCCGGCGCCAACACGGGCCTCGCGGCGCTGCAGTTGTGCGCCGCGCGCGGTGTGCCGCTGGGTGACGTGGTCGCCCGGGCGGCCCGCGATCAGGCCCTCGCCGTGCTGCGCGGCGCGCCGGTGGCCGTCGACGTGGTCTGCGTGGACCGGGCGGGGACGGTCGTGGGGCGCAGCGGCGTGGAAGGACCCTGACGGCCCTGGCATCGGCCTTCCGACCGAGGACGCGATGGCCGTACGGCCCTGACGGCGGTTACGGCGCTTCGTAGGCCGGTCAGGGCCGCCGAGGTCTGCGCGGCCGACCGCGGTCAGCAGGTGTGGCGGTCGCGCTCCGGCGAGTACAGGTGGCTGTCCCTGAACTGCGTCGCGCCCAGCGTGCGGCCCACCAGGATCACCGCCGTGCGTGTGATGCCCGCCTCCTTGGTCGCCGCGGCGATGTCGGCGAGGGTGCCGCGCAGGATGACCTCGTCGGGGCGGCTGGCCATGGCGACCACGGCGGCCGGGCAGTCCGCGCCGTAATGCGGGGTGAGCTCCGCGACGACGCGGTCGACGTACCGGGCCGCCAGGTGCAGCACCAGCAGGGCGCCGCTGCGGCCCAGGGTCTTGAGGTCCTCACCTTCCGGCATGGGCGTGGCCTGCTCGGCGATCCTGGTCAGGATGACCGTCTGGCCCACGGTCGGCACGGTGAGCTCCCGCTTGAGGGCGGCGGCGGCGGCGGCGAACGCCGGGACGCCCGGCACGACCTCGTACGGGATGCCGGCCGCGTCCAGCCGCCGCATCTGCTCGGCGACGGCGCTGAAGACCGACGGGTCACCCGAGTGGAGGCGGGCGACGTCGTGGCCCTCCTCGTGGGCGCGGACCACCTCCGCCGTGATGGCGTCGAGGTCGAGGCGGGCGGTGTCGACGAGCCTGGCCCCGGGCGGGCACTCGGCGAGCAGTTCGCGCGGGACGAGCGACCCCGCGTACAGGCACACCCGGCAGGAGGCGAGGGTGCGCGCGCCCCGCACGGTGATCAGGTCGGCGGCGCCGGGGCCCGCACCGATGAAGTAGACGGTCATCTCAGCCTGCCTGGGGTTTCGTTACGGACCATTGGGTGACCGGCATGGCCTGGCGCCAGCCGGTGAAACCGCCCACCGGGACGGCGTGCGCGACCGCGAGCCGGACGAGCTCGCCGCCGTACCGCCGGTAGCGGTCGGCGAGCAGCGCCTCCGATTCGAGGGTCACGGTGTTGGCGACCAGCCGCCCACCGGGCCGCAGGGCGTCCCAGCACGCGTCGAGCAGCCCCGGCGCGGTCAGCCCGCCGCCGATGAACACCGCGTCGGGCGTGTCCAGTCCGGTGAGCCCGGCGGGGGCGGCGCCGGTCACCACGCGCAGGCCGGGGACGCCGAGCGCGGCGGCGTTGCGGGTGATCCGGGCGGCGCGCTCGGCGGAGCGCTCCACCGCGATCGCCCGGCACGAGCGGTGCGTACGCATCCACTCGATGCCGATCGACCCCGACCCGCCGCCGACGTCCCACAGCAGTTCGCCCGGCGCGGGCGCGAGCGCGGCGAGCGTCGCGGCGCGCACATGCCGCTTGGTCAGCTGGCCGTCGTTCTCGTACGCCTCGTCCGGCAGCCCGGGTACGGCGCCGAGCCGCGGCGCGTCCGGCTCACGTACGCACCGGACCGCCACGACGTTGAGCGGGTCGCCGGGCGGGTGCGGCCAGTCGTCGGCGGTACCGGTCAGCACCCGCTCGCGCTCACCGGACCCGAGCTGCTCCAGGACGTGCAGCCGGCTCGGCCCGAAGCCGCGGTCCCGCAGCAGGCCCGCGACCTCGCCGGGCGTCGCCGCGCCCGCGCTGAGCACCAGCAGCCGCCGCCCGTCGTGCAGCGCGGCGGTCAGGGACGCGAGGGGCCGCCCGACGAGCGTGACGGTCTCGGTGTCCTCCTGCGGCCAGCCGAGGCGGGCGCAGGCGTACGAGACGGAGGACGGGTGCGGCAGGACGCGCAGCCCTTCGGGACCGACCGTCTCGGCGAGGGCGCGGCCGATGCCGTAGAACATGGGGTCCCCGCTGGCCAGTACGGCGATGCGGCGCCCCGCGTGGGCGGAGAGCAGCACGGGGACGGCGGGGCGCAGGGGTGAGGGCCAGGCGACGCGTTCGGCGCCGCACTCCCCCGCCGGGAGGAGGGCGAGCTGACGGTCACCGCCGATGACGACCTCGGCGGCCCGCAGGGCGTCGCGGGCCTCCTCGGCGAGCCCGGCCCACCCGTCCGCGCCGATGCCGACGACGGCCACGGGACCTGGGGGTATGCGGCTGCTCACGGCCCCGAACCCTACCGGGTGGGGTGCCGGCGGCTCCTCCCGGGCGGTTGTTCCCCCGACCCCGCCCCTTCCCGCAACCGGGGGCTACGCCCCCGGCCGCGCCCGGGGGGCGGCACGAACCGCGCCCGCCCCGCCCCGCCCCGCGTCACTCGTGGGTGTAGAAGACGTAGAACGCCACCGCCCCCACGCCCGCCCCCACCGCCAGGGACACCGCCGTCGCGGTCAGGACGCTGGTGCCGCTCAGGCTGTACAGCCAGCCGATCGCGACGCCGGCCAGCGCTCCGTAGGCCGCCGCCCGCAGTTCGCGGGGCAGGGCGTGCTGGACACGGCCCAGTGCGTAGCAGAGGGCGCCGAACACCACGCCGCTGACGACGCCGAGCAGCGCCTGACCGGCCGTGATCGTGGCGCCGTCGCGTTCGATGTTCTGGGCGTAGAAGCCGAAGAGGACGGCCAGCACGGCGGGCAGCGCCCACGCCGTGCGGCTCCGTCCGCGAGTGCGTCCGGGAGCGCGCCGCGCCGTGCGACGGTGCCGACCGGGCAGTGTGGCGTGAGCGGACATGAGGTGCTCCCTTCCCCTCGCCTCCTCCCAGGGCACACCCGCCGCCCCGCCCCGGCAACCGGAGCGGGGGCGGGAAGCCACAGGGGGCCGGGGCGAAAGGCACGGGAGGCCGGGAGGCGCGGGCCGCGAAGGCGCGGACAGCCGCGTGCCGCGTGCCGGAATCCCGGGGCGCCCCGCCGCCGCGCCGGTACCGCCGCCGCGCCGGTACCGCCACTGCGCCTGGGCCGCCGGGCGTTGCTCGGCGCGCCGCAGGACCACGCCCCCTTCCGCGCCGCTCGACGCCGGCGTTCCGCACGACGGCGCCCCACGACGGCGCTCCGCACGACGGCGCCCGGCTCGCGGGGTAGGCCCGCGGTCCCAGGCCCCTGCCGCGCACCGACCACCGACCACCGGGTGCCGGACCGAAGTCGACCTGCACACCTGGCCGTAATCCGGGAAGGTGACGAGCATGGACAACGAGCAGATCCTGGACCACATCGGCGCGCTCGTCCGCGAGGAGCGCGCGTTGCGTGACCGCAGCGGCGGGCTCACCGGTGACGAGCAGGGGCGGTTGCGGTCCCTGGAGGCCCAGCTCGACCAGTGCTGGGACCTGCTGCGGCAGCGGCGGGCGAAGGAGGAGTTCGGCGAGAACCCGGATACGGCGACGGTCCGCCCGCCCGGTGACGAGGCGTACTGAACCGCCCGGCGCGTCCGATCCGCCCCGCTTTGAACAGCCCCAGCCCCGCCCCCGGCCCGGGCCCCGCCGCCCGCAGGACCGTACGGCTCGCGCCACCCGAGTGGCTGATGCGCGGCCTGCGTCCGCAGTCCGCGCCCATCCCCCGGGCCGCCGTCGCCCGCGCCGGTGTCGCGCTCGCCGCGCCCCTGGCGGTCGGCCTCGCCGTCGATCAGCCGCTGTACGGCGCGCTGGTGTCCATGGGCGCCCTGTCCGGGGTCATCGGCGACACCGCCGACGCGTACCGGATGCGAATCCTCAACATCGCGGTCCCGCAGCTCTTCGGCGCCCTCGGCGTCGCCCTCGGCACGCTCGTGTACGGCGAGGGCTGGGTGGCCGTCGCCGCGCTCACGCTGATCGCGCTGGTGTCGGGCATGATCTCGTCGATCGGCGCGGTCGCCTCCGTCTCCGGTCTGCTGCTGCTCCTCAACGCAGTCGTCGGCGCCGGCCTGCCGATGCCCGGCCCGTGGTGGAAGGCACCGCTGCTGCTGACCCTCGGCGGCGCCGTCGTCCTCGCCCTCACCCTGCTCGGCTGGCCGCTGCGCGGCGGCCTGCCCGAACGGGCGGCGGTGGCGGCCACGTACCGGGCGGTCGCCGAGCTGCTCGCGGCGGCGGGCACGGCGGAGTACGACGACAAGCGCGCGGCGGTCACCCGGTCGCTGAACACCGCCTACGACCTGGTGCTCGCCCGCCGCGCCCGCGACCACGGCCGCAAGCCCACGCTCGTGCGGCAGCTCGCGCAGCTCAACGCCCTCATCCCCGTCCTGGAGGCTGCACCGGCCGCCCATCTGCGCGGCCGGCCGCTGCCCGCGGCGATCCCGGCGGCGGTCCGGTCCCTCGCGGCGGCGATCGAGACGGCCCGCCCCGCCCCCGTGGAGGACGGCGACGGCCTTCCCCCGCCCGCCACCCCCTCCGAACGGGCCGTCGACCACGCCCTGCGCCACGCCGCCACCGTCGTCCACGCCGCCACCGTCGTCCACGGCGCCGAACCCGACCCGGGCGACGTCGACGACCGGCTCGGCCGCCCCGCCGCCCTGCGCGTCCGCGCCCGCCACGCCGTCCGTGGCGCGCTGCTGTCCGAGGCGTCCTGGCGCTACGGGCTGCGTCTGGCGCTGTGCATCGGCATCGCCCAGTCCCTCGTGTCGCTGATCGCGGTGCCCCGCTCGTACTGGGTCGCCCTCACCGTCACCTTCGTCCTCAAGCCCGACTTCGGGTCGGTCTTCTCGCGCGCCGTGCTGCGCGCGCTCGGCACCGCGGGCGGGCTGCTCGTCGCGGCGGTCGTGCTGGCGGAGGTGGAGCGCGGCTGGTGGGACGTGCCGGTGATGGTGGTCCTCGCCGCGCTGATCCCCGCCTTCTCCGCGAAGGGCTACGCGTACCAGACCGCGGCCATCACCCCGGTGATCCTGCTCCTGTCGGACTGGCTGAACCAGCAGGGCTTCGGCCTGGTCCTGCCGCGCCTGTACGACTCACTCATCGGCTGCGCGATCACGCTGGTCGCGGGCTATCTGCTGTGGCCGGAGAGCTGGCACACCCGGATCGGCGCCCGGCTCGCGGACACGGTCGCCGACACCGCCCGCTACGTGGCGATCGCCTTCGGCCCGGACGTGGAGCGGGACGACCGGACCGCGCGCGTACGGGCCAGGCGGCGGCTGTACCGGGACCTGTCGGCGCTGCGCACCGAATTCCAGCGGGCCCTCACCGAGCCGCCGCCCACCGGGTCGCGGGCGGCGGCCTGGTGGCCGCTGGTGGTCGCCGTCGAGCGGATCGTGGACGCGACGACGGCGGCCCGGGTGCGGGTCGACCACGGGGCCCCGCCGCCCGCGCCCTCCGAGGTGGCCGACGTCGAGCGTCAACTGCGGGAGCTGGCAGCCGGGTTGCGTACGAGTCACGTCCTGGTGGCGGTCCGGGCCGAGTTGGAGGGCGACGAGCGGGGCGTCCTCGCACCGCTGCGCCAGGAGGTGCGGGCGGCCCGCGCCATCGCCTCCCCGCAGCCCTGACCTGAGCGCCTCGCGGGGGCGGAGCCCATCCTTCCGGGTGCCGTCCCCCACCGGCCCCGCCCCTACTACGATGCGCACGATCCACGCGTGCAGAACCGCTCCTGATCTACCGCCATATGCCGTGCCATCCAAGGACATTCGCCATGCGCACCAGCACTCCCAAGGGGCTCCAGCCCAATGTCCTCGGTACGTTCGACACGGTCGTGATGGCCGTCGCCGGCAGCGCTCCCGCGTACTCGCTGGCCGCCACCACCGCCTTCCTCACCGGCGCCGTCGGTTTCGCCGCGCCCGCCGCGCTGCTCTACTGCGCGATCCCCATGCTCGGCATCGTCCTGGCGTTCAGCCGCCTGGGCCGGATCGACGTCAACGCGGGCGCCGGGTACTCGTGGGTGGGCCGCACCCTCCATCCCTTCCTCGGGTTCCTGTCCGGCTGGGCGCTGGTGGTCGCGGCAACGATCTTCATGGTGGCCGGCTCGCTGCCGGCCGGTCAGCTGACGCTGTCGCTGATCGCCCCTTCGCTCGCCGACGAGACCGGGCCGGCCACCGCCGTCGGCGCCGGCTGGTTCCTCGTGATGCTGCTGGTGGTGCTGGGCGGCGCCCGGCTCACCGTACGGGCCCAACTGATCATGACGGGCGTCGAGTTGCTCATCCTGCTGCTGTTCGTGCTCGGCGCGCTGATGCACCGGGGCTCGGCCGCCGCCTTCGACTGGTCGTGGTTCGGCTTCGGGCACTTCGACGGGGTGTCAGGCTTCGCGTCCGGCGCGCTGATCGCCGCCTTCTGCTACTGGGGCTGGGACGTCACCAGCAACCTCAGCGAGGAGACCCGGGACAGCCGCCGCACCGCCGGGCTCGCGGCGCTCATCGGCGTCGGGGTCGTCTTCCTCCTCTTCGAGGCGTTCACCGTCTCCGTCAACGTCATCCTCTCCAGCGGTGCGATCACGGCGGGCGGCGCACACGTCCTGGCGCTGCTCGGGGACACGATCTGGCCCGGCGCGGGCGGCCGGCTGATGGTCCTGGCGGTGGTGCTGTCGACCGTCGCGACGCTGGAGACCACGCTGATCCAGGTGACGCGTTCGCTGTTCGCGATGGGCCGGGACCGTACGATGCCGGCCGCCCTGGGCACGGTGCACCGCCGCTGGAACACCCCCTGGGTGGCGATCGCGGTCGTCGGGGCGGTGGCGCTGGCGCTGTTCGTCGCGGCGACGACGCTCGGCTCGGTGGGCGACATCCTGGGCAAGGCGGTCCACGCGATGGGCCTGCAGATCGCGTTCTACTACGGACTGGCGGGCGTCGCGGCCGTCGTGGCGTACCGGCGCACGCTGCTCGCCTCCGTGCGGGACTTCCTCCTGGGCGGGGTGTGGCCGCTGTTCGGCGCGGCCTTCATGTTCTGGGTGTTCGTCGAGGCGCTGGGCGAGCTGAGCGACACCTCGGTCGCCATCGGGCTCGGCGGGCTGGCCGCCGGCGTCGTACCGATGCTCTGGTACTGGCGCCGGGGCAGCGCCTACTACCGCCCGGCACGGCTGGACGCGGCACAGGCCCTGGCGGCGGCGGAACCGTACGCCGTCCCGAGGCAGCGGCGGGGTGGCGCCGGCTCCGGCGAGCCGCTGGCGACGGACTTCTGATGGCACCGGGCCACCGCCGCCCCCGGCGCGGGCGCTCCTCCCGCTCCGGGCCGGTCTTCGATCCGGACCACGGCGACCGCGCACTCACCGAGGCGCGGCACGACCTCGTCATCGGCCGCTGGCAGGGCGTACGCGACCTGCTCGCCGCGACGGGCGACCACTGGCCGCGCCGCACGCACCGGCTGCGGCTGCTGGCCCACGCGGCGGCCGACAGCTCGATCGTCGAGGCGTGGCGGGCGGCCGAGCCCGACCACCCGGACGCGGCCGTGCTGCGTGCCGCCACCGAGGTCGTCCGGGTCTTCGACGCGGCCATCGCGGCCGGGCGCGGCGCGGTGGTGGACCGGGCGCGGCTCGACGGCACCGTCCTGGCCTGCCTGACCGCGGCGGACGCCCGGCCCGCCGACCCCATGCCGTGGGTGTCGCTGCTGACGGTGGCCCGGCTGTACGAGGGCGGTGTGGGGCGCCGGGAACTGCGCGGCTGGTGGGACGAGCTGCGACGGCGTGACCCGCACAACCTGGAGGGCCATGTGCAGCTGCTGCGGTACTGGTCGGCGCGGTGGCACGGCACGCACGGCGCGATGTACGACGTCGCGCGGGACGTGGCGGGGGCGGCGCCGCCGGGGTCGCCGCTGCCGGTGCTGGTGCAGATCGCGCGGGTGGAGGAGTACCGGCACATCGCGGAGGGTGCGCGCGGGCAGGGGCCGGTGCGCGGCTTCGACCAGCACTGGAAGCACGAGCTGGCGGTGACGGAGGTGCGGCGCACCCGGGAGCGGTGGATCGGCGGGCGCACCCCCGGCCGGCCCGTCGACCCGGAGGAGGTCGAGCCGCTCAACTACCTGACGCACGCGGCCTGTCACGCGGGCCTGCCGGAGGTCTACGGGGAGTTGTTCGAACTGCTCGGGGGCAGGGCGTCCTGGGTGCCGTGGTCGTACACGGGCGATCCGCCGGAGCAGTTCACGAGGTGGCGCGGAACGCCCCGCGCCACCTCATGACCTCATGGCCTCATGGCCTGCTGGCCTCATGGCCTGGTGACCTGATGGCGCGGTGCTAGGCGCCGATGTGGCGGCCGTCCTCGCGGTAGACGGCGACGACGGACGGGCGGACGATCCGGCCGGGTCCGTCGGGCCAGCTGGACGCGGGCTTCTCGACGGACGCCCCGTCGACCTCGCCCGGGTGCTGTACGGCGACGAGGACGCGGCGGTCCTGGATGATCGGACCGCACGTCTCGGCGCCGGTCGGCACGGTCAGGAACTGCTTGAGCTCACCGCGCCGCTCGCCCTGCGTGGCCACGGCGAACAGGCCGTCGTGGGAGCCGAGCTGGTTGCCGTCGGTGGAGATCCACAGATTGCCGTACGGGTCGAAGGCGACGTTGTCGGGGCAGGAGATGGGGCTGACCTTCTCCTTGGGGTAGCCCGCGAAGTACGTGGCCGGGTCCTCCGGGTCACCCGCGACGAGGAACAGCCGCCACGCGAAGCCGTCGGAGGCAGGGTCGTCCCAGTGCTCGGCGAGCTCCAGGACGTGGCCGTGCTTGTTGGCGTTGCGCGGGTTGGCCTCGTCGGCGCCGGCCTTGCCGGCGGCGCCGCGATCCTTGTTGTTGGTCAGCGCGACGTACACGCGGCCGGTGCGCGGCGACGGCTCGACGTCCTCGGGGCGGTCCATCTTCGTCGCGCCGACCTTGTCACCGGCGAGCCGGGTGAAGACGTACACCTCCTCGGCGGTCATGCCGGGCACGTGGGAGGTGTTCCCGGTGGCGAGCGGGATCCAGTGGCCACTGCCGTCGAACTCCCCGTCGTTCGGCAGCTTGCCGGTGCCGTCGATGTCCTGAGGGCTGTCGCCCGTGAGCTTGGCGACGTACAGCGTGCCCTCGTCGAGGAGCGTCAGGTTGTGCTCGCGGGCGCGCCGCGAGGTCCCCTTCATCATCCGCTTGCTCGACACGAACTTGTAGAAGTAGTCGAACCGCTCGTCGTCGCCCATGTAGACGACGGGCCGGCCGTCGGCGGTCAGCCGCGGCTGTGCGGCCTCGTGCTTGAAGCGACCGAGCGCGGTGCGCTTGCGGGGAGTGGAGTCCGGGTCGTACGGGTCGAGCTCGACGACCCAGCCGAAGCGGTGCGACTCGTTGGGCTCCTGCCTGACGTCGAAGCGCTTGTCGAACCGCTCCCACTTGCGCTCGGTGGCGCCGGTGCCGATGCCGTACCGCTTGTCGGTGGCGGACGAGCCGTTGGCGAAGTACTGGTTGAAGTTCTCCTCGCCGTGCAGGGTGGTGCCCCACGGGGTGGTGCCGCCGGCGCAGTTGTTGAGGGTGCCGTGGACCTTGCGGCCGGTCGGGTCGGCGCTGGTGCGCAGCAGCGCGCCGCCCGCCGCCGGGCCGGTGAGCTCGAACTCGCTGGTGGCGGTGAGGCGCCGGTTGAGCGGGTGCCGTGTGACGGGCGTCAACCGGCCGGAGCGGTGCTCCTCCTGGACGACGACCACGGACAGGCCGTGGGCGGCCCAGGCGATCTCGACCTGCTCGCGGGTGGGGTTCTCGGGGTCGTACCCCTTGAACATCAGGATCTCGTCGGTGTACTCGTGGTTCGCGACCAGCACCTGACGCCCGCGTTCGCCCTTGAGCGGCAGCAGGGACAGGAAGTCGTTGTTGTACCCGAACTGCCCGGCCTGCGCCGCCGCGGTCTGCTTGTCCGCGTCGAAGGCGGGCGCACCGCGCAGAATCGGTTCGCCCCAGCGGATGACGATGCTCTGGGCGTACCCGTCGGGGACCGTGACCTTGTCGTCCGTGTTGGGCGCGACGGGGCTGAAGCGAAGCCCCCGGGCGCCGCCGGCCGTGGCACCGGTGTGCGGGGTGGTGCCGGTGCGCGGGGTGGCGGCGACGGCCGTTCCGTCGCTTCCCCCGACGACGACTCCGCCCGCCGTCGCGGCGACGGTCACGGCAGCGGCGGCGCGCATCATGGAGCGGCGCGACAGCGCACCGGCGATGACATCGCCGACGTACTCGTTCTCGCTGGTGTTCGGCACCTCGTGGAAGCAGGCGTCGCCGCAGCGGTAGCGGCAGGTGAGGGCGGACCGGCCGCCCCCGTGCGAGTTGGTGCTCAGCAGCGGCAGCAGTCTGCGCACTTGGTCCTCCTGTTGCGATGTTCGTCCGGCGGTGACGTTAGGTGCGCATATGACCGGGGTGGCGGCGAGAAGGTGAACGATGCATGAATCCGGGAGGTCCGGGACGACGTTGACGCGATTGCCCCTTACCTTTTGGCGCCACACGGGGCGGCTAACCTTACGTGTCCAGCCTGGCCAGGGATGATTCCCGCAGTACGGACATACACGGCACCCCAACATGCGAAAGGCCTCGCCCATGGGCATTCGGAGCTTGCTGCGCAAGGTGTTTGGACGCGACCGTGCGGAGCGGAACGAGTCGGCGGCAGCCCCCTCCGTCCCGCCCCAGACGGAACGCTCGGTGCCCCCGGCGACGGTTCCGTCCCCGGCAGCGCCGTCCGCCGCGGAACAGGCGTCGGCCGCGGAACACTCGTCCCCCGCGGAGGCGTCCGTCACGGAGTCGACCTCCGCGAAGTCGTCCCCCTCGAAGTCCTCCTCCGCGAAGTCCTCCTCCGCGGAACAGGCGGCCGCGGAGCTGGTGGCCGCCGCGTTCGACACCCCCCGCCCCCGCCGCACCACGGTCCCGGCGGCCCGCGACGCCTCCCCGCCGACGGGCTCGGACCCCGTCGTGAAGGCGGCGGAGCCCGCGGAGGCGGCAGAGGCCGCCGAGGCCGCCGCCCCCGCCGCCGAGTCGGCCGCCGCCCCCCAGGTGGAGGACCCCACCGAGGCGTCCCCGTCGGACCCCAAGCCCGACCCGGAGCCGGAGCCGGAGCCCGCCACCGCCGAGGCGACGGAGCCGACCGCCCCCGCCGACGCGCAGGAGCCGCAGCCCGAAGCCGCCGCCGAGTCGGCCACCCTCGCCGATGCCGAGGAGCCGCAGGCCGAGCCCGCCACCGCCGAGGCGACGGAGCCGACCGCCCCCGCCGACGCCGAGGAGCCGGAGCCGGAGCCCGCCACCGCCGAGGCGACGGAGCCGACCGCCCCCGCCGACGCGCAGGAGCCGCAGCCCGAAGCCGCAGCCGAGTCCGCCACCCTCGCCGATGCCGAGGAGCCGCAGGCCGAGCCCGCCACCGAATCGGGCACCCCCGCCGAGTCGGCCACCCCCGCCCACGCCGAGGAACCGCAGGCCGGAGAGGCTCCGTCCGAGGAGCCGCAGGCCGAAGCCGCCGTGGCGACCACCGCACAGGCGGAGGACGAGCCGGCTGACAAGCCGCACGCCGAGGAACCGCAGCCCAAGGAGCCGGCAGCCGCCGCCCCGAAGCCGGAGGAGCCCCGAACCGAGGAGCCCCGGTCCGAGGAGCCCCAGACCGAGGAGCCCCGGTCCGGGGAACCCCAGACCGAGGAGCCCCAGACCGAGGAGCCGGCAGCCGCCGCCCCGAAGCCGGAGGAGACCGGGGCGGCCCCCGCCTCCGCGACCCCCGGGGACGGCAAGCCCGCCGTCCCGCTCGCCCGGGTCAAGGCGCGGGCGCCCGAGGGCGGGGTGGTCGTCGAGGCGTACAAGGCGGCCGGGGCCGCGCTCAAGAAGCGCGGGCTCACCGGTGCGCGGGCGACCGTGTACCTGGTGCTCGACCGGTCCGGGTCGATGCGTCCGTACTACAAGGACGGCAGCGCCCAGCACCTCGCGGAGCAGGCCCTCGCGCTGGCCGCGCACCTGGATGAGGACGCCACCGTGCCCGTCGTCTTCTTCTCCACCGAGATCGACGGCACCGGCGAGGTGACTCTCGACGACGTGGACGGCAGGATCGAGGCTCTGCACAGCGCCCTCGGCCGCATGGGCCGGACCAACTACGACCGGGCCGTCAGCGAGGTGCTGGACCGGCACGAGAAGTCCGGCGCGGCCGACCGGCCCGCGCTCGTGCTGTTCCAGACGGACGGCGCGCCCGAGTCGAAGACGGCCGCCACCCAGGCGCTGGCCGACGCCGCCGCGCGCCACGGCGCCATCCGCTGGCAGTTCGTGGCGTTCGGCGACGAGGAGTCCAAGGCGTTCGACTACCTCCGCAAGCTGGACGCGCCGAACGCCGGTTTCTTCCACGCCGGCCCCACGCCGCGCGACGTCCCGCACGCCACCTTCTACCGCGAGGTCCTCGCGGACTGGTCGGTCTGACCGCCCCGGGGTCACCACCCGGGATCACCCGGGGGCACTCAGGGCCGTCCCTCGACCGCCGGGGGGCGGCCCCGCGCCGTCTCCCCACCTGAAACGAAGGTGAGGACCGCTTCCGGGGGCGGATAGGATTTCGACCATGGCGGCCACTGGATCCGAGAAGCAGGGGGACGAAGGCGTGAAGGCTTTCTACGTATCGACCCCCATTTACTACGTCAACGACGCTCCTCACCTGGGCCACGCCTACACGACCGTCGCAGGCGACGTGCTCACCCGCTGGCACCGTCAGCGCGGCGAGAAGGTGTGGTACCTCACCGGCACGGACGAGCACGGTCAGAAGATCATGCGCACTGCCGACGCGAACGGGGTCACCCCGCAGGAGTGGTGCGACAAGCTCGTCGAGGAGGCGTGGAAGCCCCTCTGGGAGCACCTGAACATCGCGAACGACGACTTCATCCGCACCACGGAGAAGCGGCACACGGACCGTGTGCAGGAGTTCGTGCAGGACCTGTACGACAAGGGCGAGATCTACAAGGGCGGGTACGAAGGCCCGTACTGCGTGGGCTGCGAGGAGTACAAGCTCCCCGGTGACCTCATCGAGGCGGAGGACGGCACGAAACTGTGCCCGGTCCACAAGAAGCCGGTGGAGATCCTCAAGGAGGAGAACTACTTCTTCAAGCTGAGCGAGTACGGCCCGAAGCTCATCGAGTTCTACGAGTCGAACCCGGGCTTCATCCAGCCGGAGTCGGCCCGCAACGAGGTCGTGAACTTCGTCCGGCAGGGACTCGAGGACCTGTCGATCTCGCGCTCGACCTTCGACTGGGGCGTTCCGGTCCCGTGGGACGACAAGCACGTCATCTACGTGTGGATCGACGCGCTCCTGAACTACGCGACGGCCGTCGGCTACGGCTCCGACCAGGCGAAGTTCGACGAGACGTTCCCGGCGAACGTGCACCTCATCGGCAAGGACATCCTGCGTTTCCACGCGATCATCTGGCCGGCGATGCTGATGGCGCAGGGCCTTCCGGTGCCGGGCAAGGTCGCGGCCAACGGCTGGCTGATGGTCGGCGGCGAGAAGATGTCGAAGTCGAACCTGACCGGCATCAAGCCGCAGGACCTGACCTCGCACTTCGGTGTGGACGGGTACCGCTGGTACTTCCTGCGGGCGATCGCGTTCGGCCAGGACGGCTCGTTCTCGTGGGAGGACTTCTCCGCCCGCTACACCTCCGAGCTCGCCAACGACTACGGCAACCTCGCCTCGCGCGTGGCGGCGATGGTCGGCAAGTACTTCGACGGCTCCCTGCCCTCCGCCACCGCGTCCGGCCCCGCCGAGCAGGCCGTCCAGGACGGCCTGGCGAAGGCGGTCGCGGAGGCCGACCGGAAGATCGGCGAGGAGCTGGACTTCCAGGGCGGCATCCTGGCGATCTTCGACTTCGTGAAGCAGGTCAACGGCTACATCACGGAGCAGGAGCCGTGGAAGGTCGCGAAGGACACCTCCGAGGAGGGCCGGGCCCGGCTGGCGACGATCCTCTACACCGCGGCGGAGTCCCTGCGCGCGGTGGCGGTCCTGCTGAACCCGGTCATGCCCGAGACGTCCCAGAAGCTGTGGGAGTCCCTGGGCGCGGCCCCGGCCCTGGGCGCCCTTGCCGACCAGCGCGTCCAGGACGCCGCCACGTGGGGCCGTCTCCCCGCGGGCGCGACCGTCACGAAGGGCGCGGTGCTGTTCCCGCGCCTGGAGGAGCCGAAGAAGGACTAGGGAGCAGGGGGTGTTCGGGCCGCGTACGGGACGTACGCGGCCCGGCCCCCGCCCGTCGTACGACCGTGCGCCCCGCTCCGCCTCTCCGTGAGGCGGGCCGGGGCGCACCCCCTTGCGTCGCTGCCCGGCCGGGCGGCGTCACGCGCTGGTCGGCACGCCCGCGTTCCTGAGGATGTCGCGGGCCGACAGTGTCGTGCTCTCGGCGGCGGTGAGGCCGGTGGCCGCGCGGTGGGCGTCGACGATGCGGAGGCCGACCGCGTAGCCGGCGAAGTCCGGCAGCCCGAGGGGCTGGTGCCCCATGCGCTGCGCGGTGGCGTCGCCGTACACGTACGGGGGCAGGTTCCGCATCCCGGCCACGTCGATCCCGGCCGTGACCTTCTCGTAGGCGTGGTCCAGTTCCTCGGCGGACAGGGTCGTCGCCCAGGGCCCCATGGCGCGCTCGCCCGCCAGTTCCCGTACGAACGCCTCGGCCAGCCCCTCGGCGACGACCTGCTCGCCGACCGTGACCGTCATCGGGTCCCAGGTCACGTTGGCGTAGCGCACGTTGTGGTGGAGCTCGTGCGCCGCAGCGTAGCCGATCTTCGCCAAGCTGGTCGGGGTGGGCCACATCGTCAGGTGGAGCGCACCGGGGATACCGCCCATGCCGAAGTAGCCGGCGTTGCGGACCGTCAGGAGATCGTCGTCGGGGTCTCCGAGCACCAGGACGACGTGCACGGTCTCGGCGGTCCTGGCTCCGGGCACCGCTCCGCTCAGTCGCTCCCACCCGTCGGTGAGGCAGCTCTCGATCCGGTCCCACACCCCCGCGTCCCGCATCCGTGTCAGGGCTGCCGGGTATCGCGGGTCGTCACGATCGATCCGGAAGCCGCTGCCCATCCGGTGCATCCGGACCAGGTCCATATCACCCACCGCGGACATCGCGCTCCGCAGCGGGCTGAGCATGTCCCTCAGGGCGTCGGGCCGTTCCTCCAGCGGGCGCCGAAGGAGATCGAGCATGGCGGACGCCGTGTCATGAACGATGATCTTCATGACCCGGGACCGTAGGTCCTCCCGTCGCGTGAGGGTCAAGCCGTCCGTGCGGCCGGACGTCGCAGGACCAGATCGACGGCGAACACGCGCTCTCCCCACTGGGTTCCGTGCACATGGGCGCGGAGGTCCTCGTCCGCCTCGGTGGGTTCGACACGGGCCTGTATCCAGCACGGCGCGTCGAGCTCGGCATAGCGGGTGAACGTGCTGTCGAGGCCGACGAGGAGGGCGTCGGGCTGCCGGGTCGCGGCGCGGGCCGCCTGCCGGGCCGCCTCGATCAGCACCATGCCGGGGACGTGGTCGACCGGGTGGTCGGAGAGGACCGGGTGGTCGGTGTCGACGCGAAGCTCCCAGCGGGTGCCCCGGTTCGCCGCCGGAGCGGCGAGCAGGACGTGCTGCCGGTCCGTGTGACCGACCTCGGCGGGGTCGATCGGCTCCGGCAGGGCGCGTCCCGTCCTGGTGGGGCGCTCGCCGCGCAGCCGCCGGTGGACGGCGGGGCTGGTGCAGCTGAAGCGCGCGCCGCCGGTCGCCACGGGCAGTCCGTCGCGCCGGACGGTGAGGTCGTAGCGCATGCCGGCGAGGGACCGGCCCCGGCGGACGATGTCGTGGCACACCGCGTGCAACTCGACATCGGTCGGGGTGGAACCGGTGGCGAACGCGGAAGCGGTGGCGGTGAACGACAGATCCCACATCAGGAACTGATGGCCGAACGGCACGTCGTACTCGGCGTGGGCCAGCAGTATCCCGGCCTGCCGGATCGACTCGACCAGGAGCAGCGGGTCCTGGTGCCCGCCGGCCGGGGCGAAGAGCGCGTGGCTCCGTGGCCATTGGGCCCGGACGACGAAGGAGTCCGACAGACCGGCTGAAGCGGTGGTGGCGGCCTGAGCGCTGGTGTCGGCTTCCCAGCCGGTGAGGAGCACCTCCGCCACGGAGGCGCGGTGGACGTATCCGCGCGGGACCGTGGTGGTGAGCAGTGACCTTGTCACCGAGGCGGCGTCCATCCCGGGGGCTTGCACTGTGCTCGGCATCCGCGGCACTCCTGCCTGTCTGTGGACAGGGGTCGACCGGGCCGCGCGCCCGGACCCCCCGTCGCTTGGAACGCGTGCAGCCTCAAAGATACAGGCCGACCTGTCTGTTTTCTGAGTAAAACCTTTCTCAAGCGTCGCAAGGCGTACGGTGCGGACCCTGCTTACGGCCACCTTTTACGGCCCGCCCCCTACGGCAGTGGGGTCCCACGTAGCCATAACGGTGCCGATATGTCACTGCCCCTCGGCTGTTACCAGGGCTTATCCCCCACTCCGGGCGGTCGGCATCGACGGACCCACGCTCCGACGGAAGTACATTGACAATCCGACAGCCTTGCCTGATACGGTCCCTCACCGTGAGCGCACAACAGTTCGCTGTGGCGTGACTCAGGAGGGGGAAGATGAATCAGCAGGTCGTGGACGCAGAGAGACCGCCCATCGAGCAGCGGGGCCCGCGGCCCGCGCTCGTCCCACCCGGCGGTTTCCCGCCACAGACCGCGGCGGACCCGATGGGGGCCGGCAGCGGGCAGGCGCTACGCGTGCTCGTCGTCGAGAACGAGGCCCGGACCGCGGACACCCTGGTGCAGGAGCTGCGCCGCCACGGCTACCTGGCCAGGAGCGTGGCCACCGGCGCCAAGGCGCTCCAGGCGCACCACAGCGTCGATCTGATCCTGCTCGATCTCGACCTTCCGGATCTGGACGGACTGGAGGTGTGCCGACGGATCCGGGCGGTCGGTGACGTCCCCGTCATCACCGTGACCACGCGCGGAGCCGAACTCGACTGCGTGCTCGGGCTCCAGGCCGGGTCGGACGACTACGTCGTCAAGCCGTACGGCCTCCGGGAACTGCTCGCCCGCATGGAGGCGGTGATGCGCCGGGCCCGTCCGCGGCGGCCGGTGGCGCGGGTCCTCACCCACGGGCCGCTGCGCATGGACGCGGGGAGCCGCGAACTCCTGCTGGCGGGCCGGCGGGTGGAGTTGACCCCGAAGGAGTTCGACCTGTTGTACCTGCTCGCCTCCCAACCCGGCACCACACTCTCCCGCCGCCAGCTGATGCGTCAGGTGTGGGACGACGACTGGTCGCACCGGGGGCGGACCATCGACACCCACGTCAGCAGCCTCCGGGGCAAGCTCGGGTCGAGCAACTGGATCGTCACGGTGCGCGGGGTGGGGTTTCGCCTCGGGCACCCGTGACGGACGGGGGTTCCGGGCGGCGGCCCGCGCAGGGCGGCTTACAATGCAGACAGGTTTGTTTGTTTCTGATACGAGGACAGGGATGGCTCAGCAGGAGCGAGGCATCAGGTCGAAACGCTCGATCCTGGAGGCCGCCGCGGACGTGTTCGGCGAGCGCGGCTATGACGCGGCGAGCACGAACGAGATCCTCGCCAGGGCGGGTCTCACCCGGGGCGCCCTGTATCACCACTTCCCATCGAAGGAAGCGATCGCGGCCGCGCTGGTGGAGGCGCAGAGCGAGGCCCTGCTGGTGCCCGACCAGCCGGTGAAACTGCAGGCCGTCATCGACCTCACCCTGGGATTCGCGGGCCGGCTCCAGTACGACAAGGTCCTGCGGGCCAGCGTCCGGCTGGTCGTCGAGCAGTCGTCCTTCTCGACCCCGGCGCAGACGCCCTACAACCAGGCCGTGACGGTGATAGAGGAGCTGCTGCTCCAGGCCGACCGGCAGGGCGAGCTCCTGCCGGGGACGGATCTGCCGGAGGTCGCCTCCACCCTTGTCGGCTCGTTCACCGGCCTCCAGGTGATGTCGCAGGCCTACAGCAATCGGCGGGACCTGCCGGCCCGGGTCTCCGCGCTGTGGCGGCTGATCCTGCCGGGCCTGGCAGCCCCGGGCATGCTCCCGCGGCTGCGCACGACCGCGTTGCCCGAGCACGTGGACGCCGCGGCCGCCGGCGTGGCGGCCGTGGACGTCGGGGCCCGCGGTGCGGAGTCCGTCGGCCCCCGGGCGCCCGCGGCGACGGCGGATGCCGGCTGTCCGTAGACAACCGGCATCGGTGAACCGTCGGGTCCGGGACCGCGGGGGCGCTCCGGCCCGCGGGTTCAGGCCGCGGCGATCGCCGCGAGTTCGACGCTTCCGATGCCTCCTCTCATCTCCTCGATGAGCCAGGCGATGCGCTCTTCGTCGCGCCGGTAATGGGTCCATTTCCCGACGCGCGTGGAGCGTACGAGCCCGGCGCGTTCGAGCATGGCCATGTAGGCGGAGACGGTGGACTGCGCGAGTCCGGTCTTGGCCTGGATATGGCTGACGCAGACACCGACCTTGCGCGGATCGGTGACGGCCGGATTGACGGGGAAGTGGTCCTCGGGCTCACGCAGCCACTGGAGTACTTGGAGCCGCACGGGGTGGGCGAGCGCCTTGAGCGGTTCGATCAAGGGCGTGAGCTCGCCTGTTGTGGGCGTGTCGTGTGTCGTCATGGGCCTTCCCGAACGGGTGTGGAGCCGATTTCGATTCATCGATGATAGTCGATACGTTACGCCATCGTCGGCTTCGCGACCCTGGGCCGACCGATGGGCGGAACCACTTGACACGACGTATCGAGGTTCTGCGATACTTCGATAAGTCGCTGTTCCGCACGGCACGGTCCCGTACCGCATGCCATTGCAACGGAGGGTTTTCACATGCCTATTGGGCTCATCGCCCTGGCACTCGGGGGCTTCGGCATCGGCCTCACGGAGTTCGGGATCGTAGGTCTGCTGCCGGACGTGGCGGGTGACTTCGGCGTCACGGAGTCGGTCGCCGGGTACCTGATCTCCGGGTACGCGCTGAGCGTCGCGATCGGCGCGCTCGGGCTGACGGCGGCGATCGCCCGCTTCGACCGCAAGAAGGTCCTCGTCGCCCTGATGCTGCTGTTCATCGCGGGCAACCTGATCTCCGCGATCGCCCCCACGTACTCGCTGCTCATGGTCGGCCGGGTCGTCGCGGCCCTGTGCCACGGAGCGTTCTTCAGCATCGGCGCCGTCGTCGCCTCCGACATGGTCGCGGAGAACAAGAAGGGCAGCGCCATCGCTCTGATGTTCGGCGGTCTGACCGCCGCCAACGTCCTGGGCGTGCCGCTGGGCACCTTCCTCGGCCAGCAGCTCGGCTGGCGCTCCACCTTCTGGGCCATCACGGTCATCGGTGTCATCACGCTGATCGGCATCCAGGTCCTGGTGCCGCGGACCACCGCGGCGGCGCAGACCAACCTGCGCAGCGAACTCGCCGTCTTCCGCCGCGGCCAGGTCTGGGTCTCCATCGCGCTGAGCATCCTCGCCTTCGGCGGTGTCATCGGCGGCTACACCTACATCGCCTTCACGCTCACCGAGGTCAGCGGCTTCTCCACCAGCGCCGTGCCGTGGCTGCTCGTCCTGTTCGGCGTCGGTACGTTCATCGGCAACTTCGTCGGCGGCAAGGCGGCCGACAAGTCCGTGAACACCGCCCTGATCAGCATCATGGCCGTCCTCGCCGTGGTCATGGGCGCCTTCGCCCTCACGGCGGAGAGCAAGGTCGCGACGGTCATCATGCTGCTGCTGATGGGCACCATCGGCCTCGCGACCGCCCCCGGCCTCCAGGTGCGGACCATGAAGCACGCCCAGGACGCGCCCACCATGGCCTCCGGCGCCAACATCGCGGCCTTCAACGTCGGCAACGCCCTCGGCGCCTGGCTCGGCGGGCTCGCCCTCGCCGCCGGCTACGGCTTCGTCTCGCCGCTGTGGGTCGGTGCCGGACTCGCCCTCGCCGGACTCGTCGTCGTGACGGCCGGTTCCCTGGGCGGCCGGTCCAAGGCGGCCGTGACCGCTCCGGCCGGCGTCGTACCGCGCACGGACAAGGTCGAGGTCGGCGTCGGCTGAAGGCGCTGACGAACAGCACACAGATAATTCAAGAATTCAGGGCCGAGGAACCGGAAGGTTCCTCGGCCCTGAATTTTTTGCTGCTCGGGAGCGGCACTCACAAAGGTCAGGAAATAAGAAGCCGGTACGCCGGAGCACCCAAGCCGACCAGCAGCTTTGACACTTCTCTGACCTTCTCCAGACAGTCCTCTAAAACTTTCATGAATTGCCCTGCCAAGGCATGACAAAGCCTGAACCGGAATCCGTTGAAACGGGCTGGGCGGTCGGACAGAATTTTCTTGCCACCCGATGGAAACGTCGGACGTATTCCCGGACACGTTGCTCAGAAACGTGATTCCCCGCGCCCGAAGACGCGCGCGTGACGCACCTCGACGGAACGAAGGTGCGCCTTCAGTCTCCGCACCCACCAACCCGAGAGGGCGATGCCCGTGTCCCGCTCCCTGCCCCACGCCGTCCCGGCTCCGGCCACCACCGACCGGCCCGGACTCGTCGAGGACGTCCTCAGCACCAAGGACCGCGTACGCGTCGCCGGGTTCTTCCCCGGCCTCGGAAGCCGGGCCTTCTACCAGGGCCTCGGCCGGTCCCTCCTCGACTCCGGCGTCCCGGAGATCACCCGCGTCTACCGGGACGCCGCCCGCGCCCTCGGTTTCCCCACCCGCCCCGACCTGCTCCTCATGGCCTCCGAGAACCTTCCGCCGGGGAAGCTGGAGCGGCAGGGCTTCATCGGGGCGGCCCTGCTGGTGCACAGCCTGGCGCTTGACGCGTACCTGCGGGACCGGGTCGAGAGGAACGGGACGCCCGTCCGCTTCGTCGCCTACACCGGCGAGAGCTTCGGCGTCCTGACGGCCGCGGTGGCGAGCGGGTCCCTGTCCGTCGCCGACGGCGTCAGGATCGCCCAGGCGTTCACGCCGCTGATGCTCCTGGCCGCCGGCGCCCGCAGCAGCGACGAGGCGTTCGCCCGGGGCATCGCCTGCTACCTGCCCGAGTCCGCCCGGGAGACGTCGCTGGTGCCGGGGCCCTCCCACGTCGTCGGCGTGAAGGCGCAGAGCCCGGCGGCGCTCGCGGCGGTCCTGGACGCGCTCCGCGCGTCGTACCCGCCCGCGGACGTGGAGCTGCACAAGGCCTACTCGCCGACGCAGGCGAACCTCTACGTCCGCGCCGGCGCCAAGGCCGGGTTCGACCGGTTCCTGACCGCGTTCCCCCACGTGACCACCCAGGAGCTGAAGGACCCGACCGTCTTCCTGGCCCACTCCGCACGGATGCGGCCCGCCCGTCAGGGCCTGGAGCGGTTCCTCGACATCAACCGGATCCGCTTCGGCACGCCCCGCGTCCCGGTGGTGTCCAACCACGACATGTCCCTGCTCACCACCGCGGACGACGTCCGCCAGGGGGTCCTCGCCATGACCGACCGGGTCATGGCGTCGCAGGACACCTGCGAGGTCCTCAACACCCTCGACGCCGACATGGTGCTGGAGCTGGGGCTGGGCAACAAGTCCGTCCAACTGCTGAAGGACAACAACGTCGCCGCCCCCGTCATGGGCTACACGGGGAGCCGCGAGGACACCGACAGGTTCCTGCGCGCCGTCACCGTGATGGACGGCCTGATGGCCCGGCTGGAGCACCTGTACGCCACCGGAGACCGGCTGGAGGCGGGGGACCACGACGCCCTCCGGGACCTGTTCCGCCTCGCCGCCGAGAGCGACTTCTGCGACGACTACTTCTCCCGGACGCTCGGACGCGTCATCACCGCCGAGATGCTGCGCCCCGACCGGGAGGGGTCGCCCGCGTTCCACGAGCTCCTCGAAATCTTCCAGCACACGCGCAACCACCGGGAACACATCGCCGTCGAGCGGGGTGAGCTGGTCACCAGAGCGCGGCTGAAGAAGAGGATCACCGGCGAGGACCCCGCGCTGCTGGGCCACGCCTACATCGAGCTGAAGGTGATCGACCACGCCGGCGACGCCGTGACGAGGACGGTCGACACCCGCCGCCCGGAGGTCGTCGTCTTCCACTTCGACAAACTGGCCCACCTCGACGACGACGACGTGGCCCGCGGGATCCAGTCGCTGCTGGACACCCAGCCGACGGCGCTCCAGGCGTACCGGCAACTCCTCGACGGCCTGCGCCTCGCCGGCGCCGGCGTGCCCCGGGCGGGATACCGCGTCGTCTACCAGTACCTGCTGTTCCACACCCTCGCGCAGCACCGGCCCGCGCTGTTCGCGCAGAGCGACTCCTATCTCGAAGGCGGTGACACGCTGGGCTGGCTGGTCGCCCTGGCCGTCTCCGGGGCGCTCTCCCCGGCCGACGCCGTCACCCTGTACGCGACGCGCTCGCGGGAGGACGCCGTCGAGCGGATGCTGAACGGCCTCACCCGGGCCCGGACTCCCCTGGTGTCGCCGGAGGGTGTGCCGGTCCAGTCCAGGAAGGACCTCCAGGACGCCACCCGCGCCGTGCTCCGGGGGACCGCCCTCACCACCGAGGTGCGGCGGATCCACCTCAACGGCAACTGCCAGATCATCGCGGTCGGTTCGGACCTGGACGAGAGCGGCGTCGACGCCGGTCCGTGCGCCACGCACGTCGTGCGGGTCACGGAGCCGGCCGAGGCCTGGAAGAAGCGTCTCAACCCCGCCCTGGACGCGGTCGAGTACGCGTGTGTCCTCGCCCTGACCGACGAGAACCGCCGCGTCCTCGACAACGCCCGGAGCCGCCGGGTCCTCTCCAGCACGGTCTACGCGTACATCGACATCGACGAGTCGGTCGTCGGCTTCGGCAAGGGCGGCAGCGAGTCCATGACGATCTTCGTGAGGAAGGAGGGCGAGGACCACATCACGGTCCGCAAGATCCTGAGCGAAGCGCTCACGACCGCGCGGTGGAACCCGGACGGGGACGGCGTGATGCTCCCGCCGTTCACGAAGGCCAGGAAGCAGGCCGAGTTCCTCCAGGCCCTGCCCGCATCGGTGCGCGGCTACTTCCCCGAGGTCTTCACCGTCCTGGAGCGGGAGGTGCCCATCCCGTCCCATCTGCGACGGGGCGACCGGACGGTCGACAGGGAGGTCATCTACGAGATGAGCTACGTCGCGGGAGAAGAGGTCAGCCGGTTCGTCGAGAAGCAGGGACCCCCGCCGCCGGTGGTCGCCCGGCTCTACGAACAGATCATCCGCGTGCTCAACGAGCGGGTGCACAGCGTGGAGCGCGTCCCGGCGCCGGGCGAGACGCTGGACGTCTCGTACTTCAGGAAGATCGAGGACCGCCTGGACCTGTGCCGCCGCACAGCGCCCCGCACCTTCCACGAGCACCTTCTCGACACCGAGCGGATCGTCGTCAACGGCGTCCCCTACCTCAACTCACCGGCCCTGCTGAAGCGGTTCCGGGAGGCCCCGGAGTTCGCGCGCGTCCTCGAGCCGGCCTTCCACTCGCTCGTCATGGGCGACACGAACACCGAGAACATAAAGATCACCAACAGTGAGCCGCTGCTGCACGCCCAGCGGGTGATCGAGTCGGGGGCGGCTCAGCAGGACATCGACGCGGCGCTGGAGGCCATCACCGCCCGGTCGCTGGGGATCAAGTTCCTCGATCCGCGGGCCATCGGCTTCAAGAGCGACGGCAGGGACACCCGTGACGACCCGATGTACGACAACAAGCCCTGGCACAACTCCATCGGCCACTACGACGAGATCCACTTCGAGCAGTTCACCATGACCGTCGACACCGGTGCCGGCAGGACCCCGCGCGTCGACATCGCGTTCCGGGACGGCAACCCGTACCGGAAGGCGTACCGGGTGCGGGACGTGACCGCCCACGGGGGCACGGTCGACACCGCCGCGCCGCAGGGGATGGAGGACTACTTCGCCCCCGTGATGACCGCCGCGCTCGGGCTGGACGACCCGGACTCGGCCTATCGGAGGGACGATCCGTACTGGCTGATCCGGTTCGTGTTCATGATGGGGCAGCACTTCACCGCCATGCCGCCGTTCCACTTCCAGAAGGAGCTGGACGGCACGCTCCTGGACACCTACCAGACGCAGTGCAGGCCGGTGGCGATCTACTGCGAAGGCATCAAGTGGCTCAACTGGGCGCTGCAGATGCTGGAGGGCACCAGGACCGAGTTCCTCGGCCTCGACGTGCCGCCGCTGCCGCACCTGCCGCGCTGACGGCTTTTTCCCCCCGGCCCCCGGGCAGCTGTCCTGCCCGGGGGCCGGTCCCCGAACTCCCGCTCCATGGAAGGACTCCGCGATGACCTCCGCTTCGTACCCCGTCCCGGTGGACGGCCTGCACCACCTGTCGAACGAGACCCGCGTGATCGCCACCCCGTGGAGCCGCATGGTGCGCGGCATAGGCCTGGGCCAATACCCCATCGCCTACGACCCCGAGGGCGCCGCGCGGATCCGCCACGCGTTCGACCTGCTCGCCGCGAAGGGGGTCGAGGAGAACGCCTACGCACGGTTCTCCCGGCTGCTCGCGGACTTCGTCCTCGATGTCGGCGATCCCGCCCGCCCGCTGCGCCGCGCCGACCTCGAACAGCGCCTCGGCCCGATCCTGGACGCCGTGCGGGCCGGGGAGAACCCGTACTTCCGGCTCATGGCCGGCTGCATCCTCATGGACGCCTTCGCCAAGCTGGAACTGGACACAACCCTGCTGGTCAACGCCGGGACGGACTTCCCGGCGGAGATGCTGGCCGTCGCCGACACGATCGAGCCGGACCGGATCAAGGACGAGAACGCCGGCCGGCACGGCCACTACGAGAAGCTGTCCGCGTACTCCGCGGTCTTCCTCGCCCTGGGCCAACTCGGCCTGGAGGACCGGCTTGTGTCCGGGCGGCGCAACCACGTCCGTGAGGCGCTGGGCCTGCTGGAGAGGATCCCGGCCCCGTTCTTCCGGGGGCGCGGCGGCGCCATGCTCCTGTCGGTGGTCTCGCTGCTGGGATTCGGTCGGTTCATCCACGGCGAGGGCCGGGACCACCTGAAGGAGGTCCTCTCCTACCTGGACCGCGCCGACGAGCTGAACAGCCCCCCGGCGTTCCCCCAGCCCATGTCGGAGAGCTTCACGAAGATCTATCCGCTCCTGACCATGCTGAACGCCATCGCCATGAGCGGCCGGCCGGAGGAGTACCTCACCTACGGCCGGGACCGGCTGGCGGAGGCGAAGGAGCTGCTGGCTCGCATCACCCCGGTGGAACGCACCCACATGGGCCTGTACTACATCATCGCCCTGCACAACCTCGGCCGGCTGGACGAGGAGGTCCCGGACCTGAACGCCCTCGTGGAGGACATCGTGGGCCAGTGGGTGCACATCGACCCGGGAGCGAACTACTTCCTCAACGGGATCTCGTACGCGTACATCCTCCAGACGGCCATGCTCACCGGCCGCACGGACCTGATCGGCGACAAGACCCTCGATCGCCTGGTGGACGGCTTCCCCGACCTGGACCGCACGGACGACGACCGGGTCAACCGCCCCTATCCCTTCGCCTACACGCTGAACGTACTGGCGGAACTGGGCTCCTCCCACCTCCTGTTCGAGCCCAGGGACGCCTACGACGGCTCCACGCCCATCGCCTGGGTCATCGACCGGCTCTCCGAGGGGGGCAGGGACGAACACCGCCTGTACATGCTGCACCACGCCCTCGTCAGCCACGCCCTGCGCATGCGGGGCCCGGAGCGGGGAGAGACACCGCTGTTCAGGGACTTCCCCATGCGGAACCGGAGCCTCGCGGGCCGGCCGGCGTAACCCCGGTGGTCGTGCGTGTCCAGTCGGCCAAACCGAACGCGAACCAGAACCGGAACCGGAACCCGAACCGGAACGCGAGCATGCGAAAGGCCCCGGGACCGTGTGCGCGTGCGCACGGTCCCGGGGCCCCTCGCGTGCGGCTTACTTGTCCGCCACCGGCTTGCGGAGCTGGATGTTCAGCTCCTTCAGGCGGGACTCGTCCAGCTCCGTCGGCGCGCCCATCATCAGGTCCTGGGCGTTGCCGTTGAGCGGGAAGGCGATCGTCTCGCGGATGTTCGGCTCGTCGGCGAGGAGCATGACGATGCGGTCCACGCCCGGGGCGATGCCACCGTGCGGCGGGGCGCCGAAGCGGAGGGCGCGGAGCATGCCCGCGAACTCGTGCTCGACGGTGTCGCGGTCGTAGCCCGCGATCTCGAAGGCCTTCAGCATGATCTCGGGCTCGTGGTTCCGGATGGCGCCGGACGACAGCTCCACGCCGTTGCAGACGATGTCGTACTGCCAGGCCAGGACGTCCAGCGGGTCCTTCTCCTCCAGGTCCTTCATGCCGCCCTGCGGCATGGAGAACGGGTTGTGGGAGAAGTCGATCTTTCCGGTCTCCTCGTCCTTCTCGTACATCGGGAAGTCGACGATCCAGCAGAAGCGGAAGACGTTCTCCTCGAACTGGCCGGCGCGCTTGGCGGCCTCGACACGGACCGCGCCCATGATCTTGGAGACCTCGTCGAACTCGCCCGCGCCGAAGAAGACGGCGTGGCCGGGCTTGAGGCCGAGGCGGTCGACGAGCGTCTTGACGTCGTCCTCGGTGAGGAACTTGGCGATCGGGCCGGTGAAGGTCATGTCCTCGCCGACGCGGATCCACGCCAGGCCCTTCGCGCCGTGCTCGACCGCGTAGTCGCCGAGGCCGTCGAAGAACTTGCGGGTCTGCGACGCGACGTCCGGCACCGGCAGGGCGCGCACGTGCTTGCCCGCGAACGCCTTGAACTCGGAGTCGGCGAAGACGTCCGTGATGTCGACGAGCTCCAGCCGGGCGCGCAGGTCCGGCTTGTCGGAGCCGTACTTCAGCATCGCCTCGCGGAACGGGATCCGCGGGAAGGGGGAGGTGACGTGGCGACCGCCGCCGAACTCCTCGAACAGCTCGGTCATGAGCTTCTCGATCGGCTGGAAGACGTCCTCCTGCTCGACGAAGCTCATCTCGACGTCGAGCTGGTAGAACTCGCCCGGAGAGCGGTCGGCGCGGGCGTCCTCGTCGCGGAAGCAGGGCGCGATCTGGAAGTACCGGTCGAAGCCGGAGATCATCAGCAGCTGCTTGAACTGCTGCGGCGCCTGCGGCAGCGCGTAGAACTTGCCCGGGTTCAGGCGGGAGGGGACGACGAAGTCACGGGCGCCCTCGGGGGAGGTCGCGGTGAGGATCGGGGTCGCCATCTCGTTGAAGCCGAGGGCCACCATCTTGGAGCGGATGGCGGCGATGACGGCCGAGCGCAGCATGATGTTGCGGTGCATGCGCTCGCGGCGCAGGTCGAGGAAGCGGTACTCCAGGCGCCGCTCCTCGTTGACGCCGTCGTCGGTGTTGATCGTGAACGGCAGCGGGCCGGACGCGCCGAGGACCTCCACCTCGGACACCTCGACCTCGATCTCACCGGTGGGCAGATCGGGGTTGATGTTCTCGGCGCCACGGGAGACGACCGTGCCGTCGACGCGGACGACGGACTCCTTGGTCTGCTTGTCGAGCGCCTCGTACGCCGCGGTGCCGGGCCGGGCGACCAGCTGCGTGATGCCGTAGTGGTCGCGCAGATCGATGAAGAGGATGCCGCCCAGGTCGCGCCGATTGTGCAGCCAGCCGCTCAGCCGGACGCCGGTGCCGACGTCAGAGGCGCGGAGCTCGCCGCAGGTGTGGGACCTGTACCGATGCATCGTCGTTCATCCAGTCTTCGGGATAGGGGTGCAACTCGACCTGTCAAGGGTACCGGCCGCGCCAAGGGGGGCTCCCAAGATCGCACGGTGGCGGCCCGTCGGCTCCTCTTCTTAGAGTGGTCCAATGCGTACCGAGGACGTCCTGGCCGCCATCGCGACCGGCCTGTGGCGCTGGGACAACGCGACCGGAATCGTCACGCTCGACGCGGAGGCGGCCCGGCTCCTCGGTCTGCCCGCCGAGCCGGTGGAGCTGACGGAGGGCGCCGTGCGCTCCCGCTTCCACCCCGTCGACTGGAACGAGATCGACGGCGTCGTCAACCTCGCCGTCGCCGAGGGCACGCTCGCCGAGGCCCGGCTGCGGATCATGGACGGGAGCGGCCGGGTGATCCGTACCGTACGCAGCCGCTCCAAGCCCCTGCTGAACGGCACCGACTACTGCCTCGTCGGCACCCTCCAGGAGGTCGCCGAGCCGCAGCCGGGCACGGCCGCCCGGACGCCCGTCACCGGTGACTGGCGCCGCTCGCGGGAGGCGTTCCTGCTGGACGCGGGCCGGGCGCTGGCGGAGGCGCGGTCGACGGCGGAGGTGCTGCGGGTGGCGGCGTCGCTGTCGATGCCCGGGTTCTCGCCGGACGGCCTGGCGGTCTTCGGCGTCGCGGGGGACCGGCTGACGATCATCGGGCACCACGGGCACAACCCGGGTGACGACGGGCCGTTCACGGAGATGCCACTGGACACCGACTATCCGGCGGCGGAGGTGGTACGGACGGGGCGGGCGATCTACCTGCCGTCGCCGGCGGAGTACCGTGCCCGCTTCCCGACGACCTGGCCGTTGGCAGAACGCTTCGGCAGGGAGTCCTGGGCCTTCCTCCCCCTGATCGTCGCGGGCCGGACGATGGGCGCCTGGATGGCGGCGTTCAAGCACCGGGTCGCCTTCACACCCGACGAGCGGTCGGTGCTGACGACCGTGGCGCGGATGCTCGCCCAGGCGCTGGCGCGCGCCGGGGTCGCGGAGTCGGAGCGCGAGCTGTCGCTGGGGCTCCAGCGCACGATGATGCCGGTGCTCGGCCCGGCCATCCCCGGCATGGAGGTGGCCGCGCGGTACGTGCCGACGGGCGGCGGGCTCCAGGTCGGTGGCGACTGGTACGACATGATCCAGCTGCCCGGGGGCACCTCCCGTGCCGGTGGCCACGAGGGAGGGCGTTTCGCGCTGGTGATCGGCGACGTCCAGGGGCATGACGTGCGGGCGGCCGGGCTGATGGGCCAGCTGAGGATCGCGCTGCGCGCGTACGCCTCCGAGGGCCACCGCCCGGACGCGGTGCTGTCGCGGGCGTCGCGCTTCCTGTACGGCATCACGGACGGCGCGGAGGGCGATCCCGGCGCCACGCGGTTCGCGACCTGTCTGTACGTGGAGGTCGACCCGGCCACGGGCACGCTGGACATCGCGCGGGCCGGCCACCCGGACCCGGCGATCCGGATGGCCGACGGCACGGTGGTGCTGCGGCCGACCGAGGGCGGGCTGCCGCTGGGCATCGTCCCGGACACCGACTATCCGACGACGCGGCTGACGCTGGAGCCCGGCGAGACGCTGATGGTCTGCACGGACGGACTGCTGGAGACCGGCGGGCACGATCTGGAGACGGGCTGGACCCGGATCCGCAAACTGCTCGAAGCGCACGACCCCGCCGATGCGCTGGAGGTGCTGGCCGACAGCCTGGTCCAGGCCGTCCACGGGCCCGGCTCGCACCACACCACGGGCCCGCTGGTCGACCGCCGCGAGGACGACATCGCGGTGCTGCTGCTCTCCCGGACGAACGGCATGGCGCACCGGCGGACGGGCCGCCGCACCGCGCTGACCATCGCGCAGGCCGAGCCGGAGCGGATCGCGGCGGCCCGGCGGCAGCTGCGGGAGCTGCTGCACGACTGGGCGGACGAGGAGCAGGCCGACGCGGCGGTCCTGATGCTCTCCGAGATGCTCACGAACGTCCTGGTGCACACCGACGGCAACGCGCTGCTCGTCGCCGAGGCGACCGGCGAGCACGGCACGCGCCGGCTGCGCGTGGAGGTCGCGGACGGCAGCGACGAGCTGCCGCACAAGCGGCGGCCGGGCGAGATGGCGTCGTCGGGGCGCGGGCTGCTGCTGATGGAGATGCTGGCGCACGCGTGGGGCGTGGACCCGCGGGGCGAGGGCAAGTCGATCTGGTTCGAGCTCTACGAGGATGCGGCGGGCGGGCCCGGGGAGCTCGGCGGGGTGGCGCCCCCGCCCGCGTAACGCGTCCGCAGCTCGCCCATCACGCCGAACGCGGCGGCCGTGAGCGGCACGGCCAGCAGCATCCCGAGGATCCCCGCCACGGAGGCGCCCGCCGTGATCGCCAGCATGACGACGGCGGGGTGCATCTGGACCGTACGGGACTGGATCAGCGGCTGCAGGACGTGCCCTTCGAGGAGTTGTACGGCGAGGACGACGCCGATCGCCCAGAGCCCGATGACGACGCCGCGGTCGGCGAGGGCGACGAGGATCGCCACGGCGCCGGAGATGAAGGCGCCGAGGTAGGGGATGTAGGCGCCGACGAAGACGAGCGCGCCGAGCCCGACGGCGCCGGGGACGCGCAGGATCAGCATTCCGGCGGTGATGAGGACGGCGTCGATGAGCGCGATGAACGTCGTCCCCCGCATGAAGCCCTCCACGGCCCCGAAGGCGCGGCGGGCCATGGCCTCGACCTGGTCGGCGCTGTCGCGCGGGACGGAGGAGCGCAGGGCACGCAGGGCGCGGGCCGAGTCGCGGAGGAAGAAGAAGACGAGGAGCAGGGCGAGGACGGCCATGGCGATCATCTCGCCGACCACGCTGAGCCCGCTGATCACCCCGGACGCGGCCGTTCCGCCGAACTTGCCGAGCAGCTCCCTCGCGTTGGCGGCGAGGTCGTCGAGCGAGGTACCGGCGGCGCCGAAGTGCCGGGCGAGGCTCGTGGCGGCCCGCCGGAGCGAGGTGATGATCTGGTCGCCGGTGTCGATGAGCGCGGCGACCACGATGTACGTGGCTCCGCCGACGACGGCGACGACGGCGGTGCAGGTGAGGCCGGCGGCGAGCGACCTGTTGACCTTCATGGCGACGAGCCGCCGGTACAGCGGCCCGAGCAGCGCCGTACCGAGCAGGGCGAGCAGCACGGGCGTGACGGCCGTCCGGAACCTGACGCAGAGCCAGACGCCGATGGCGGCGACACCCGTCACGAGCAGGACGACGACGCACCAGGCGGCGAGGCGGCGGACGGGCTCGGGGAGCAGCGTGTGCACGCCCTCAGCGGATCACGGCGGGCCGGGGTCCGCCCGTGGACGGACCCCGGCCGGGTGACGAACCGTCAGCCGGCCTGCGCCACGCGCCCGCGTAGGCTCCGACGAGCCCGAGCCCGAGGCCTGGGCCGGGGCCGAGCACGAGACAGGCGACGGCGGCCCGGTGCGGGCCTCGACCTGCTGGAAAACCGGGGTGTGCCACTGCGCTGCCGTGCGGGCCGGTGCCGCGCACGCCGGCGTGCTGGATGCCGGGGCGCCGCACTCGGTCGTCCCGCATGCCGGTGCCTTGGACTCAGTTGTCCCGCATGCCGCCGTCCTGCATGCCGTGGACGGCCGGGATCCGTCCGAGCCGCCCGGCCTGGAAGTCCTCGAAGGCCTCCCGGAGCTCCTCCTGGGTGTTCATGACGAACGGCCCGTAGTGCGCCATGGGCTCCCGGATCGGCTGTCCGCCGAGGAGGACGACCTCCAGGTCGGGGCTGTTCGCGTCCTGCCTCTCGTCCGCGCGGACGGTCAGCGAGCCTCCGTCGCCGAACACGGCGGTCCGGCCCGTGTGGACGGGCCGCCGCTCCCCGCCGACGGAGCCGCGGCCGGCCAGTACGTACACGAGGCCGTTGAAGTCCGACCGCCAGGGCAGCGTGACCTCGGCACCGGGGCGGAGCGTGGCGTGGACCATGGTGATGGGCGTGTGCGTGATGCCGGGACCCTGGTGACCGTCGAGCTCACCGGCGATCACGCGCAGCAGGGCGCCGCCGTCGGGGGAGGTCAGGAGCTGGACCTGGCCGCCGCGGATGTCCTGGTAGCGGGGGTCCTTCATCTTGTCCTTGGCGGGCAGGTTCACCCACAGCTGGAGGCCGTGGAAGAGCCCGCCGGACATGACGAGCCGCTCCGGCGGCGCCTCGATGTGCAGCAGCCCGGACCCGGCGGTCATCCACTGGGTGTCGCCGTTGGTGATGGTGCCGCCGCCACCGTTGCTGTCCTGGTGGACGAAGGTCCCGTCGATCAGGTACGTGACGGTCTCGAAGCCGCGGTGGGGGTGCCACGGGGTGCCCTTCGGCTCTCCCGGCCGGTACTCCACCTCCCCCATCTGGTCCATCATGATGAACGGGTCGAGGTACCGGTAGTTGATCCCGGCGAACGCGCGGCGCACCGGAAAGCCCTCCCCCTCGAAACCGCTGGGCGCGGTGGTCACGGCCAGCACCGGTCGCGGCACGGCACCGGCGTGCGCGGCGACACGCGGCAGCGTGAGCGGGTTCTCGATGGTTACGGCGGGCATGGCAGGTCCTCCTCGGGGGCGGGCTGCGTCCAGATTAGTTGAAGACTGAACTTCTTGCTATCGGAACACGCCCCGGTGTCCCGCCATTCCCAGTCCCACGCTGCCCTGTCCGGAAACCGCGCGCCGTCCGCGCCCCGGCCCCGCCGTCCGCACCCCGGCTTCGCCGTCCCCGCAACGCACCGGAGCCCGGCCGTGGGCCCCTACGGGCTCCGGGAGGCCGGGCTCCGCGCCACTCCCCTCGCTCAGGAGCCGGACAGCAGCTCCAGCTCCCCCACCACCTGGTCCCCGCTCTTCTCCCCGGTCGGCCGGAAACCGAGCCGCAGATAGAACTCCTCGGGCCCGTCCTCGCCCTGCCCCCAGGTCACCGTGGCCCGCGTGCCGCCGCGCCTGCGGATCTCCTCGCACACCGCGTCCACGGCGAACCGCCCGTAACCCATCCCCTGCTCACCGGCGGCTATGGCCAGCCGCCAGAGCCCGGACCGGGGCCGGTCGTCCGGGTCCTCCGGGTCCTCCGGGTTGAAGCGGACGTCGAAGAAGGCCATCACGAAGCCCACCAGCCGGTCACCGTCGAAGATCAGCCGTGGCCAGGCGACCTCGGGCTGCGCGTACGCCTCGGCCAGCGACCGCGCGACCGGGGCGACGAACCGCTCCTGCGTGGGATGGACCGCGATGCGGCAGGCGTCGAGGACGTTGTCGGGGGTCACCTTTTCCAGGCGGAGTCCGGTTGTCATGGACGGCACCCTAGGGACACCGATGTGCGGCGGTCGCCCGGATTTCCCGCCGTGCGGTCAGCCGTACATCCGCCGCATGGCGAAGTCGACCATCTGCTCGACGGCCTTCGCGTCGAAGACGATCCGGTGGTCGCCCTCCATGTCGAGGACGAAGCCGTACCCGGTGGGCAGCAGGTCGATCACCTCGGCGCCGGTGATCACGAAGTACTTGGACTCCTTGCCCGCGTACCGGCGCAGCTCCTTCAGCGAGGTGAACATCGGGATGACCGGCTGCTGGGTGTTGTGCAGCGCCAGGAAGCCCGGGTTGTCACCGCGCGGGCAGTACACCTTCGACGTCGCGAAGATCTGCTGGAAGTCCTCGGCGGACAGCGACCCGGTGGTGAACGCCCGCACGGCGTCCGCGAGCGACGGCGGCGACGGCTCCGGGTACAGCGGCGGCTGCTGCGCGTAGCCCTGCTGGGGTGCGTACTGCTGCTGGGCACCCGGGTTCTGGTCGTAGCCGTACATGGCCCCTAGCGTACTGAGTACGAGCCTGCCTCGTGGCTCCGCCCGCGTACCGGGACGGGCGGGCGGGCTCACCCCATGCGGCGGGGCGGCGGCGTCGCGCGCGGGCCGGGACCGCCCGCCATGGGCCGGACCGAGTCGTATGACCTGTCGCGGGGTGAGGAGAAGAACCGATGAGGCACACGCGCGCGGCAGGGAGGCGCCACACGGCCGGATCCGCGGCCGTCGCGGCGACTGCGCTGCTGCTCGCCGGCTGCACAGCCGGACATGGCGACCGCGTCGCCGACGAGGACCGGTACCCGCATTGGCAGAAGGAAGCAGGGGCGCCCGAGGCCGCCGCCTTCATGAAGGCGCAGGTTCCCCCCGGTGCTACCGAGGTGAGGGGCGCCGTGCGCGTACAGCCACAAGAGCGCGTCTACCTGTTGTCCTTCCTGACCGACCAGAAGACCGCCAGGTCCATAGCCGACGACCTGCGGCCCGAGCACCCTCTGGAGGCGCAGGACCTTTCCTCCTCGCTGAGCGGGGACGGTTTCCAGCACCTGGGCCTGACCCCGCCGCAGGAACTCAAGGGGGCTCGTTCGACGAGTGCGTGTCCTCCCTGCGTCGGTGACGCTCGGAGGAGTCACGTCCAGGCCGTCGAAATGCCTGTAGGAGACGGCATGGGCGATCGGGTACGGGTCTACCTGGCCGCGTACTGACTAGCGGCGCAAGAAGCCCACACGGCTCCTGTCGACGTGAGGTGGCGGTACGGCGTCCTGGCATTCACCCCGCTCGGGCGCGCGGAACGCCCGGTCGCAGCGGTCGCAGTGGGCCGGCCGCCTCGCCCCGGCGACCCTCAGCACGTTCGTCGCCGTCGCCCCTCCGCCAGGGGGCGCGGGACCTGATCGGCAGCATCGCGCACCAGGCGCGGCCATGCCCTCACTGCCGCTACGTCAGTCCGGCAGGCGGCCCTTCTTCACCGCCTCGACGAACGGCACCCATGCCCGGGCGGCGAGGACCAGGGCAGGGCCCTGGGGTGCCTTGGAGTCGCGGACGGGGACGACGCCGGGGATATTGTCGGCGACCTCGACGCACAGCCCTTCGTAGCCGTTGCTGTAGGTGCTCTTACGCCAGCGCGCGGCGCCGGAAAAGCCCTGAGCAACCTCGACGCACTCACCACCCGTGCCATTGCTGTGGCTACTTTTGCGCCAACATGCCGAGCTCAAGTCGATGTTGCTGGTCGCCATTTCGATAATCCTCCGCCGCAGCATCGATCATGGCCAGGGACGCCTCAGGCGGCAGTGCGACGGCCCTGAGCAGATCGTACGACTCACGGTACTGCTTCACGAGCGCTGGAAAGTCGATGAGTTGGCCACTGTGCAGGCTTTCCGTGTACACCACCGGAGGAGCGTCCGTGAACGTCATGACCCTGGTCATGCCCATCATGAACGGATGGGCAGCGGTCGTTTCCGGAACGATCTGCAAAATGGACCGGGTCGCCCTCACCACCTGCGCGATGTGCGTCAGCAACTCGGCCATGCCCCGGGGCGGGAGCACCCGGCGCCGGATCACGGACTCGTCCAGGATCGCCCAGAAGGCCGGAGGGTTCTCTGCCTCGAACAGCACAGCCCGCTCCACGCGGGCGGAGACCTTCACTTCGACGTCGTCATCCGTGGCTCGGGGCATCGCGGCCCGGATGAGCGCCCGTGCGTAAGGGGCTGTCTGTAGAAGCCCCGGAACGAGCATGGGCGCCCAGTCCTCGATCGACTCAGCGTACTGTTCCATCTCCGCCACGTCCGCGAAGTACTCCGCGTGCCCCGACTGCTTGGCCCTGCGCGCGTCTTCACAGCGGCGTTGGAAAAAGCCGTCCGTCTGGAGCCGTTCGTCCACGTGCCGGGCCAGATCCAGCGGCATACGGCGCTCGCCGCGCTCGATCTGGCTCAGGAACGGCACTCCTCGGAAGCTGCCCTCGGCGAGTTGTTCAAGGGTGAGACCGGCCGCCTCGCGCTTGTAGCGCAATTCGGCGCCGTAGAAGGAGGGGACGTTCGCCGACGCGTCGGGATCCTTGCGGGAGGGCACAACTACCACCGCCATTTGCCAGTCACCTTGCGTAACCCAAACCCCTTCCACGGTACGCGGCACGACGCCAGGCTGTGACCGGTTCGTCACAGCACGCACAGGAAGGCACTCCCCATGCCCGACCCCCACGACATCGAGGCCCAGGCCACCGTCCAGGAGCTGCGCGGTGCGCTCGCCGCGCATGACATCAAGCTGCCGTCCCTCGGGAGGGACTTCGGGACGCCACCCCTGGTCATCCTCGGGAACTGCAACATCGCCACCGCCCGCGCGCTCAGCGCCGTCCTGCGCAAGGCGGCCGGCCGGTGAAGCCGCTCACCGTCCGGTTCCTCGCCGTCCCGAAGGAGGTGGGCGAGCTGCGTCGCGCGCTGCGGGAGCACGTGGGGGCGCCCTGCGCGGACCTTCAGCTGTGCGTGAGCGAGCTGGTGGGCAACGTGATCGCCCACCTGGGAGAGGGCACCCCCGTCACCGTCCGGGTGTACGGGACCGGCGGGCGGGTCCGGGTCGAGGTCGGTGATCCGGACCCGAGGGCGTGGCCCCTGCTGCGCTCGGTGGGCGAGCGGGACGAGTCCGGGCGCGGGCTCGCGCTGGTGGAGGCGGTGTCCCTGCGGTGGGGCGTCCTCCACGGGCCGGGCAGCGGCAAGACCGTCTGGTGCGAGCTGCCCCAGGAAGCGGCCCAGGATGGTGCCCGGAGCGCGGCGGGCGCCAGGGGGCGGGAGACGGGGACGGCCCCGCACGACCCTGACCCGATGCCGTACGCCGTCCGTCGGTGAGCGGGGGAGCGGTGCCGCCCGTGAGACGAAGGGCGCGAAGGGCCTGAGGCGAGTGAGCCGAAGGGGCGCGGGTGTCGAAAAGGAGATCACGCGCAGGGCCCGAGGAACGAGGACCGAGCATGATCGACCGTCGACACACGCTCCAGCGCCCCGGAGGTGAACCGAGCCACAAAAAGACACCGGGCTTGCTCTTATTACCGGCGGGTAGCATCATCGTAGCTACTAGCTGGTACGTGTACGAGGGTCCTGCCTCCCCGAGCCTTACGGAGCCGTCGCCATGGGGCACTACAAGTCGAATCTCCGCGACATCGAGTTCAACCTCTTCGAGGTTCTCGGGCGCGACAAGGTGTACGGCACCGGTCCGTTCGAGGAGATGGACGTCGAGACGGCGAAGAGCGTGCTCGACGAGCTCTGCCGCCTCGCCGAGAACGAGTTCGCCGAGTCGTTCGCGGACGCCGACCGCAACCCGCCGGTCTTCGACCCGGAGACGAACACCGCGCCGATCCCGGAGAGCTTCAAGAAGTCCTACAAGGCCTTCATGGACTCCGAGTACTGGCGCCTCGGCCTGCCCGAGGAGATCGGTGGCACCACGTCGCCGCGTTCGCTGATCTGGGCGTACGCCGAGCTGATCCTGGGCTCGAACCCGGCCGTGTGGATGTACTCCTCCGGCCCGGCCTTCGCCGGCATCCTCTTCGAGGAGGGCAACGAGGCGCAGAAGAAGATCGCCGAGATCGCCGTCGAGAAGCAGTGGGGCTCCACCATGGTCCTCACCGAGCCGGACGCCGGTTCGGACGTGGGCGCCGGCCGTACCAAGGCCGTGCAGCAGGACGACGGCTCCTGGCACATCGAGGGCGTGAAGCGCTTCATCACGTCCGGTGAGCACGACATGTCGGAGAACATCCTCCACTACGTGCTGGCCCGCCCCGAGGGCCACGGCCCGGGCACCAAGGGCCTGTCGCTGTTCCTCGTGCCGAAGTACCACTTCGACTGGGAGACCGGCGAGCTGGGCGAGCGCAACGGCGTCTACGCGACGAACGTCGAGCACAAGATGGGCCTGAAGGCGTCCAACACGTGCGAGATGACGTTCGGCGACAAGCACCCCGCCAAGGGCTGGCTGATCGGCGACAAGCACGACGGCATCCGCCAGATGTTCCGCATCATCGAGTTCGCCCGCATGATGGTCGGCACGAAGGCGATCGCCACCCTGTCGACGGGCTACCTGAACGCGCTGGAGTACGCCAAGGAGCGCGTGCAGGGCCCCGACCTGGCGAACTTCATGGACAAGACCGCGCCGAAGGTCACCATCACGCACCACCCCGACGTGCGCCGCTCGCTCATGACGCAGAAGGCGTACGCGGAGGGCATGCGCGCCCTCGTCATGTACACCGCCGCGATCCAGGACGAGATCCAGGTCAAGGAGGCGGCGGGCGAGGACGCCAAGGCGCTGATCGGCCTGAACGACCTGCTCCTGCCGATCGTGAAGGGCTACGGCTCCGAGAAGTCCTACGAGCAGCTCGCGCAGTCGCTCCAGACCTTCGGTGGCTCCGGGTACCTCCAGGAGTACCCGATCGAGCAGTACATCCGTGACGCCAAGATCGACACCCTCTACGAGGGCACCACGGCGATCCAGGGCCAGGACTTCTTCTTCCGGAAGATCGTCCGTGACCAGGGCGCCTCGCTGAACGCGCTGGCCGAGGAGATCAAGAAGTTCCTGGCGGTCGGCACCGGCGGCGAGGAGCTCGCCCCGGCGCGCGACGCGCTCGCCAAGGCGGCCGTCGACCTGGAGGGGATCGTCGGCGCGATGCTGACCGACCTCACCGCCACCGGCGAGGACGTCAAGAACATCTACAAGGTCGGGCTCAACACCACCCGCCTGCTGATGGCGTCCGGTGACGTGGTCGTCGGCTACCTGCTGCTGCGCGGCGCCGCCGTGGCGGCCGAGAAGCTGGAGACGGCGTCCGCGAAGGACCGCGCCTTCTACCAGGGCAAGATCGCCGCCGCGAAGTTCTTCGCCGCGAACATCCTGCCCGGCGTCTCCACCGAGCGCGCCATCGCCGAGGGCATCGACAACTCCCTCATGGAGCTGGACGAGGCCGCGTTCTAGTCCCAGTACGCGGTTTGGTCCCAGGGCGGTCCGCTCCCCGAGGTTCCCGGGGGCGGGCCGCCCTTCTTCCATGCCCGGACGACCCCGGGCCTCGCCCCGGTCACTCCGGGCGGCCGGCGCAGACGAAGAAGTGGGTCACCCGGCACATGTCCGTCGGCGCCGCCCCGCGCAGGTGGACCGCCGTGCCGTCCCCCGCCACGTACCACCGCTCACCGCGCGGCACCCGCGCCGTCGGGCGCCCGCCCGGCTCCAGGGCCACCCACCGGCCGTTCACCGTGCGGTACCAGCGGGCCTGCGCGCCGCAGTGACGGCACGTCATGGGGGAGCCGGTGCGCTGCGCGGGGGGCTGCGTGCGCGGTGCGGGCGCCACCGGTGCGGCGGGCGCCGCCGGTGCGGCGGGCGCCGCCGGTGCGGCACGCGCCACGGGGGCCCTCGGGGCGGTACGCCCCTCCGGCGCCGCCGGTATCGCGGCGCGCAGCGCCGCCGCCGTCACCGGCAGGATGTCCCCGAGACGCACCGGGTCCCGGTCGGGGGTCCCCGTGGCCGCGGTCGTGCAGGCGCCGCACAGCACCATCAGGAGCCGGGCGTTCCACTCGGCGTCGGGCGCCTCGCACGCGGCGCAGACGGGCGCGGCATGCGCGGCGGACGCGGCGTGCGTGGTCATCGTGGTCACCGGGGCACCTCCGAAGTCACGATCGGCGGACTGGTTCCGATCGTCGCAGCCACCACTGACAATCGGCCGGGCCCGGCCCCGACGCCCGCCGTAAGGTGAGGGCATGAGCAGCTCTCCCGCCCGCTTCGACCGCGGCCACACCGACGACCTCATGACCTTCCTGGCGGCCTCCCCGTCGCCGTACCACGCCGTCGCCAACACGGCGGAACGGCTGGAGAAGGCCGGCTTCGAACAGGTCGAGGAAACCGCCGCCTGGGACGGGACCGCCGGCGGCAAGTACGTGATCCGCGGCGGCGCGATCATCGCCTGGTACGTCCCCAAGGACGCCGCCCCGCACACCCCGTTCCGGATCATCGGCGCCCACACCGACTCACCCAACCTGCGCGTCAAGCCCCGCCCCGACACCGGGGCGCACGGCTGGCGGCAGGTCGCCGTGGAGCTGTACGGCGGGACGCTCCTCAACACCTGGCTCGACCGCGACCTGGGCCTGGCCGGCCGGCTGACCCTGCGCGACGGCAGCCACGTCCTGGCGAACGTGGACCGGCCGCTGCTGCGCGTGCCGCAGCTCGCCATCCACATGGACCGGCAGGTCAACGAGGGCCTGAAGCTGGACCGGCAGCGCCACATGCAGCCGATCTGGGGCCTGGGTGACGACGTCCGCGAGGGCGACCTGATCCGCTTCGTCGCCGAAGAGGCGGGCGTGGCCGCCGACGACGTGGCCGGCTGGGACCTGATGGTGCACGCCCTGGAAGCCCCCGCCTACCTCGGGCGGGACCGGGAGCTGCTGGCCGGTCCGCGCATGGACAACCTGCTGTCCGTGCACGCGGGCGTGGCCGCCCTCGCCGCCGTCACGGCCGGCGCGCCCCTCACGCACATCCCGGTCCTCGCGGCGTTCGACCACGAGGAGAACGGCTCCGAGTCCGACACCGGCGCCCAGGGACCCCTCCTCGGCACGGTGCTGGAGCGGTCGGTGTTCGCGCGGGGCGGCGGTTACGAGGACAGGGCCCGCGCCTTCGCCGGGACGGTGTGCCTGTCGTCCGACACCGGGCACGCCGTGCACCCCAACTACGCGGAGCGCCACGACCCGACGCACCACCCGCGCGCCAACGGCGGGCCCATGCTCAAGGTGAACGTCAACCAGCGGTACGCGACGGACGGCAGCGGCCGGGCCGTCTTCGCGGCGGCCTGCGAGAAGGCGGGCGTGCCGTGGCAGACGTTCGTCTCCAACAACGACATGCCGTGCGGCACGACGATCGGCCCGATCACCGCCGCCCGGCACGGAATTCGGACGGTGGACATCGGCGTGGCGATCCTGTCAATGCACAGCGCCCGGGAGTTGTGCGGCGCGGCCGACCCGTATCTGCTGGCGAACGCGCTCACGGCGTTCCTGACGGACTGACACCTCCCGTTCCGCGTAGGCGTTCCGGCTCCGGGTACCCGGAACGCCTACGAAGTTGACGAGGAGGCGTACATCATGGGTCTGGGTGGCTGCATCATCCTCATCGGGGTGGGTGCGATTCTCACCTTCGCGACCGATTGGGAAGCCAAGGGCGTCAACCTCGATCTGGTGGGGTTGATCCTGATGGCGGTCGGCATCATCGGAGTCGCGGCGTTCACCAGCATCTACCGGCGCCGCAGGGCGGTCGTCCCGACGGTCGCGCCGACCGTCGTGGACCCGGGCGACGACCGGCGCGTGCTCTGAGGCGCCCCCTGATCAGCTGTCGAGTCCGGCGAGGATCAGGGGCAGCCGCGAGACCCCCTGCTCCGTGACCTTCACCGGCACGCCCCAGTCCTGCTGGTGGACGTGGCAGGCCGGGTACTCGTTGGCCGGGTCGTCGTCGCAGGACGCGGCCATCGCCGAGACGTGGAGGACGCCCTCGGTGACGTCCGGACCCAGCGTCAGCTCCCGGGACAGGTCCGTGCCGGTGCCCTCGCCGGACGCCAGCAGACCGGGCGGCGTGGACGAGACGAGGAGCCGCGTGGACGGTCCGTACCGCTCGTCCAGCTTCTGTCCGGTCGGCGCCCGGAAGATGACGTCCAGCCGCAGCGTGCCGGGGGCGATCTCGGTCGCCTCGCGCCGCGTGCGGTGGGCGACGGCATCGACCTGGACGGCCTCTTCCGGGAGCCGCAGCCGCGTCAGACGGTGCCGGGCCGACTCGACGACCACGATGTCGTCGCCGACGAGTACGGCGTCGCTCGGCTCGCGCAGATCCGTGGCCAGCGTCGTGACCTCGCCCGTGGCCGGGTCGTAGCGGCGCAGGGCGTGGTTGTACGTGTCGGAGACCGCGACCGACCCGTCGGGCAGGGCGGTGACGCCCAGCGGGTGCTGGAGCAGCGCCTGCGCGGCCTCGCCGTCGCGGTGGCCGAAGTCGAACAGGCCGGTGCCGACGGCCGTGTGCACGGCCCCCTCGGCGTCGATCCAGCGCAGCGCGCTCGTCTCGGAGTCGGCGATCCACATGCGGTCGCCGGCCGGGGCGAGCCCGGACGGCTGCGCGAACCACGCCGCGTCGGCGGACCCGTCGACCAGGCCCTCATTGGTGGTGCCGGCGGCGACGGACACCGTCCCCCGCTCCGGGTCGTAGGCCCACAGCTGGTGGACGCCCGCCATGGCGATCCACACCCTGCCCTGCCACCAGGCGACGTCCCACGGCGACGACAGCGCCACCTCGCGGGCGGCGCCGCACGTCGGGGACCCCTGCCACCACTGCGCGCCGGTTCCGGCGAGGGTGCTCACCTCACCGGTGGCCAGGTCCAGTTGGCGCAGGGCGTGGTTCACCGTGTCGGCGACGACGACCCTGCCCCCGGGCAGCAGGGCGAGGCCCTGGGGCTCGTTGAAGCGGGCCTCCTCCGCCGTGCCGTCGGCCAGGCCCCGCTCGCCGGAGCCGTAGCGGCGTACGACGCTCTCGCCGTCGGCCGCGAGCTCGACCAGCTGGTGGCGGGTGGTGTCCGAGACGAGGAGGTGGCCGCTCTCCAGCAGGAGCGCCTTGCCGGGGAAGCGCAGGTGCGTGGCCTCGGGCTCGGGCGGGACGTACGGCCCGTCGCCGCGCCGCAGGGTGCCCTTGGCCTCGTGCTCGGCCTCCAGCTCCTCCACGAGCGTCTCGATGGCCTTGGCGTGCCCCTCGCCCGCGTGCTGCGCGACGACGTACCCCTCGGGGTCGATGACGACGAGCGTCGGCCACGCCCGCACGGCGTACTGCTTCCAGGTGGCGAGCTCGGGGTCGTCGAGGACCGGGTGGTGCACGCCGTACCGCTCGACGGCGTCGACGACGGCCCGGTGGTCGGCCTCGTGCACGAACTTCGGGGAGTGCACGCCGATGATCACCACCGTGTCCCGGTGCTTCTCCTCCAGCTCCCGCAGCTCGTCCAGGACGTGCAGGCAGTTGATGCAGCAGAACGTCCAAAAATCAACGACAACGCACTTACCTCGCAGGTCGGCGAGGGTGAGCTCTTTGCCTCCGGTGTTGAGCCAGCCGCCCTTGCCGATCAGCTCGGGGGCACGGACACGGGCACGGCGGGGCGCGGGGGTGGGCGCCGGGGCAGCATCGTTCATGTTTCAAGCTTGCCATTGACCCATGAACATCGGATCACGGCCGCACGACGCCGTCGGCCCGCCCAGCTACGGCATCCGCTCCACCACGGCGACCTCCGATTCTTCCGTCACTTCGTCACCCGCTGCCTCCGCCCCAGCCCCATCTCTCGTCGCCCAGACGATCCGGCAGCGCTCGTCACCGTCGAACCTCACGCCCACCCTCCCCCGCTGGACTTCCACTCGATCGATTGCGAGGCTTGGGCGCTCACGCCTTCCGGCTGCATCGTCGGCTTCCCAGGCTTCACGCAGCAGGCCCGCGTCCAGGAGCGGAGAGATGTCCACGGAAGGGGCCGGCATCCGCAGTAGGTCCGCGCGCAGCCCCTCGATCCGGGTACGAAGTCGTCCGGCGAGCCGGTTGTACCGGTCGATCGCTTCTGCGCCGGTGAACTCGCCACGGACGTACCTGGCCTCCTCCAGGTCCGCCAGACGGGCCCCTTGGTCCGCGATCTCCGCCTCGATCGCGTCCCGCTTCGCGAAAACCTCCGGGTCCTCCCTCTTCACCCGGCGGTCGGCGATCACGGTGAGCAGCGGGTCCTGGGGCTCCAGGGACGGCAGGCGTGGGAGGAACGCCCGGGTCACGTATGCGTCGATGCTCTCCACCCGGGCCGAGACGCCGGAGCATCCTCGCCCCATCCGGTGGCTGGAGCACTGGTACGACGTGCCGGCCTTGCTCATACGGGCCCCGCAGAGTCCACAACGTGCTATCCCGGTGAGCAGTGACTTCCCCTGCTTGTGGCCGTGCCGCTTCCCCGCCGGAGGAAACGTGCGCGCTTCGAGCCGGCGGAGGATGAGCTCGCGCTCCCCGACCGTGATGATCCCCTCGCCGATGCTCACGGTTTCGAGGGTCGCCGGATCCCGGTAGGGAGAGACCCGGTTCATGTACTTGCGTGTCCCGTCCGGCTGCTCCTCGTACTCGGTCGCGGCATGAGACCGGCGAAGGCCGGTGAGCGAAGGAGTTGCATGACGCTCGACGAGTTCCTTTCGCCTCCGCGGGCCGACTCCACCCCATGCTCGTTCAGCAGCCGGGCGATGTGGACGAGCGCCTTCCCGGACAGCGCTTCGTCGGCGATCAGGCGGGCGTAGACGGCGCTCTCGGGGTCGTGGACGAGCTTCTTCGTCTCCGGGTCCACCAGGAGCCCGTAGGGCGGCTGCCCACCGATCCATTGCCCCCGTTGCCGCAGGTATCGCTTTGCGCTGCCGACGCGCATCCCGAGATCGCGCGACTCGTTGCGCGCGAGTTCCGCCAGCATCGCGATGGTGACGCGGGCGCTGTCGTTCCGCGTGTCGAGCCTCCATGACGGAGACCAGCCGTCCGCCGACCCGACCTATGTCGTCCAGCGCCTTGCCGACCTCTCCGACGCCCTTGCGGGACAGACGGTCGAGCTTCCAGACGACCGGAACGCCCACGACTCCGGCCGTGACGGCTGTGATCGCCGCGTCGAACCCCTTGCGGCTGACGTTCTTGTAGCCGGAACGTCCACGGTCGATGTGGACCTTGCGGACAGTCAGTCCGTTGCGCTCCGCCCGCGCCCGGCAGTCGGCTTCCTGGCGGTCGATCGCGGTCTTGCCTTCCCGGTCAGGGGACAGACGCAAGTACAGGTCGGCAGTGGTGTGTTGGTGCACGCTTCCACCCTGGCGACGAGTGCGCACATTGGTTCAGGAAACCCAGAAATCAACAACAACGCACTTACCTCGCAGGTCGGAGAGGGTGTACTGCTTGTCGCCTGTGTTGAGCCAGCCGCCCTTGCCGATCAGCTCGGGGGCCGAACGCGTGCACGTGTAGCCATGTCCCCATCCAACCGCACGCGACCGGGTACGCATTCCCGGCATGAAATACCTCGTACGCGACAAGATCTTCGCGATCGGTGACGACTACTGGATCGAGGACGAGCATGGGCGCCACGCCTTCCTCGTCGACGGCAAGGCGCTGCGGCTGCGCGACACCCTGGAGCTGAAGGACCCCGCCGGGCGGGTGCTGGTCACGCTGCGGGCGAAGATGCTCAGCCTGCGTGACGCGATGGTCATCGAGCGGGACGGGGAGCCGCTGGCCACGGTTCGCCGCAAGCGCCTGTCGCTGCTGCGCAACCACTACCGCGTCACCATGGCGGACGACAGCGGGACGGAGCTGGACGTCAGCGGCCGGATCCTGGACCGCGAGTTCGCCGTCGAGTACGACGGCCAACTGCTGGCCCACATTTCGCGGCGGTGGCTGCGGATGCGGGACACGTACGCCGTGGACGTGGTGCGGGAGGACGCGGACGCGCCACTGCTGATCGCGGTGGCGGTGTGTGTGATCCGCATGGCGGAACGGGAGTAGGAGGACCCCCGCGGGGGCCGCGGGGCGGGGCCCCCGCCCCAGGAGGATTCCCGGCGGCCCCTGGGGGCCCCGGGAGTCCTGGGGGGCCGTTGTGGGTCAGCGGGGCGCGGCCAGGCCCAGGAGGCGGTCCTTCAGGGCGGGGAACTGCTCCCGCGTCGTGCGGACCTTCTCCGGGTCCAGGTCCACCGTGAGGACCTCCTCCGCCGTGCCGGCCTCCGCCAGCACCTCTCCCCACGGGTCGACCACGATGCTGTGGCCCGCCTGCTCGACGCCCGCGTGGGTGCCGGTGGTGCCGCAGGCGAGGACGTACGCCTGGTTCTCGACGGCACGCGCGCGTGCCAGCAGCGTCCAGTGGTCCCGGCGGCGGGCCGGCCAGCCCGCCGGGATGACGAGCGCGAGCGCGCCGGCGTCGACCAGGCCCCGGAACAGCTCGGGGAAGCGCAGGTCGTAGCAGGTGGCGACGCCCAGGGGCAGGTCCGGCACCGGGACGGTCACGAGCGCGGAGCCCGCCGCCATCATCACCGCCTCGCCCTTGTCGAAGCCGAAGCGGTGGATCTTGCGGTAGGTGGCGGCCAGTTCACCGGACGGCGAGAAGACGAGGGAGGTGTTGTAGAGGAGCCCGTCGGGGGCGCGCTCCACGACGGAACCGGCGTGCAGCCAGACACCCGCGTCGGCCGCGGCCTTGGCCATCGCCTCGTACGTCGGGCCGTCGGGCCCCTCCGCCTCCGCCTCGAACGACTCGTACGCGAAGGCGCCGACCGGCCACAGTTCGGGGAGGACCACCAGGTCGGCACCGCGCTGTTCACGGACGAGGGACGCCACACGCACACGGCGGGCTTGGGATGATTCATCCGGATCCACCGCGATCTGGATCAGCGAGGCGCGCACACTACCACCGTCCTGGCACTTGAGTTGTCAACACGGGCCTACGATCGTCACACGAAAGCACTGCCGGGGTGCCTCAGGGCAGCGTAACTTAACTGCCACAGCACCCAGCCCGCGTACCAAACCGCCCGAGGGGTCCCGTGACCGTCCATCCCAGCCTCCAGACTTACGCCGACGCCTGGACCCACTCCATCGAAGCGATATCCGAGCTGGTGCAGCCACTCGTCGAAGGGGAGTGGAACCGCCCCACGCCCTGCCCCGGCTGGTCGGTGCGCGACATCGTGTCGCACATCATCGGCATGGAGTGCGAGATGCTGGGCGACCCGCGCCCGATCCACTCCCTCCCCCGCGATCTCTTCCATGTGCGCAGCGACTTCGCCCGCTACATGGAGATGCAGGTCGACGTGCGGCGCCACCACACCGCTCCGGAGATGACCGCCGAGCTGGAGTACGTCCTCATCCGCCGCGCGCGCCGGCTGCGCAACGAGAACCGCTCCCCCGACACCCTCATCCGCGCGCCGCTGGGCGCCGAGCAGTCCCTGGAAGTGGCCTACCGGATGCGGGCCTTCGACGTCTGGGTGCACGAGCAGGACCTGCGCACCGCGCTCGGCAGGCCCGGCAACCTCGACTCCCCCGGCGCGTACGTCGCCCGCGACAACTTCCTCCAGGTCCTGCCGAGGGTCGTCGCCAAGGACGCCGGCGCCCCGCCGAACACGGCGGTCGTCTTCGACGTGCACGGCCCGGTGGAGTTCCTGCGTACGGTGCGGGTCGACGCGGAGGGTCGCGGCACGATCGACGGCGCCCCGTCCCTCGGGCCCGCGGTGACCCTCAGCATGGACTGGGAGACGTACATGCGGCTGGCGTGCGGGCGCGTGCGGCCGGCGGCCGTCGCGGACCGGGTGAAGGCGGAGGGCGACCAGGAGTTGGCGGACGCGATCCTCGCCCACTTCGCCGTGACGCCGTAGCGGAGCCCGCACGGGGGTCCGGCACCGGAGTGCCGTAGCGGAGCCCGCGGGCCGTCCGGCACCGGGGTGCCGCAGCGCGGAGCCCGCAGGGGGCCGGGCACCGGAGTGCCGCAGTGGAGCCCGCAGGCGGTCACACCGGGACGTGCACAGCCTCCACCCTGCTCGCCACCAGCCGCTCCCGCTCCAGCCGCGCCGTGCGCGCCCGCAGCCGCAGGATCTGCGTGACGCCCAGCGCCTGGAGCACGAAGACCGACGAGAACGCGATCCGGTAGTCGTCGCCCGTCGCGTCCAGGAGCACGCCGATGGCCAGCAGGGTCGTCATCGAGGCGGTGAACCCGCCCATGTTGACGATCCCGGAGGCCGTGCCCTGCCGCTCCGGCGGGTTGGCGGGCCGGGCGAAGTCGAAGCCGATCATCGACGCCGGCCCGCACGCGCCGAGGACCACGCACAGGGTGGCCAGCAGCCACATCGGGGCCCGGCCCGGGTGGGCGAGGGTGGCCGCCCACAGGGCCGCCGTCGCCGCGACCGTGCCGAGCGCCAGTGGGGCGCGCGCCGCGTGGTGCCGGGCGATGATCTGGCCGTACGCGAGGCCGACGACCATGTTGGAGAGCACCACCAGCGTCAGCAGTTCACCCGCCGTGCCCCGGGACAGGTGCTGCGCCTCCACGAGGAACGGCATGCCCCACAGCAGCAGGAACACCATGGCCGGGAACTGGGTGGTGAAGTGCACCCACATCCCGAGCCGGGTGCCGGGCTCCCGCCAGGACTCCGCGATCTGGCGGCGTACGAACGCCGGTCCGGCGTGCGGCGCCGGGGCGGCCTCGGCCCCCTCCGGGTGGTCCTTGAGGAAGAGCAGCAGGGGGACGAGGACGACGACCCCGGCCGCGGCGCTGCCCGCGAACGTCGCCGTCCAGCCGAGCCCGTCCAGCATCCGCGCGATCACGATCGTCGAGACCAGGTTCCCCGCGACGCCGAAGAGCGCCGCCACCTGCGCGATCATCGGCCCGCGCCGGGCGGGGAACCAGCGACCGCCCAGCCGGAGCACGGAGATGAACGTCATGGCGTCACCGCAGCCGAGCAGCGCGCGGGCCGCCAGCGCCATGCCGTACGACGGGGAGAGCGCGAAGCCCAGCTGCCCGAGGGTGAACAGCACCACGCCCAGGGTGAGGACCTTCTTCGTCCCCAGCCGGTCGACCATCAGGCCGACGGGTATCTGCATGCCCGCGTACACGAGCAGCTGGAGTATGGAGAACGTCGACAGGGCGGAGGCGTTGACGCCGAAGCGGTCGGCGGCGTCGAGCCCGGCCACGCCCAGCGACGTACGGAAGATGACGGCGACGAGGTAGACGGACACGCCGACGCCCCAGACGAGCACGGCGCGCCGCCCTCCCGGCTCCGGGTTCGGGGTGCTCGCGGCACGGGGGGAGCTCACCGGTCATCACCCCGGACCAGCACCTTGACGCGGCTGACGTGCCGGTGCACGCACCGTGCGGCGCCCTCGGCGTCCCCGGCGCGGATCGCGTCGAGGATCTCGGCGTGCTCGGCGATGTTCTTGGCGACGCGGTCGGGGTGGGCCTCCATCACGGCCACGCCCATCCGCAGCTGCCGGTCCCGCATCTGGTCGTAGAGGCGGGAGAGGATCTCGTTGCCGGCGTTGCGCACGATCTCGGCGTGGAAGCAGCGGTCGGTGACGGCGACGGCCGCGAGGTCCCCTTCGCCGGCGCGCAGGCGCTGCTCCTCCAGGAGTTCCTCCAGCCGCCCGATGAGCCGCGCGGGCGCCGGTACGGCCTTGCGGACGGCGAACTCCTCGACGAGCAGCCGGGTTTCGACGACGTCCGTGATCTCCTGCGCGGACACGGCGAGGACGAGGGCGCCCTTTTTCGGGTAGAGCTTCAGCAGCCCTTCCATCTCCAGCTTGAGGAGAGCCTCGCGCACGGGGGTACGCGAGACCCCGACTGCCTCGGCGAGCTCGCCCTCGGTGAGGAGGGTCCCGCCCTGGTAGCGGCGGTTGAGGACCGCCTGCTTGACATGGGTGTAGACGCGGTCGGCGGCAGGAGGCGCGGAAGGCATGCGCACAGCATAGATACAACAGAGGTGCGAGAGAAAAGCCCGTCCGCGATACGGACGGGCTCCCTCCTCGTACGGTGTCACGCCCAGGTGATGAGCCTCTTCGGCTGCTCCAGGATCGCGGCGAGGTCCGCCAGCACCTTGGAACCGAGCTCGCCGTCGACCAGGCGGTGGTCGAACGACAGCGCCAGCGTGGTGACCTGACGGGGCTTCACCTTGCCCTTGTGGACCCACGGCTGGAGCTTGATCGCGCCGACCGCGAGGATCGCGGACTCGCCCGGGTTGAGGATCGGCGTACCGGTGTCGACGCCGAAGACGCCGACGTTGGTGATGGTCACCGTGCCGCCCTGCATGGCCGCGGGGGTGGTGCGGCCCTCGCGGGCGGTGGCGACCAGCTCGCCGAGCGCCTCCGCCAGCTGGGGCAGGGTCTTGGCGTGCGCGTCCTTGATGTTCGGCACGATCAGACCGCGCGGCGTGGCCGCCGCGATGCCCAGGTTGACGTAGTGCTTGACCACGATCTCCTGCGCGGCCTCGTCCCAGGAGGCGTTGATCTCCGGGTTGCGCTTGATCGCGACGAGCAGCGCCTTGGCGACGAGGAGCAGCGGGTTCACCCGGAGCCCGGCCATGTCCTTGTCGGACTTCAGCTCCTCGACCAGCTTCATCGTGCGGGTGACGTCGACCGTGACGAACTCGGTGACGTGCGGCGCGGTGAAGGCGGACCCGACCATCGCCTGGGCGGTGGCCTTGCGGACGCCCTTGATGGGGACGCGGGTCTCGCGGTCGGTCCCGGCGGGCGCGGCGGCCGGAGCCTGCGGCTGCCGGGGTTCCGGCTGCGCCTGCGGTGCCGGCCGCGGTGCCTGCTGTACGGGTACGGCGGCGGGGGCGGCGACCGACGCCGCGGCGATGGCCACCGCCGCGTGGACGTCGTCGCGGGTGATGATCCCGTCGGGCCCGGTCGGGGTGACCGTCGCGAGGTCGATGCCCAGGTCCTTGGCCAGCTTGCGCACGGGCGGCTTCGCGAGCGGGCGCGGGCCGGCCGGGGCGACCGCGGGGGCCCCCGTGCGGCCGTTCAGCTCGCCCTGGACCGCCGCGGCGGCGGGCGCCTGGACGGGCGCCGCACCGGTGGCCGCGCCGGTTGCCGGACCGGTGGCCGGCTTGCGCGGGCGCCGCTTCGTGGACGTCGCGGCCACCCCGTATCCGACGAGGACGGGCTGCCGCCCCTGGGGCTCGGCCTCCTCGGCGGCCGTCCCCGCGGTGTCCTTGGCGATGGGCTCCTCGGCCGCGGGCTGCGCGGTCTGCGGCTGCTCCTCCTGCGTACCGGGCGCGACGTCGACGGAGATGATCACCTCGCCGACGTCCACCGTCGTGCCCTCGGGGAAGCGCAGCTCGTGGACGACCCCGTCGTACGGGATCGGCAGCTCCACCGCCGCCTTCGCGGTCTCCACCTCGCAGACGACCTGCCCGTCCGTGACGGTGTCGCCGGGCTGGACGTACCACTTGAGGATCTCGGCCTCGGTGAGCCCCTCGCCCACGTCGGGCATCTTGAACTCACGGAATCGGGAAGACGCAGTAGTCATGGTCACGTCCTCCTCAGTACGCGAGCGAGCGGTCGACGGCGTCGAGCACCCGGTCCAGGCCCGGCAGGTACTCCTCTTCCAGCCGCGCCGGCGGGTACGGCGCGTGGTAGCCGCCGACCCGCAGGACGGGTGCCTCCAGGTGGTAGAAGCACCGCTCCGTGATGCGAGCGGCGATCTCGGCACCCGAGCCGTAGAAGACCGGCGCCTCGTGGACGACGACCAGCCGCCTCGTCCTCTCGACCGACGCCTGGATGGTGTCGAAGTCGATCGGGGACATCGAGCGCAGGTCGATGACCTCGACCGACCTGCCCTCCTCGGCCGCGACCGCGGCGGCCTCCAGGCAGACCTTCACCATCGGCCCGTACGCGGCCAGCGTCAGGTCGGACCCCTCGCGCACCGTGCGGGCGCGGTGCAGCTCGCCCGGGATCGCCTCGGTGTCGACCTCGCCCTTGTCCCAGTAGCGCCGCTTCGGCTCGAAGAAGATCACCGGGTCGTCGCTCTGGATGGCCTGCTGGAGCATCCAGTACGCGTCCGACGAGTTCGACGGCGAGACGACCTTCAACCCCGCGACGTGCGCGAACAGCGCCTCGGGGGACTCGCTGTGGTGCTCGACGGCGCCGATGCCGCCGCCGTACGGGATGCGGATGACGACCGGGAGCTTGATCTTGCCCAGGGCGCGCGCGTGCATCTTGGCGAGCTGCGTGACGATCTGGTCGTACGCGGGGAAGACGAAGCCGTCGAACTGGATCTCGACGACCGGCCGGTAGCCGCGCAGCGCGAGGCCGATCGCCGTGCCGACGATGCCGGACTCGGCGAGCGGGGTGTCGATGACCCGGTCCTCGCCGAAGTCCTTCTGCAGCCCGTCCGTCACACGGAACACGCCGCCCAGCTTGCCGACGTCCTCGCCCATGATGAGGACCTTGGGGTCGGTCTCGAGCGCGGTGCGCAGCGACTCGTTGAGCGCCTTGGCGAGCGGGAGTTTCTGTACAGCCATGATCACTTGACCTCGCCATCCACGAACGACGCCTGATACGCCGCGAACTGCGCGCGCTCCTCGTCGACGAGCGCGTGCCCGTCGGCGTACACATGGTCGAACATCGCCATGTGCTCGGGGTCCGGCATGGCCCGCACCGCCTCGCGGACGCGCTTGCCGAGCGTCTCCGACTCGGTCTCCAGCTCCTCGAAGTACGCGGCGTCCGCGTACCCCTGCTTCTCCAGGTAGGCGCGCAGCCGCAGGATCGGGTCCTTGGCCTCCCACGCCGCGCGCTCGTCGTCGTGGCGGTAGCGGGTCGGGTCGTCGGAGGTGGTGTGCGCGCCCATGCGGTACGTGAACGCCTCGACGAGCGTCGGCCCCTCGCCGCGGCGGGCCCGCTCCAGCGCCGACCGGGTCACGGCCAGACACGCGAGCACGTCGTTGCCGTCGACGCGGATGCCCGGGAAGCCGTAGCCCTGCGCGCGCTGGTAGAGCGGGACGCGGGTCTGGCGCTCGGTCGGCTCGCTGATGGCCCACTGGTTGTTCTGGCAGAAGAAGACGACCGGGGCGTTGTAGACCGCGGAGAAGGTGAACGATTCGGCGACATCGCCCTGGCTGGAGGCGCCGTCACCGAAATAGGCGATGACCGCGCTGTCCGCGCCGTCCTTGGCGACGCCCATGGCGTAGCCGGTGGCGTGCAGGGTCTGCGATCCGATGACGATCGTGTACAGGTGGAAATTGTTGGTGTTCGGGTCCCAGCCGCCGTGGTTCACGCCACGGAACATGCCGAGCAGATTCGTCGGATCGACCCCGCGGCACCAGGCGACACCGTGCTCGCGGTACGTCGGGAAGACGTAGTCGTCGTCGCGCAGCGCCCGGCCGGAACCGATCTGGGCGGCCTCCTGGCCGAGGAGCGAGGCCCACAGACCCAGCTCGCCCTGACGCTGGAGGGAGGTGGCCTCCGCGTCGAACCGACGGGTGAGGACCATGTCGCGGTACAGGCCGCGCAGCTCTTCGGGGCTGAGGTCGATGTCGTACTCGGGGTGCTGGACGCGCTCACCCTCGGGCGTCAGCAGCTGTACGAGCTGGGGCTCGGCGCTCTGGGCGCCCTCTGCCTTGGTTCCGCTCGCGCTGGTGCGCTTACTGCTGCGTCGCGGCTTGCGCGCGGCAGTGCCTTCCACGGTCACGTGCGTGCTCCTCCGTCTGTCCGGCCCCCGGGGTCCGCCGGGTGCTGGGGTCCCCCTCGCTCCTGTGAGCTCGGGGAAGCGGCTCCGCCTGTTTCCGTACGTGTGCACGGGGTGGGTGCCCTCGGCCGGGAACAGGCGTGACAGGTGCCCCGGCGAGCACCCTGTCAAAGGCACGTTACCCAGTGCGTCGCATAACTGCGAAACCCCATTTGACCTGCGATTTTGCTTGGATTTCCAAGTAAATCGAGAAAAGGTGGAACATCACTGGTCACAGCCTTGTGGGCCGCCGGAACACGGGCACGTTATCCCGCGAACCCCGGGCACGGGAAGAGTGAGTATGTGAGACTGATTCCGTGCGCGAAGACGGAAAAATCACGGTATTTCTGCTGGATGACCACGAAGTCGTGCGCCGGGGCGTGCATGAACTGCTCTCCGTCGAGGACGACATCGAGGTCGTCGGCGAGGCGGGCACGGCGGCGGACGCCCTGGTCAGGATCCCGGCCACCCGCCCGGACGTCGCGGTGCTGGACGTCCGGCTCCCCGACGGCAGCGGCGTCGAGGTCTGCCGTGAAATCCGTTCCCGCGACGATTCCGTCAAATGCCTGATGCTCACGTCGTACGCCGACGACGAGGCGCTTTTCGACGCGATCATGGCCGGTGCCTCCGGATACGTCCTCAAGGCCATCCGAGGCAGCGAACTCCTGGCGGCGGTCCGCGACGTCGCCGCCGGCAAGTCCCTTCTCGACCCGGACGCGACGGCCCGCGTCCTGGAACGGCTCCGCGACGGCAACACCCCGAAGGGCGACGACAGGCTCGCGTCGTTGACGGACCAGGAACGCAAGATCCTCGACCTCATCGGCGAGGGCCTGACGAACCGGGCGATCGGCGAGCGCCTGCACCTCGCGGAGAAGACGATCAAGAACTACGTCTCCAGCCTGCTGTCCAAGCTGGGCATGGAACGCCGCAGTCAGGCCGCCGCCTACGTGGCCCGCCTCCAGGCGGAACGCCGCTGAGGGAGCCGGCCGGCGCCTGACCCGGGACCCGGCCGGGAGGCGGAACCCGGGATCGGGCGGCCGGCGGCACCGTCGAGGGCGCGGCGTGGGGCCTTTGCCGCCGCACCCGACCGGGGAGCGTTTACGCGGGACCTACGTCCCGGGCCGCAGGGTCCCCGGACCCATGTGCCGGGCCGTGGACCACGGGAGGGTGGAGGCATGCCCTCCACCGACGAACCGCGGGCCATCGAGCTGCTCTGCCGCGTCCCCTACGGGCGCCTCGCCACGAGCATGCGCGCCATGCCGTTCGTCGCCCCCGCCCAGCACCTCGTGGGCGGCGACGGCGACGGCCGCGTCCTGCTCCGCATGCACCGCGGGCTCGGTTACCACCGCGCCTGCGACGGCGGCGTCGTCGCGTACGGCGCCGACAACTTCAACTCCGGCGCCGCCGTCCTGTGGTCCGTGCAGTTCACCGGCACCGCCCTCCTCGTCGAGCCCACGGACCGGGAGCGCGCGCTCTTCGGGCCGCCGCCGCGCCATGTCGACGGCGCCCCCTTCGAACCCGTGTACCTGCGCATTCGGCCGCGGTTCGTCTCCGTTCACTCCCAACACGCTGAGTGATCTAACATCTGCGGAGTGCCGCGCTCATCTGCATCCCCCGCCCCACCCCTGAGTGCGCTGCTGCGCCGCTACGACGACCCCGGCGAGCCGCTCTCCTGTGTCCCCGTCACGCAGGGCCTGCTCAACCGCGGCTACCGCCTCGCCACCACGCGCGGCGCCTACTTCCTCAAACAGCACCTGGACGCCCCGACCGCCGACCGGGCCACCATCGTCCGCCAGCACCGGGCCACCCAGCGCCTGCACGGCCTCGGCGTCCCGGTCGCCCCGCCGCTCCCCGACGCCGAGGGCCGTACCGTCGCGGAGATCGGCGGCCGGTGCTACGCCCTCCATCCGTGGGTCGACGGCCGCCACCGGGGCGGGGACCAGCTGACGACGGCCGGATCGCGGCGGCTCGGCGCGCTCCTCGGGCTCGTCCACACCTGCCTGGAGCAGGTCATGGAACCCCACCACGAGCACCGGCACGACAGCGCGGACCCGGACGAGACCTTCCGGCTCATCGACCGGCTGCTGGCCCTCTCGCGCGGGCGGCGCCCCCGGGACGCCTTCGACGAGCTGGCCGAGCACCGGCTGCTGGAGCGCCGCCGGCTCCTCGCGGACCACGCCCACCGCCGCCCCGCGCCGGCCGGCGCGGGCGGCTGGGTGCACGGCGACTTCCACCCCCTGAACCTGCTCTACCGGGGAGCCGAGCCCGCCGCGATCGTCGACTGGGACAGGCTGGGCGTGCAGCCGCGCGCGGAGGAGGCGGTACGGGCGGCCGTCATCTTCTTCGTCCAGCCCGCCGGGGAACTGGATCTGGCCAAGGTACGCGCGTACGCGCGCGCGTACCGGCGGGCGGCCCGCGCGGGCGCGGCCGAGCTGGCGGCGGCGGTGCACCGGGTGTGGTGGGAGCGGCTGAACGACTTCTGGATACTGCGCTGGCGCTACCAGTTGCACGACGGAAGGGCCGACCCGCAGTTTCCCGCGGCGTCGGCCCTGGCGGTGTGGTGGACGCGGGAGTACGAGGCGGTGTGCGAGGCGTTCACCGGCTGAGCGCCTCCCCGGTCGGGAGCGCTCGGGGGCCGGTGTCAGCCCGTGGTGCCGCCCTGGTCCGCGCCGCCCACGTCCGTACCGCCCTGGTCCGCGCCGCCCACGTCCGTACCGCCCTGGTCCGCGCCGCCCACATCGGTACCGCCCTGGTCCGCGCCGCCCACATCGGTACCGCCCTGGTCCGCGCCGCCCTGGTCGGCGCCGCCCTGGTTGCCCTCGGTCGTGCCTTCCGTGGTGCCCTGGTCGGTGCCCTCGGTCGTGCCCTGGTCGGTGCCCGTGCTGGTGCCGGGCTGCGACGGCGTGCCTCCGGACGGCGACGGGTTGTCCGGCTTCGGGTACCTCGGCGGGTCGTAGGACGGCGTGCGTTCGTTCCAGCCGCCGCTGCCGCCGGTCGAGCCGTCGGGCTCCTCGCTCCGCTGCGTCTTCTCGTCGCTCGGCGACGGGCTGACGGTGCTGTCCTGCTTGGACGGCGAGTTGGTGACGGACGGCTTCTTGTTGTTCTCGTTGTTGCCGGACGTGCCCGCCTTGTCGAGCGCGTACACGACGCCCGCCACGATCGCGATCAGCGCGAAGGCGACGAACAGCCACAGCTTGCCGCGGCCGGCGCCGGCACCACCGCGCCCGCCGTCGTACGCGTACGCGCCGTCGTCCGGGTTCAGCGGCGGCAGGATCGGACCCTGCGACGTCTCACCGTGCACGGGGTGACCGAGCGCGGTCGTCGCGGCCATGCCGCCGACCGGGGTGTGGGCGCCCTCGTGCATCTCGACGGGCCCGGTGTTCCAGGTGCCGGTGTGGCTGCCCTGCTGCTGCAGCATCTGCAGCCCGTACTGCACCAGCCCGCGCATCTCCTCGGCGCTCTGGAACCGGTCGTCCGGGTCCTTGGCGAGCGCGCGCATGGCGAGCCCGTCGAGCTCGGGCGGGGCGACGTCGGCGACCTCCGACGGCGGGATCGGCATGTCCTGGACGTGCTGGTACACGACGGACAGCGGGGTCTCGCCGGTGAAGGGGGGCCGCAGGGCGAGCAGCTCGTAGAGCAGACAGCCCGTGGCGTACAGGTCGGAGCGGTGGTCGACGGCCTTGCCGAGCGCCTGCTCCGGCGAGAGGTACTGCGGCGTGCCCATGACCATGCCGGTCTGGGTCATCGTCGTGGACGCCCCGTGCAGGGCGCGGGCGATGCCGAAGTCCATCACCTTGACCGCGCCACCGTGGGTGATGATGACGTTCGCGGGCTTGATGTCGCGGTGCACGATGCCGTGCTGGTGCGAGTAGGCGAGCGCCTCCAGGACACCGGAGACGATGATCAGCGCCTGCTCGGGCGGCGGCGCCTCGGCGTTGAGCAGCAGGTCGCGGATGGTGCGGCCCTCGACCAGCTCCATCACGATGTACGGCACGGACTGGCCGTTCACGACGTCCTCGCCGGAGTCGTACACGGCGACGATGGCGTGGTGGTTCAGCCCGGCGACCGACTGGGCCTCGCGGGTGAAGCGGGCCTTGGAGACGGGGTCCTCGGCGAGGTCGGCGCGCAGCAGCTTGACGGCGACGGTGCGCCCGAGGCGTACGTCCTCGGCGGCGAACACCTCGGCCATGCCGCCGCGGCCGAGACGGTGGGTCAGCCGGTAGCGGCCGTCCCCGACGAGCCCGCCGACGCCCCAGTCGGCGGCTTCCGCGGCGTCCTGGGCGGCGCGGTCGCGAGATCCGGCGCCGTTGCGCGACTCGGCGCCGTTGCCCGGCTCGGCGTCGTCGCGCGACTCGGCGTTCCGGGCTCCGCCGCCGTCCGACACTCCTCCGCCGCCGCCTGCTTCGGATCCGGGTGCCATCAGTCCTCGCCGTCGTTTCTGTGCCACGTGCCGCGCTCCGCGTGCCGGTGTGTGCCTGCGGTGTGACGCCGTGTCTTAGCCGTGTCTCAAGGGGTACTACGCCCAGTCACGCTACAGCCTCCACGCGCCGGGCCGGTCAGGGATGGACCGGCCATCCAACAGGTTTCGCGTACACCTGTGCAAATTCCATCCCTGCCGCGTGCCGTCCTTGTAACGCTTCCGAGACGCTTCTTGTGCGTACGGTCACGGAACGGGCACCAGGCTTGACGTGTCAGTGGCCTCGGGCAGACTTGGGCCGTAAATCCGGATCATCGCGGCCACGCGCGCACGGGGGAGCAAGAAATGAGCCAGGACGGCGCACGGGGCCGCTATGCGGGGGGCTCGGTAGCCGGCGGGCGGTACCAGCTTCGTGACCTGCTCGGCGAGGGCGGCATGGCGTCCGTGTACCTGGCGTACGACAGCGCGCTGGACCGGCAGGTCGCCATCAAGACGCTCCACACCGAGCTGGGGCGCGAGCAGTCGTTCCGTGAGCGGTTCCGGCGCGAGGCCCAGGCCGTCGCCAAGCTCCAGCACACCAACATCGTGTCCGTGTTCGACACCGGCGAGGACGACCTCGGCGGGGCGCTCATGCCGTACATCGTCATGGAGTACGTGGAGGGCCGGCCCCTCGGGTCCGTCCTGCAGGCGGACATCCAGCAGTACGGCGCGATGCCGGCCGACAAGGCGCTCAAGGTGACCGCCGACGTGCTGGCCGCCCTGGAGACCAGCCACGAGATGGGCCTGGTCCACCGGGACATCAAGCCGGGCAACGTGATGATGACCAAGCGCGGGATCGTCAAGGTCATGGACTTCGGCATCGCGCGCGCCATGCAGTCGGGCGTCACGTCGATGACGCAGACCGGCATGGTGGTCGGCACGCCGCAGTACCTGTCGCCCGAGCAGGCGCTGGGGCGCGGCGTCGACGCGCGCTCCGACCTGTACTCGGTCGGCATCATGCTCTTCCAGCTGCTGACGGGCCGCATCCCGTTCGACGCGGACTCGCCGCTGGCCATCGCGTACGCCCATGTGCAGGAGGAGCCGGTCGCGCCGTCCTCCATCAACCGGTCGGTCACGCCCGCCATGGACGCGCTCGTCGCCCGGGCGCTCAAGAAGAACCCGAACGAGCGCTTCCCGAGCGCGGCGGCGATGCGGGACGAGTGCCTGCGGCTGCTGTCCGCCGGGCAGACGGGCGCGCCGGTGATCGTGGCGGGCGGCGCACCGGCGAACAGCGGGGCGGGCGTGGGCTCGGCGGTCTTCCCGCCGGTCGACCACACGACCCCGGCGCCGGGTCCGCACAGCGTCCAGACCCCGTACCACCCGGCTCCCGGCCCCTACGGCGCCCCGACCCCGCCCCCGGTGGCCACGCCGGCACCGGCTCCCGCGCCGAGCTACGGCTACCCGCACGGCCCGGCCCCGACCCCGGCGCCCGGGATGTACCAGCCGACCCCTCCCCCGTACACGATCTCCCCCCGGACCACCGCGCCCTCGGGCGGCGGCTCGCGGAACATGCCGGTGATCGTCGGCGCCATCGTCGTCGCGCTCCTCGCGATCGGCGGCGTCGTCACGGCGGTCGCGCTCAACAACGAGGACGACCCGAGCAACGTGCCGACCGCCGGAGACGGCACGAGCGCCTCCCCCCAGCAGGGCGAACACAGGCCGCCGGAGCGGAACCGGAAGATCGACCCGGAGAAGTGCTCCGACGCGACCGAGGACAGCGACGACCCGAAGAAGGTCCAGGCTCCCGACTTCACCTACAAGGACCTGATTTCGGTCAAGACGTGTCTGCAGGCAGCGGGCTGGCAGGTCAAGGAGACGCGGGTCGACCATCCTCAGTACGCCGAGGACCAGGTCATTGAGCAGTTTCCCACGTCGGGCACCGCAGTCGTCCCCGGCGACCAGACGTTCGAACTCAAGATCGCGACAGGCAACCCGGGTCAGTAGTGTCCGGTTCTCCCTCGTCACGGGCCGGGTTGCCACACCACCCGCCTGCAGCATGCGCACGTCAATTTGGTGCGTAGGAGGGGGAACCATGCGCACGCGTTCTCGTGTGTCCATAGCGATGACCGTCGCCGCTGCCGCCGTATTGCCGATCACAGTCGCCACTCCCGCCGCAGCTGCCTCTTCGGGATGCTCCGTCACAGGTGCGTCGGGCAGCGCGAGCTGGACCTGGAACGGCAGGTACCGGATGGATTCCCGTGGACCACGTCGCTCAATGACACGACCGGCGTAAAGCCGGCGCTCGTCGAGGTGGCCAACATGGAGGGGAGCAGCGTTCTCACGCTGTGCGGCTCCGCTTCCGTCAGCAACCCCAACTGGTAGGGGAACCACACACCCTTCACCTGGCCCGGTACGTGTGACGTACCGGGCCATTTGGCCGCTCCGGGTGCCGGGACAACCGCCGCGTGTGACGCTGAGTGCGTCATCACGGTTGTGACCGTGACGACGAGTACTCCAGCGGCTCGGCACGGGAGGGGGTCACACGGTGACTCCGAAACTCGGCTCGCGGTGGGCGATCGGCCTCACCCTGGCGGCACTGCTGCTCGCCACGCCACCTGTCGCGTACGCGGACGGGACCGCCGCGGCGCCCGAGCCGTCGTCGCCGAAGCCCAGCGGGAGCGCCGGCGGTGGGTCGGTGTCGGCCGTACCGACCGTGGTGCCCCTGCCCAGCGGGTCCGGTGGGGCCGAGGGGGCCCTCATCCCGTCGCGCGGGCCCAGCCCGGCGGACGCATCGGTCAAGCCGACGCGGGGGTCGGGCAAACCGGCGCCCCAGGCGAGCAAGCCGACGCGGGGGTCGGGCAAACCGGCGCCCCAGGCGAGCAAGCCGACGCGTGTGCCGGGCAAGCCGGCGGCGCCGTCGCTGGCCGGACGGCCGGCCGGGGAGGGACGCGAGCGGCCCGGGCGGCCCCGACCGCCGTCGCCCCCGCCGAGCCCGTCGCCCTCGGAACCCGACCCGGAGACGGCCGCGCCGGACGACTGGGACGACCCCTCAGGTACCAAAACCGCAACAGCGCCGGACGCCTCCGACGCGTCCGGCGAGGAGGAGTCGTCGCCGGAAGCGGTACCGGAGACGGACTCCCCCGCGGCGGTCGTGCCGTCCCGTACACCGCCGGCCGCCGCGTACGAGCCCGCCGCCCGGGCCGCCGACACCATCCCTGACCGGCAGATTCCCGTACTGACCCTGGGCGTGGGCCTCGCCATGATGGGCCTCGGGCTGGGCTTCCTCGGTCTGCGGATGCGGCGCCGCTGACCCTCCCGGATCGTCCGGGTCCCCCTTGAGTCGGATCTCCAGGGTCCCTCCGAGGTCGCTTGTCCGGGCGGACATACTCGGTATACATACTGAGTATGTCGATCCGCCACGGGCTTCTCGCCCTCCTTGAACGCGGCCCCCGTTACGGCTCCCAGCTCCGCACGGAGTTCGAGTCCCGTACGGGCTCCACCTGGCCGCTCAACGTCGGACAGGTCTACACGACCCTGAGCCGGCTCGAGCGCGACGGCATGGTCACGCAGGGCGGTGAGGACCAGGCCGGTCACGCGCTCTACGCGATCACGGATGCCGGTCGGGAGGAGCTCCGGAACTGGTTCGAGAAGCCCGTCGACCGCACCAGCCCGGCGCGCGACGAGCTGGCCATCAAGCTCGCCATGGCGGTCGGCGCACCCGGCGTCGACCTCCGTGCCGTCATCCAGTCGCAGCGCCGCCACACCATCAAGGCGATGCAGGACTACACCCGGCTCAAGGCCCAGGCGCTCACGGCCCTGGAGAGCGGGGCGGCGCACGAGCGGGACGACGTGGCCTGGCTGCTCGTGCTGGAACAGCTGATCTTCCAGACGGAGGCGGAGGCGCGCTGGCTCGACCACTGCGAGGCCCGGCTGATCCGGCTCTCCACCGCTGCCGCGGGTCCGTCCGCGCAAACGGCGACCGGAGCGGCGGCCGGAACGGCCGGAGTGGCCGGAGTGGCCGGAGGCTCTGACGCGGCTGCGGCGAGCGGTGCGACCGCCGACCGGACCGCAGCACCACCGCACGCTCCGGGACAGGCGCCCGACGTGTCGAGCCCAGGCCGCGCCTCACGGCGCTGACCGGCCCTTCGTCCCGCCATCCGCAACCCGTATCCCGGTATCCCGTTCACCTGATCCCGTACACCCACTCTCGTACGTCCGACCGATCCGCTCCGTACGCCCGCACTCGTACGCGTACGTCCAAGGGGGACCCTTCTCCATGTCATCACCGTCGTCATCACCGTCGTCATCCGCGGCTTCATCCGCGGCATCGCCCGCGTCCCGGCAGCAGCCGGTGCTCCGGCTGGAGCAGTTGACCCGCGTCCACGGCACCGGCGCCACCGAGGTCCACGCCCTGCGCGGCATCGACCTGGATGTCTTCCCCGGCGAGCTGGTCGCCGTCATGGGCCCGTCCGGCTCCGGAAAGTCGACGCTCCTGACCATCGCGGGCGGCCTCGACAGCCCCACCTCCGGCCGGGTGATCGTCGAGAACACCGACATCACCACCGCCGACCGCAAGACCCTCGCCGCGCTGCGCCGCCGCAGCATCGGCTACGTCTTCCAGGACTACAACCTCATCCCGGCCCTCACGGCGGCCGAGAACGTCGCCCTGCCCCGGGAGCTCGACGGCACCTCGGCCCGCAAGGCGCGCGGCGAGGCCCTGGCCGCGCTGGAGGAGATGGGCCTCGGCCACCTCGCCGACCGGTTCCCCGACGAGATGTCCGGTGGCCAGCAGCAGCGCGTGGCGATCGCCCGCGCCCTGGTCGGTGACCGGCGGCTCGTCCTCGCCGACGAGCCGACCGGCGCCCTGGACTCCGAGACCGGCGAGTCCGTGCTCGCGCTGCTGCGCTCCCGCTGCGACGCGGGGGCGGCCGGTGTCCTCGTGACGCACGAGCCGCGCTTCGCCGCCTGGGCGGACCGCGTGGTGTTCCTGCGCGACGGCGCGGTCGTCGACCAGACGCTGCGCAGCGAGGCCGACTCCCTGCTCACGGGTCCGGCGGCCGAGCGGTGAACAACTGGTTCCACTCGTGGCGCGCGGCGGTGCGCATCGCCCGCCGTGACGCCTGGCGCTTCAAGGGGCGCAGCTTCCTCGTCCTCGCGATGATCGCCCTGCCGATCCTCGGGGTGAGCGCCGCCGACCTGACCGTGCGCTCCTCCGAGCTCTCCGCCGAGGAGCAGATGGCCCGTACCCTGGGCGCCGCCGACGCGCGTATATCCGACGCCGGCTACGGCGGGGTGCCGATCCACCAGGATCCGGCGGGCGAGGTGACCACGCCGGCGGAGGAGTTCGACGACAAGCCCTTGCCGGAGGGCAAGGCGGACGCCACCAAGGTCGCCCCGGCGAACGCCAGGCTCCTGGAGGACTCCCTCGGCTTCGGCAAGCTGCGCACCACCCACGGGCTGCTCCAGGCGGAGATCCGTGAGTTCACGGCGTCCGACCCGATGGCCAGGGGCGTGATGACCCTGAAGGACGGGCGGTTCCCGAAGAAGGCCGACGAGGTCGCCGCGACCACGCGTTTCCTGGAGGCCAGCGGGCTGAAGGTCGGCTCGGCGCTCGCCGCGCGCGGTCTGGACCGCGAGTACCGCATCGTCGGCTCGTACGAACTCCCCGACTCCCTCGACAGCATCCAGGTGAACGCCCTGCCGGGCAGCTTCCTCGACCCGCTGGGCAAGGCGCTCACGGCGGCCGGGATGTCGGGCACGGACAAGTCGACCACGCATCTGCTGGCCCTGCCCGAGTCCGCATCCGCCGGTTTCACGTGGAACATGGTCAAGGAGGCCAACGCCAAGGGCGTACAGGTCGTGTCGAGGGCCGTCGCACTCGACCCGCCCGCGCGGTCCGAGGTACCCCTCTACCAGCAGGACGGCTGGGGTTCGTACGGCAACAGCCGGAGCGCCGAGGTCGCCGCGCTGGCCGCCGTCGGCACGGTCGTCGGCCTCGCGATGCTGGAGATCTGTCTGCTGGCCGGGCCCGCTTTCGCGGTGGGTGCCCGCCGTTCGCGTCGCCAGCTGGGTCTGGTCGGTGCCAACGGCGGCGACCGCCGCCACATCCGGGCGATCGTCCTCGCCGGTGGCCTGGTGATCGGCGCCGCCGCGGCCGTCGTCGGCACACTGCTCGGCATCGTCCTCACCTTCGCACTCCAGCCGGTGCTGGAGGACTACATCGGCCGCCGCTTCGGCAGCTTCGACGTCCGGCCGCTGGAACTGCTGGGCATCGCACTGCTCGCCGTACTCACCGGCCTGCTCGCCGCGATCGTCCCGGCCGTCACCGCGTCGCGCCAGACCGTGCTGGCCTCGCTCACGGGCCGGCGCGGGGTGCGCCGCAGCAGTCGCGTCCTGCCGCTGATCGGGCTGGTCGCCGTGGTGCTGGGGGCCGCCATCGCGCTGTACGGGTCGGTCTTCTCCGACCAGTTCGCCATCGTCGCCGGTGGCAGCGCCCTCGCCGAGCTCGGCGCGGTCGCGTTGACCCCGGCGCTGGTGGGCCTGTTCGGGCGCCTCGGCCGCTGGCTGCCGCTGTCGCCGCGGCTGGCGCTGCGCGACGCCGTGCGCAACCGGGGCCGTACGGCTCCGGCGGTCGCCGCGGTGCTGGCCGCGGTCGCCGGAACGGTCGCCGTCGCGACGTACACGGCGAGCAGCGACGCCCAGCAGCGGGCCGAGTACGAGGCACGTCTGCCGTACGGGGCGGTCTCGGCCATCGTCACGGAGGGCGGGGGCCGGGACGTGCCGGTGGTCCGCGAGGCGGTGCGGAAGAACCTCCCCGTCGATGTCCGGGCCGATGTGGACCGGATCGTCGTCGGCAGGGCCACCTGCGAGGTCTACGGCACCGCGGAGGGCTGTGGCCGCCACGAGGTCGTCATCCCCAAGGCGAACGAGTGCCCGCTGTGGGTGCACACTCCGGACGGCTCCGACCCCGCGGAGAAGTTCAGCAAGGCCGAGCGCCGCAAGCTGGCGGCGGACTGGCGCTGCAAGACCTCGACGGGCGGCACGTCCTACACCGAGAGCGGGCTGATCGTCGGCGACGCGAAGCTGCTGAAGGTGCTCGGCGTCAACGACGCCGCGGCCGAGAAGGCACTGGCCGACGGCAGGATCGTGTCGTTCTCCCGTGCGCTGGTCGACAAGAACGGCAGGATCGGCATCCGGCTGGTCACCGACGTCCAGGCGGCGGACCGCGCCTCCGAGCAGGGCAAGGAACCGCCGGGCGAAGTGAAGTCGTTCGTTGCCCATCAGATGGCGGAGGGCACCGAGTCGTACGGACTCTCGGGCATCGTGCCGCCGGCCGCGGCCAAGGCGGCGGGCCTGCGGACGGTGCCGCTCGGCTCGTACTTCTCGACCGACCGCATGCCGACCGGCGAGCAGCGCCAGAAGCTGGACGACGACCTCGCCAAGACGGGCGCCGGGGTGGATCTCCACCTGGAGGAGGGCTTCGTCAGCGAGACGAGCATCGTCCTGCTGACGCTGACCGTGTTCGCGGGGCTCATCACCATCGGGGCGGCCGGAATCGCGACCGGTCTCGCCCAGGCCGACGCCGAGGCGGACCTCAAGACGCTGGCCGCCGTCGGGGCGCCGCCGCGGGTCCGCAGGACCCTGAGCGGTTTCCAGTGCGGGGTGGTCGCCGTGATGGGTGTGGTGCTCGGCTCGGCGGCGGGCGTCCTGCCCGCGATGGGGCTGCGGCTGACCGAGCAGCGCCAGCAGGCACAGTGGTACCAGGAGTCCCTGGACCAGGGCTGGACCGTATCCGACCACGCCCCGCACGTGCCCATCATCATCCCCTGGGAGACGCTGGGCGCCCTCCTGGTCGCCGTCCCGCTGGGCGCCGCGCTCCTCGCGGCGCTGGTCACCCGCTCCCGCGGGGCGGTGGCCCGCCGCGCGGCGACCTGATGAAGTGAGAGCCGGCTGTGCCCCCGTACGAGGGTGGATCATCCTCGTACGGGGGCACACCGTATGGCAACGCAGCTGTGCGAGAGAATGGGCCGCATGGAGATGCCGAGGAATGAACGGTCGCAGGAGAGCAGCCCCCACATCCTCGTAGTGGGACAGGACGGGATGGCACTCGGCCGCGGTGACGGTGACGACGAGTCGCGTGAGGTCCCGGTGACGGAGATGGTCGAACAGCCCGCGAAGGTCATGCGCATCGGCAGCATGATCAAGCAGCTTCTGGAGGAAGTCCGCGCGGCACCTCTCGACGAGGCCAGCCGGGTACGCCTCAAGGACATCCACGCCAGCTCGGTCAAGGAGCTGGAGGACGGCCTGGCGCCGGAGCTCGTCGAGGAGCTCGAACGCCTCTCGCTGCCCTTCACGGACGAGGCCATCCCGTCCGAGGCGGAACTGCGCATCGCGCAGGCGCAGTTGGTGGGCTGGCTGGAGGGCCTGTTCCACGGCATCCAGACGGCGCTGTTCGCCCAGCAGATGGCGGCCCGCGCCCAGCTGGAACAGATGCGACGCGCCCTCCCGGCCGCCGCGTCCCACGATGACGACGACCACCCCCACGGCGCCATCCGTTCGGGCCCGTACCTCTGACCCCCCTACCGCCTCCGCCAACCCGGGCCCCTTCTCTCCGAGCGGGGCCCGCGGCGTGCGGCGGGGGCGGGGGCCGGGGCGGGGGAGAACACCCGCCCCGACCGGGAGCGCCTACGGCCTGACCAGCAGTACCTTGCCCACGTGCGCGCTGGACTCCAGCGTGCGGTGCGCCTCCGCCGCCTCCGGGAACGGGAACGTCCGGTCCACCACCGGCCGCACCGTGCCCGCCTCGACCAGCGGCCACACGTGGTCCCGTACCGCCGCCATGATCGCCGCCTTCTCCTCCAGCGGCCGCATCCGCAGTGACGTCGCCGTCACCGCCGCGCGCTTGGCCAGCAGCGCGCCCAGGTTCAACTCACCTTTGGCGCCGCCCTGCAGGCCGATCACGGCCAGCCGGCCGTTCACCGCGAGCGCCTTCACGTTCCGGTCGAGGTACTTCGCGCCCATGATGTCGAGGATGACGTCCGCGCCCGCCCCGTCCGTCGCCTTCTTCACCTCCTCGACGAAGTCCTGCTCCCGGTAGTCGATGAGGATGTCCGCGCCGAGCTCGGCGCAGCGCGCCAGCTTCTCGGGGCTGCCCGCCGTCACGGCGACCCGCGCGCCGACCGCCTTGGCGAGCTGGATCGCCATGGTGCCGATACCGCTGGACCCGCCGTGGACGAGCAGCGTCTCGCCCGGCCGCAGGTGCGCCACCATGAAGACGTTGGACCACACCGTCGCGGTCACCTCGGGCAGCGCCGCCGCCGTCACCAGGTCCACCCCGTCCGGTACGGGCAGCAGCTGCCCCGCCGGCACGGCGACCTTCTCCGCGTACCCGCCGCCGCCGAGGAGCGCGCACACCTCGTCACCGACGGACCAGCCGGCGACGCCGGGGCCCAGCGCCACGACACGGCCGGAGCATTCGAGTCCGGGGTACGGGGACGCCCCGGGCGGCGGGTCGTAGAAGCCCTGCCGCTGCAACAGGTCGGCACGGTTGACGGCGCTGGCCGCCACCTCGACGAGGACCTCGCCCTCGCCCGCCACGGGATCGGGTACCTCGGCCCAGACGAGCGCCTCGGGTCCACCTGGTTCCGGAATCGTGATCGCATGCATGGCGGCGAGGCTACTCCCGCTGGTCCGCCGGTGTGCTGAGCGGTGTCCTCGGCTTGGCGCGCACGATGGTGATCACCCGGTCCGTCAGCTGGAGCGGGCTGGCAACCGGATCGTCGTAGCTGAGCAGCCGGTGGCCTCGCAACACGCTCACCACCAGGTCGCCGGTCTCGCGCACGTTCTTGCCGACCTCACCCTTTATGACCGGCCGTTCCACCAGATCGAGCCCGCTGCCGGACTGGATCAGGTCCTCCATCACCCTGCCCGCGCTCGGGCTGAGCACGGACAGTCCGAGCAGCCTGCCCGCCGCGCTCGCGCTCGTGATCACCGCGTCGGCGCCCGACTGCCGCAGCAGCGGCGCGTTCTCCTCTTCCCGGACCGCCGCCACGATCTTCGCGCCGCGGTTGAGCTGCCTCGCGGTCAGGGTCACCAGCACGGCCGTGTCGTCGCGCTGTGTCGCCACGACGATCTGCCGGGCCCGCTGCAACTCGGCGCGCAACAGCACATCGCTGCGTGTCGCGTCACCGACGACGCCGACGAATCCATCGGCGTTCGCCGCCTCGATCACCTTGCTGCTCGGGTCGACGATGACGACCTGTTCTCTCTTCAGACCGGTCGCACACAGCGTCTGCACCGCAGACCTGCCCTTCGTACCGAATCCGACGACGACGGTGTGGTCGCGCAACGTGGACCTCCAGCGGTTCAGCCGCCACTCCTCCCGAGTGCGCTCGGTGAGCACCTCGAGAGTGGTACCGACAAGAATGATCAGGAACAGCACGCGCAGCGGCGTCACCAGCAGGACGTTGATGAGGCGCGCGCTGTCGCTGTGCGGCACGATGTCGCCGTATCCGGTCGTGGACAGGGTCACGGTGGCGTAGTAGACGGCGTCGAGCAGATCGACGCTGCCGTCGGCGTTGTCGTGGTAACCGCGCCTGTCGATCGCGACGATGAAAACGGTCAGCCCCAGCACGACCAGAGCCATCAGCAGCCGTTTCGCCACCTGCCGCAGCGGGCGTTCGACGACCGGGCGGGGAAGCCGAACCCGGGAGATGACCAGCTGCTCCTCGGCTTGGCGAGCCATCGCGTCATGGCCGGGAAGTTTCACGTGAAACACCCTTCGGTGGGCGACGGCCAGGGCAGATCGAGGATGTCGAGGAGGTCACCGGGCCCGGCGCCACCGGGCGGGACGACCGCCAGCCCGTCGGCGGCGGCGATGCCGCGCAGCATCGCGGGCCCGTTGTAGTGCAGCGGCACGGCGTGCCCGGCCCGGCGCACGAACGGCACGAGCCGGGTGTCATACGGGTGCCCGTGCACCTCGTCGCGTACGGGCAGCCGGTACGGCTCCGGCGCCGGCCGGCCGGACAGCCCGCGCAGCAGCGGCTCGGCGAGGGTGAGGAGACCGGATACAGCGGCCAGCGGATTGCCGGGCAGCCCCACCAGATGCCTGTCCGGGGCGAGGCGGGCGAGCAGCATCGGGTGGCCGGGGCGCACCTTGACCCCGTCCACCAGGAGCTCGGCACCCGCTTTGCGCAACACGGGGTGGACGTGGTCGACGGGGCCGGCCGCGGTGCCGCCGGTCGTGATCACCACGTCCGCCTGGGAGCCCGTGACCGCGGCATACAGTGCGTCCGCGTCGTCCCCGATGCGCCGGGTGGTGACGACATGCCCGCCGAGCGCTCCCAGCCAGGGCCCGAGCATGGGGCCGAGGGCGTCCCGGATGAGCCCCTCGTGGGGGAGCCCGGCAGTCAGCAGCTCGTCACCGAGGACGAGCACCTCCACCAGCGGGCGCTGCACGACCGGCAGCTCGTCGTAACCGGCGGCTGCGGCGAGGCCGAGCAGGGCGGGCGTCACGGGGACGCCGGCGGGCAGCAACTCGTCGCCCGCGCGGCACTCCTGGCCGCGCGGCCGGATGTCCTGCCCGGGCAGTACGTCACGGTCGGCGTGCAACCGGGCGCCGTCCGCTCCCGTACGGGAGTGCTCGGAGCGGATCACGGCGGTGGCGCCCGGCGGAACAGGGGCTCCCGTGGCGATCCGTACCGCCGTGCCGTCGGGCAGTTCGCTCCCCGCCGCATGACCGGCCAGCACGGAACCGCCCTCGGCGACCGCCCAGGGGCCCGGCCCGGCGACGGCCCAGCCGTCCATCGCGGAGGTGTCGAACGACGGCAGGTCGGTGAGCGCGACGAGCGGCTCGGCGAGCACGCTGCCCAGGGCGTCCGGCAGGGCCGGTCGCCGCGAGCGCACGGGCCCCGACCGCCCCACCCGCGCGGCGATGGCGCGTGCCTCGCCCCAGGCCGTGGCCCGGTGTCTTTCCTCGCCTTGCGGACCGGTCATTCCTGGCCGGCCTCGTTCGCCCAGCGGTCGGCGAGGGCGGCGGCCTTGCGCGCCGCCTCGGCGACGGCTTGGGGGCCGTCGCCGCCGGCCCGGGCGGCGGCGTAACCGACCAGGAAGGTGGTGAGCGGCGCGGCGGGGCGGGCGACGCCGTGCGCGGCATCGCGGGCCAGGTCGAGCAGGACGCCGGTGTCGACGTCCAGTTCGATGCCGAGTTCGGCCTTGACTGCGGTGATCCATTCGTCCAGCACGGTCCCATGCTCCCTGATCCGCGCCCGGGCCGTGGCGATGTCTTCCCAGGTGTCGCAGTCGAAGGCCGCGAGGGGCTCCGCGGGACGCCGCACAAGGTCCAGTTCCTGGGTGAGCAGCCGGAGCGGCAGACCGGACAGGGTGCCGTATTCCGCTGCCAGCAGGCCGAGTTCACGCATCAGCGGCTCGGTGCGGTATGCCGCGACGAGCGGTTGGTCACGGCCCTCGGGGTCGACGGACAGCACGCCTTCGGCGCTTCCGTCGCCCAGCGCGTCGACCAGCTTCCTCACGTCGCGCACCTCGAGGAACGGCAGGTCTCCACTGAGTACGAGGACGGTGTCGGCCTCGACGTGCCGCATCCCGGCCGCGAGCGCGGCCAGCGGCCCGCCACCGGGCGGCTCCTCCCGCGCCCACACCACGGGACGCACGGTGGCCCGACGTCCGCCGACGACCACGGTACGCCCGGCCTCCCGGCAGGCGCCCAGCACCCGGTCGAGCAGGCTGCGCCCCCCTACGCTCACCCCGGGCTTGTCCGCCCCACCGAGCCGCTTGGCGGCCCCTCCGGCAAGAACGACGACGTCGAATCGGGTCACCGCACCAGTATCGCCACGTCCTCGGCAGCGGGGTCCCCCGGGTCGGTTCCGGGGGGCTCGGGTCGGCTCCGGGGGTTCGGGTCGGCTCCGGGGGTTCGGGCCGGGGGGCGGCCCGGGGCCGGAGCCCGGGCCGTCCGGGGGCAGGGCGTCCTACAGCGTGCGCAGCAGAACCGCCGGTTGCTCCACGCAGTCCGCCACGTACCGCAGGAAGCCCCCCGCCGTGCCGCCGTCGCACACCCGGTGATCGAAGGTCAGCGACAGCTGAACGACCTGGCGGACGGCCAGCTCACCCCGGTGCACCCATGGCTTGGGCACGATCCGTCCGACACCGAGCATCGCCGCCTCGGGGTGGTTGATGATCGGAGTGGAGCCGTCGACCCCGAACACCCCGTAGTTGTTCAGGGTGAACGTCCCGCCCGTCAGGTCCGCCGGGGTCAGCTTTCCCTGCCGTGCCGCCTCCGTCAGCCGGGCGAACTCCGCGGACAGCGACTCCGCCGTGCGGGTGTGCGCCTCGCGTACGACGGGGACGACCAGGCCCCGGTCGGTCTGGGCGGCGAAACCCAGATGCACCTCGGGCAGGCGGACGATCTCCCGTGCCTGCGTGTCCACCGTCGCGTTCAGCTCCGGGTAGCGGGCGAGTGCGGCCGTGCAGACACGGGCCAGCAGCGCGAGCAGGGAGATCTTGGGCCCGCCGGCCGCGTTCATGGCGGTGCGCGCGGCCATCAGCTCGGTGGCGTCCGCGTCGACCCAGCAGGTCGCGTCGGGGATCTCGTGGCGGCTGCGGACCATCTTGTCGGCGACCGCGCCGCGTACCCCGCGCAGTGGCACCCGCTCCCCTGCCACGGTCACGGGGGCCGGGACGGCGGTCGGCTCCGCCGCTGTCAGCTCGGTGGTCGCCGGCTTGGCCGTCGCCCGTTCCACATCCGCGCGCAGGATGAGCCCGTCCGGTCCGGAGCCGCGCAACTGCCGCAGGTCGATGCCGCGTTCGCGGGCCAGTCTCCGTACGAGCGGCGAGATCACCGGCACCGGTCCATCCGGAGGGGCCGCCACGGCGACCGGCGCCGGCGGTACGGCAGCATCGACGACGGACGCCGAACCGTTCACCGCGAGCGCGGCCTGCGCCGCCCGGACCCGACGGCGGCGGGCCACGGGCGCGCCCGTCCCATACCCGACGAGGACGTTCCCCGACCCCTCGTCGGAGGAGCCCGCCGCACCCGAACCCGCACCCGGAGCCGCTTCGGGGCCCGCACCCGGGCCCGCCGCGGCGTGCCCGTCCGCAGCCGCCCGCGCGCTCGGCGCCGCCTCCCCGGGGGCGCCCGGAGAGGCCACCGTCTCCGCCGCGCCGACCGCCACCGTCAACAGCGGCGCGCCGACGGGCAGTTCCGTGCCCTCCTCACCGAACCGCGCGGTCACCACGCCCCCGTACGGGCACGGCACCTCCACCATCGCCTTCGCGGTCTCGACCTCGACGACCGGCTGGTCGACGGCGACGACGTCCCCGACGTCGACCAGCCACCGTACGATCTCCGCCTCGGTGAGTCCTTCGCCGAGGTCCGGCAGCTTGAACTCCAGAACCCGGGCCATCAGCTCCCCGCCTCCCACTGCAGTCGCGCCACCGCGTCCAGCACCCGGTCCACACCGGGCAGATGGTGCCGCTCCAGCATCGGCGGCGGATACGGGATGTCGAACCCGGCCACCCGCAGCACCGGCGCCTCCAGATGGTGGAAGCAGCGCTCCGTGACGCGAGCGGCGATCTCGCCGCCGGGCCCGCCGAAGCCGGACGACTCGTGGACGACGACCGCGCGCCCCGTGCGCCGGACGGACGCGCACACCGTCTCGTCGTCGAACGGCACCAGCGACCGCAGGTCGACGACCTCCAGGTCCCAGCCCTCCGCCCGTGCCGCCTCCGCGGCCTCCAGGCAGACCGGCACGGACGGCCCGTACGTGATGAGTGTGGCGCTGCGCCCCGTGCGCCGCACCATCGCGCGCCCGATGGGCTCCACCGCCGTCGGCGCGTCCGGCGACCACTCGGCCTTCGACCAGTAGAGCCGCTTCGGCTCCAGGAAGACCACCGGGTCGTCGGAGGCGATCGCCGCCCGCAGCAGCCCGTACGCGTCGTCGACGGTCGCGGGCGTGACGACATGGAGCCCCGGAGTCGCCATGTAGTACGCCTCGGACGAGTCGCTGTGGTGCTCGACGCCGCCGATCCCACCGCCGTACGGCACGCGCACCACCAGCGGCATCGGCATCGCGCCGCGCGTACGGTTGCGCATCCGCGCGACGTGGCTGATCAGCTGCTCGAACGCCGGGTAGGCGAAGGCGTCGAACTGCATCTCGACGACCGGGCGCAGCCCGTACATCGCCATGCCGACGGCCGTCCCCAGGATCCCGGCCTCGGCGAGCGGGGTGTCCGTGCAGCGGTCCTCGCCGAACTCCTTGGCGAGCCCGTCCGTGACCCGGAAGACCCCACCGAGGGTGCCGACGTCCTCGCCCAGGACGTGGACGGTCGGGTCCTCGGCCATCGCGTCGCGCATGGCGCGCTGCAGGGCCTGGGCCATGGTGGCGGGCTTGGCCGGTTTCCTGGTCGTGGACGTGGGTGCCACGGTCGTCATCACGCCTCGCTCTCGGCGTCGAGCTCGGCACGCAACTGCGCCGCCTGCTCCCGCAGTTGTGCCGTCTGCTCGGCGAAGACATGCGCGAACAGGTCCATCGGTTCGAGCGGCGCGTCCGCGTTCATCCGCTCGCGCAGCCGCACCGCCATGGTCTCGGCCTGCTCCGCCGCCTGCCGTATGCCGTCCTCGTCGAGCAGACCCCGCTCGGTCAACTCGCCCTCCAGCAGGCGGATCGGGTCGTGGGCGCGCCACGTCTCCACCTCGCCGTCGCCCCGGTACCTCGTCGCGTCGTCGGCGTTGGTGTGGGCGTCGATGCGGTACGTCACGGCCTCCACGAGCGTCGGTCCGCCGCCGCGCCGGGCGCGGGCCACCGCCTCGGACAGGACCTGGTGCACCGCGGCCGCGTCGTTGCCGTCGACGAGCCGGCCCGGCATGCCGTACCCGACGGCCTTGTGGGCCAGGGACGGCGCCGCGGTCTGCTTGGCGAGCGGCACGGAGATGGCGAAGCCGTTGTTCTGCACGAGGAAGACGACCGGTGCCTGCCAGACAGCCGCGAAGTTGAGCGCCTCATGGAAGTCGCCCTCGCTGGTGCCGCCGTCGCCGACCATGGCGAGCGCGACCACGTCGTCGCCCTTGAGGCGGGCGGCGTGGGCCAGGCCCACCGCGTGCGGCAGCTGGGTGGCGAGTGGGGTGCACAGCGGGGCGATGCGGTGCTCGCGCGGGTCGTACCCGGTGTGCCAGTCGCCCCGCAGCAGGGTCAGGGCCTGTACGGGGTCGAGCCCACGCGCCACGGCGGCGAGGGTGTCGCGGTACGAGGGGAAGAGCCAGTCCCGGTCCTCCAGGACGAGCGCGGCGGCGACCTCGCAGGCCTCCTGGCCGGTGCTGGACGGGTACACCGCGAGCCTGCCCTGCTTGGTGAGGGCCGTCGCCTGAGTGTTGTACCGGCGGCCGCGCACCAGCTCGGCGTACAGCCGGCGCAGCAGCTCGGGGGAGAACCCGGCCACGGCGTCCGTGCCGAGGACCCGGTACGGCTCGGGGTCCGGGAGCAGCGGTGCGGGGTCGGTGCGCGGCTTCCACGCCGGGGGCGGGGTGGGCCGGTAAGGGGCCGCACCGGGCAGCTCTTGGACCGTCATGACAGCACCTCCTCGTGGGAGCGGGCATGGAACCCGAAGGGGGGCGCGACTGTGACGCGCCTCACCTACCGATTGTTCGGTCGTGGATCCATTTTGGCTACAGGCGCCTTCACCCTGTGGACAAACGGTTCTCCACAGCCTGGGATGGAGGCAGGTCGTCCATGCGAGAGAGGCGGGGGGACATGGCAGCTGAACAAATGGCCGAGGGCCGGGAGCAGAGACCGGCGGGCGGTGAGCCGGACGAGGCGCCACGCCCGCTGGACGCGATCGACCGAGACATCCTGCGGATCCTCCAAACGGATGGTCGCGCTTCGATACGCTCCGTGGCCGACCGGGTCCATGTGTCGCGTGCCAACGCCTACGCGCGGATCAACCGGCTCATCGACGACGGCGTGATACGCGGATTCAGCGCGCGGGTCAACCACGAGCGGGCGGGCCAGGGGGCCTCCGCGTACATCACTCTCAAGATCGTGCAGAACTCCTGGCGCACGGTGCGCGAGCAGTTGCAGGCGCTGCCGGGGGCGGCGCACATCGCCCTGGTGAGCGGCGACTTCGACGTGCTGCTGCTGGTGCACACGCCGGACAACCGCACCCTGCGCGAGCTGGTCCTGACCAGGCTCCAGGCGATTCCGGAGGTGCTCTCCACGCGGACGCTGCTGGTCTTCGAGGAGACGGATGTGCAGCGACGGGCCCTGACCGACGAGATCTGACGGACGAGAGATCCGGCAGCTCGGGGAGACACCCGTCCGCTGTCAGTGCCCGGTGCGCAGCCCGTCGAAGGCGAGCCGTACGACGGTGTCGACGAGCTGCTGCCGGTCGGTGTCGCCGCCCGGTTGGGGCCGGTACCACTCCACCAGCGAGTTGATCATGCCGAACAGCAGCCGGGTGGCGAGCCGTATGTCCACGTCGTCGCGGAGGTCCCCGTCGGCTGCGGCGGCTTTGAGCAGGTCGGCGACGCGGTGGTCGAACTCGCGGCGCCGCTCCAGGGCCCACCGCTCGGTCGTCGTGTTGCCCCGTACGCGCAGCAGCAGAGTGACGTAGGGCAGTTCGTCCATGAGCACCTCGACGGTGCGCCGCGTCACGTACTCGACGCGTTCTACGGCCCGTCCGCGCGCGGCGCCCGGCTCGTCGAGGACCGCGAAGAGACCGTCGAGCGCGCGGCTGACGGCGCGCCGCAGCAGTTCCTCCTTGCCCGCGACGTGGTGGTAGATCGAGGACTTGGAGATGCCGGCCGCCTTGGAGAGGTGCTCCATGGACGTGCCGTCATAACCGCGGTCGTTGAAGACGCGGACGGCGACGGAGAGCAGCGTCTCGGGGGTGTACGTGTCGCGCTTGGCGGTGGTCATCGGATGTCCTGGTCCTTCATCGCGGCCCTCTCCTCGTGCTCCATGCGCCGGAGGCCGAGGCAGGGGGCGTAACGGCCGGTCGGGTACCGCTCGTGCAGCGCGCCGAGCAGTTCGGACACGTACGCGTAGCCGAGCCGGGCGGCCCATTCGGACGGCCCGGCCGGGTAGTTGACGCCCAGGCGCATGGCCGTGTCGATGTCCTCGGCGGAGGCGACGCCGCGGTCGACGGCGTCCACGGCGAGGTCGATCAGCATCGCGACCGTACGGGCGACGATCATGCCGGGGACGTCGCCGATCACCGTGACGTCCTTGCCGAGCGCCTGGAAGAGGCCGACGGCCTCCCGGAGGGTCTCGGAAGACGTGGTCGGGGCGGTGGAGAGGGCGATCCTGGTGGCCGTGGTGTAGTCGTGGGCGACGTCGAAGTAGATGATCTCGTCGCCCTCGTACTCGAAGACGGTCTCGCCGTCCGGGAGGCCCAGCTGTCCGCCGCCGGGGAGGGTGAGGTGCCTGCCGTGCTTGCGGCGGCGCACCTTGATCCCGGCTTCTTGGATCAGGCGGACGAGGGGCTCGGCGTGGCCGAGGTGGCCATGGACGGTGACCGACGCCGGCGCCGGCGCGGGGGCTTCGGTTCGCGGCTGCGGGCGCTCGGCGCCGTCGGCGTGCGCGTACCAGCCCTGGCCCGTCTTGCGGCCCAGGCGCCCCGACTCGACCAGGCGCCGCTGGGCGAGGGACGGGGTGAACTTGGGGTCCTGGTAAAAGGACTCCCACACGGACCGCGTCACGGCTTCGTTGACGTCCTGCCCGATGAGGTCGGTGAGCTCGAAGGGGCCCATCCTGAAGCCGCCGCACTCGCGCAATACGGCGTCGATGGTGGCCGGGTCGGCGACCCGCTCCTCGTGGAGCCGCAGCGCCTCGGCGTAGAAGGGGCGGGCGATGCGGTTGACGATGAAGCCCGGGGTGTCGGTGCAGCGGACCGGTGTCTTTCCCCACTCCTTGGCCGTGGCGTACGCGCGCGTGGCGGCGGTGGCGTCGGTGGCGAAGCCGCTGACGATCTCGACCAGGGGGAGCAGCGGGGCGGGATTGAAGAAGTGCATGCCGACGAAGCGGCCCGGCAGACGCAGCGCTCCGGCGATGGCGGTGACGGAGAGCGATGAGGTGTTGGTGGCGAGGAGACAGTCGTCGGCGACGATCTTCTCCAGCGCGGCGAAGAGTTCCTGCTTGACCGGCAGCTGTTCGACGACCGCCTCGATGACGAGGGCCGCGTCGGCGAGGTCATCGAGGGTGTCCGCCGGGTACAGGCGTGCCGTGGCGGCGTCCCGCGCGTCCGGGGCGAGGCGGCCCTTCTCGACCAGCCGGTCGAGCCGTCCGGTGATGGCGGCTGCGGCCTGCCGCGCGCGCCCGGGCACGGTGTCGTGGAGGCGTACGGGGTGGCCGGCGACGAGGGCGACCTGGGCGATGCCCTGACCCATGGTGCCGGTGCCGACGACGGCGACGGTGCGGCTGCGCTCGACGGGCTTGTTGTCGGTCATGACAGTGATCCTCCCCGATGAGTTGTCCACAGGTTCGGGAGGCCCCCTTGTCCCGACCGATCGTTCGGTTACTCTAGCTCTGTCCGCCTGTCCCTGCCCAGCTCGACGAGGAGTTGGTCCGTCATGGCCGCCGCTCAGCTCACCACCGACCACCTGTCCGAGAGGCACCGGCCCACCCTGGACCAGGCCCTCGAGGCGATCCGCACCCGGGCCTACTGGTCCCCGCACCCGGAGCACCCCAAGGCGTACGGAGAGAACGGCTCGCTGAGCGCCGCCGACGGCCTGGAGGCGCACAAGGCGACCCTGCACAGCCGCTTCGAGCTGGACCAGCCCGGCACGGACGGCTGGACGGGCGGCGAAGTGTCTCCGTACGGCCCTGAGTTGGGCGTGGAGTATCCGCACGCCGACGTGGACGTCCTGCTTCCCGCGATGCGCGCCGGCATGGCCGCCTGGCGGGACGCGGGTCCGCAGACCCGTGCCCTGGTGTGTCTGGAGATCCTGGCCCGGATCAGCGCCCGCACGCACGAGTTCGCGCACGCGGTGATGCACACCAGCGGGCAGGCGTTCATGATGGCGTTCCAGGCGGGCGGGCCGCACGCGCAGGACCGCGGCCTGGAGGCCGTGGCGTACGCGTACGCCGAGCAGACGCGCACGCCCCTGACGGCCGACTGGTCCAAGCCGCAGGGCAAGCGAGACCCGCTGGAGCTGCGCAAGACGTTCACGCCGGCCGGGCGCGGCATCTCGCTGCTGATCGGCTGCAACACCTTCCCGACGTGGAACGGCTACCCCGGCCTGTTCGCCTCCCTCGCCACCGGCAACCCGGTCCTGGTCAAGCCGCACCCGCGCGCGGTCCTGCCGCTGGCGCTGACCGTGCGGGTGGCCCGCGAGGTGCTGGCCGAGGCGGGGTACGACCCGAACCTCGTGGCGCTGGCCGTGGAGCGGCCGGGCGAGGGCATCGCCAAGGAGCTGGCGGTCCGCCCCGAGATCCGGATCATCGACTACACCGGCTCCACCTCCTTCGGCGACTGGCTGGAGGCCAACGCGCGGCAGGCGCAGGTCTACACGGAGAAGGCCGGTGTCAACACCGTCGTGGTCGACTCCACCGACGATTACAAGGGCATGCTGTCCAACCTGGCCTTCTCCCTCTCCCTGTACAGCGGCCAGATGTGCACCACCCCACAGAACCTGCTCATTCCGCGCGACGGCATCTCCACGGACGCCGGACCGAAGTCGTACGACGAGGTGGTCACCGACGTGGCGGGCGCGGTGGAGGGGCTGCTGGGCGACGACGCCCGGGCGAACGCCCTGCTGGGCGCCCTGGTCAACCCGGAGGTCAAGGCCCGCCTGGAAGCGGCGTCCGGGCTCGGCGAGGTCGCCCTGGCCTCCCGCGAGGTCGCGAACCCCGACTTCCCGGACGCGGTTGTCCGCACGCCCGTGATCGTCAAGCTGGACGGCGCCAAGCCCGACGCGGAGGCGGCGTACATGTCGGAGTGCTTCGGACCGGTGGCCTTCGCGGTCTTGGTCGACTCGACCGCCGACGCGCTGGAGCTGCTGCGGCGCACGGTGCGCGAGAAGGGCGCGATGACCGTCGGCGCCTACACCACCTCGGCGGAGGTCGAGCGGGCGGTCGAGGAGGTCTGCCTGGAGGAGTCGGCGCAGCTGTCGCTGAACCTGACGGGCGGGGTGTACGTCAACCAGACGGCGGCCTTCTCCGACTTCCACGGCTCCGGCGGCAACCCGGCGGCGAACGCCGCCCTGTGCGACGCGGCCTTCGTGGCGAACCGCTTCCGCGTGGTCGAGGTGCGGCGCCCGGCGTAACGGCTCCAGGGGCGGCCCCGGACCGGCGTAGCCGGCGCCCGGGGCTACGCCTCCGGCGCGGCGATCTCCGCGTACCGCTGCACCCAGGCGTGCATGGCGATCGCCGCGGCGGCGCCCGCGTTGATCGACCGGGTGGAGCCGAACTGGGCGATCGAGCAGACCATGGCCGCGTGCTCACGGGCCTCCTCCGTGAGGCCCGGCCCTTCCTGCCCGAACAGCAGCACGCAGCGGCGCGGCAGCTCGGTGCGCTCCAGGGGGACCGCCCCCGGGAGGTTGTCGATGCCGATGATGGGCAGCCCCTCGGCGGCGGCCCACGCGGTCAGCGACTCGGTGCCCGGGTGGTGGCGCACATGCTGGTACCGGTCGGTGACCATCGCACCGCGCCGGTTCCAGCGCCTGCGGCCCACGATGTGGATCTCCTTCGCCAGGAAGGCGTTGGCGGTGCGCACGACCGAGCCGATGTTGAAGTCGTGGCCCCAGTTCTCCACGGCGACATGGAAGTCGTGGCGCCGGGTGTCCAGGTCGGCGACGATCGCCTCGCGTGTCCAGTACCGGTACCGGTCGACGACGTTGCGCCGGTCGCCTCCGGCGAGCAGCTCGGGGTCGTACCGCTCGCCCTCCGGCCAGGGCCGGGGGTGCGGTCCGACGCCGACCTCGGGGCCGTAGCCGTCGTCGTACTGGAGGGGCTCGACGCCCGTGGGGGCGTCCGTCCGGGTCTCGCTGCTCACCCGACGAGAGTACGCGGAGCGTGCTCCTCGGCCGTACGCCGCTGCCCGGGCACCGGCCGGCGCGCAACCGGCCGCAGCCGCTCACGGCCGCGCCGGACCCGGCCGCCGAGCCACAGCAGGAAGACCGTCGGCAGGAAAACGGCATCGGCGGCGATCATGGCGAGCGAGAAGAACGGCAGCCCGAGCAGCAGCGCGATACCCGCGTGCTCCAGCATCATCGCGACGAGCAGGACGTTCTTGACCCGCCGGTTGAACAGGGTGAAGGGGAAGGCGACCTGGACGATGACCGTGCCGTAGGTCAGCAGCATCACGATGACACCACTGCCGGCGAGGAGGTCGGAGAGGAACGGCCAGGGTGTGAAGTAGTCCAGCCGGAGCGGGTAGTACAGCGCGGTGCCGTCCTGCCAGCGCGAGCCCTGGATCTTGTACCAGCCGGCCGTGGCGTAGATCAGACAGACCTCGGCCATGATCACGGCGAGGGCGGCGTTGTGGGTCAGGTTGGCCAGGACGTCGAGCAGTACGCGCGGCTCGCCCGGCGCGTACCGGCACGCCACCCACCACAGCCCCTGCGCCACCCACAGCAGCCACAGGAGCACCAGCATCCAGGTCTCACCGGTGCGGTCACCGAGCAGGGTGGCCGCCACCAGACCGCATCCCAGCACGATCCAGAGGGTGGGGCCGACAAGGTCCCGGGACCGGCCGGAGGCCGCCTGCGCGGTGCGCCGGGCCCGGCGGGCGTCCAGGGACCAGACCTGTCCGCAGCGGGTGAGGACGAGGTAGATCGCCACGAGGTGGATGACGTTGTCGCCGCCGTCGCCCATGAAGATGGAGCGGTTCTGGAGCGACAGCACCCCGACCATGAACAGCACGGACACGGTCCGGGTGCGCCAGCCGATAAGCAGCAGCACGCTGGAGAGCATGGCCACCGCGTACACGATCTCGAACCAGATCGCGCTGTCCGACCACATCAGGACGGTGAACGACCGGTTGTTCGCGATCAGCTGCCGGCCCATCTCCCACGACCAGGGGCCATCGGGGCCGTACAGCTCACGGCGGTGGGGGAGTTCGCGCAGCAGGAAGAACAGCCAGGCGGCGGCGAAGCCGATGCGGACGACGGCGGTCTGGTACGGGCCGAGGGCCGTGGCGGTGACGCGCTGGATGGCTCGGGCGAGCCGGCGGTCGGGCGTCCCCGGGCCGGACGCCCGGCCGGGCACGGGAGCCCCGTCGGAGGCAGGAACGTCGCCCGCGGAGGCAGGAGCGCCCGCGGAGGCAGGAGCACCGGGTGCCGGAGCGCCGGGTGCCGGAGCGCCGGATGCGGCGCCGGATGTCGTCGGGTTCACCGGTCCGCCTCCGTACGGCCGCCGTTCGCGGCTTCCGGCAGGTCGGCGGCGGTCACCGTCCACCAGGGGAGCGTGCGGTAGTAGGCCCGGGTGTCGGTCCTCTCCTTGCTCCACGCGGGCGCGTCGATGCCCCGTGTGGAGGAGCGCAGCTGGATCCGCTCGATCCGGCCGCCGAGGTCGTGGGCCTCCAGGCGGAGCATCGCGATACGGCGGATGTAGCGCTCGGAGAGCTCGCCGCGCAGGCCGTTGGGGCGGTTGTCGCCGGTGTGCGTGTTCACGAAGAAGTCCCAGCCGCGGCGCAGCTCGTTCTGGTTGACATGGCTCGGGAGGAGGTTGCCCCGGATGGCCTCGCCGTCGTCGGCCGAGAGGTTGATCCACGGGGTGGTCCGGCGCTTGCCCTCGGGGCCGGTGACCTCTGCGCGGACGTGAACGGCGATGTTCTGCTGGAGCGGGTTGGGCGCGAAGAGCTTCCAGTTCTGCTCGAACTCGGGGAAGACCCATTGGTCCACCGCTTTGCCGTGCTGCTTCGTGAGCGTGTTCGACGGCGCGACGTGCAGAAAGACCATGGCCAGGTGGAAGCAGGCGAAGACGGCGATACCGGCCAGAGCGACGGAGGCGACCACTTGATACGGCAGAGAAAGCCCGGCTATCCCGCCGGGGACCGCGTGCCCGGAGTGGGGCGGCCGGCCGGCCTCACCGGGGAGGCCGGCGGATATCCCGGGGGGCCGCGGCGCCTCGGGGGCGGTGGCCGCCGGGCGGCCGGTCATCCGGTCCGGGGTGTCTCCGGCCTGGGCCCGGTCACCGTCCCGGGAGTTCGGCGGTGGCCCGATGCGCCCGCTCCCGTTGTCGTACGCGTCCATCCCGCCCCGATCCGCATCCATCCGCATCGATCCACCGCAGTTATCCACAGGGTTGACACCATACGGGCCGCCGACCCACCATTGAAGTCATTCAACCGAACGATCGGTCGGTAGGGGGCCTGATGACGGCAGTGTCCACGGCAGTTACTACGGACGCGGAGCAGGCGTACGAGGCGATGTTCGACGCCGCCGTGGCCGCCGACGAGCGGATCGAGCCACGCGACTGGATGCCTGACGCGTACCGCGCCTCACTCGTCCGGCAGATCGCCCAGCACGCGCACTCCGAGATCATCGGCATGCAGCCCGAGGCGAACTGGATCACCCGCGCGCCCTCCCTGCGGCGCAAGGCGATCCTGATCGCCAAGGTCCAGGACGAGGCCGGTCACGGCCTGTACCTCTACAGCGCCGCCGAGACGCTCGGAGTGGGTCGCGACGAGCTGCTCGACAAGCTCCACTCCGGCCGCCAGAAGTACTCCTCGATCTTCAACTACCCCACGCTGACCTGGGCGGACGTCGGTGCCATCGGCTGGCTCGTGGACGGTGCGGCGATCACCAACCAAGTCCCGCTGTGCCGCTGCTCGTACGGCCCTTACGCCCGCGCGATGGTCCGCGTCTGCAAGGAGGAGTCCTTCCACCAGCGCCAGGGGTACGAAGCGCTGCTCGCCCTCTCGCGCGGCACACCCGAGCAGCACGCGATGGCGCAGGACGCGGTGGACCGCTGGTGGTGGCCGTCGCTCATGATGTTCGGGCCGCCGGACGACGAGTCGGCGCACTCGGCGCAGTCGATGGCCTGGAAGATCAAGCGGCACTCCAACGACGAGCTGCGCCAGCGTTTCGTCGACATCTGCGTCCCGCAGGCGGAGGCGCTCGGGCTCACCCTCCCCGACCCGGATCTGCGGTGGAACGAGGAGCGCGGGCACTACGACTTCGGTCCCATCGACTGGGCGGAGTTCTGGGACGTCCTCAAGGGCAACGGGCCCTGCAACGAACAGCGGATCACCCAGCGGCGCCGGGCGCACGAAGAGGGCGCCTGGGTCAGGGAAGCGGCGGCGGCGTACGCCGCGAAGCACGGGGAGGCGACTTCATGACGACCAGCGACTGGCCGCTGTGGGAGGTGTTCGTGCGCTCCAGGCGCGGGCTGTCCCACACCCATGCGGGAAGCCTGCACGCCCCGGACGCGGAGATGGCCCTGCGCAACGCCCGCGACCTGTACACCCGGCGCAGCGAGGGCGTCTCCCTGTGGGTGGTGCCGTCCGCCGCCATCACCGCGTCCTCTCCCGACGAGAAGGACCCGTTCTTCGAACCGGCCGCGGACAAGCCGTACCGGCACCCGACCTTCTACGACATCCCCGAGGGGGTGCAGCACCTGTGACGACGACGGTGAACGCCGCGGCGGTGCTCGCCCTCGGCGACGACGCGCTGGTGCTGTCGCACCGGCTGGGTGAGTGGGCCGGCCACGCCCCCGCGCTGGAGGAGGAGGTCGCGCTCGCCAACATCGCGCTCGACCTGCTCGGTCAGGCCCGGGTGCTGCTCTCCCTGGTGGGCGACGAGGACGAGCTGGCGTATCTGCGCGAGGAGCGCGCCTTCCGCAACGTCCAGTTGGTCGAGCAGCCGAACGGCGACTTCGCCCACACCATCGCCCGCCAGCTGTACTTCTCCACCTATCAACGGCTGCTCTACGGGCGCCTGGCATCCACGGGTCAGGGCGATCTCGCCGGGCTCGCGGCGAAGGCGGTCAAGGAGGTCGCCTACCACCAGGACCACGCCGAGCAGTGGACGCTGCGACTCGGTGACGGCACCGCCGAGAGCCACCAACGGATGCGGCGGGCCTGCGAGGCGCTGTGGCGCTTCACCGGTGAGCCGTTCCAGCCGGTGGAAGGCCTGGACATCGACTGGCGGGAGCTGGAGGCCGACTGGCTGACCTCGGTCACGGCGGTCCTGGAGCGGGCCACGCTCACCGTGCCGGAGGGTCCGCGCAGCGGCGCCTGGAGCGCGGGCGCCGGGCGGCAGGGCCTGCACACGGAGTCGTTCGGCCGGATGCTCGCCGAGATGCAGCACCTGCACCGCAGCCACCCGGGCGCGACATGGTGACCGGCACGGCGCGCGCGTCGGAGCCGACGACACCGACCGGGACCGCGCCCGCCGCGACCGGGGCCGGGTGCGGGACCGGAGCCGGGGCCGGGGCCGCGACGGCTCCCGGGGAGACCTCCCTCACGGCGCTCGAGGAGGAGCTGAGCCGACTGGCCGGTGCGGTGCCCGATCCGGAGCTGCCCGTGCTGTCGCTGGAGGAGCTCGGGGTGCTGCGCGGCGTGCACGTCCGCGGGCCCGGCAGCGTCGAGGTGCGGCTGACCCCGACGTACACCGGGTGCCCGGCGATCGAGGCGATGTCTTCCGACATCGAACGGGTGCTGCACGACCACGGCGTACCGGACGTGACGGTGATGACCGTCCTCTCCCCTGCCTGGTCGACCGACGACATCAGCGCGGAGGGCCGGCGCAAGCTGTTGGAGTTCGGCATAGCCCCGCCCCGCCCGCAGGGCCCGGCGGACCGCACGGCCGGCGGACCGGTGCCGCTCACGCTCGCCATCCGCTGCCCGCACTGCGGCTCGACCGACACCGAGCTGCTGAGCCGGTTCTCCTCCACCGCCTGCAAGGCGCTGCGCCGCTGCACCGCCTGCCGTGAACCGTTCGACCACTTCAAGGAGTTGTAGATGTTCCACCCGCTCCGGGTGAGCGAGGTCGAGCGGCTCACGGACGACTCGGTGGCCGTCACCTTCGCCGTGCCGCCCGAGCTGCGCGAGGCCTTCCGCCACACCCCCGGTCAGCACGTGACGCTGCGCCGCGCCACGCCGGGCGGCGAGGAGATCCGCCGTACGTACTCCATCTGCTCCCCCGCCGCCCCGCCCGGAGTGGACCCGGTGGTGCGGGTGGCCATCCGGCTGGTGGACGGCGGTGAGTTCTCGACGTACGCGCTGAAGGACCTGGCCGCCGGTGACACGGTGGAGGTCATGGAGCCGATGGGCCGGTTCCTGCTGGCGCCGCGCCCCGGTCACTTCGCGGCGATCGTCGGCGGCAGCGGCATCACCCCGGTTCTGTCCATGGCAACGACGGTGCTGGAGCGGGAGCCGGAGGCACGGTTCTGCCTGATACGCAGTGACCGCACCGCCGCCTCGGCGATGTTCCTCGATGAGGTCGCCGACCTGAAGGACCGCTTCCCCGACCGCTTCCAGCTGGTCACCGTGTTGTCCCGGGAGGAGCAGCAGGCGGGGCTGCCCTCCGGTCGGCTGGACCGGGAGCGGCTGACCGGGCTGCTGCCGCGGCTGCTGACGGTCGACGAGGTCGACGGCTGGTACCTGTGCGGGCCCTTCGGGCTCGTCCAGGGCGCCGAGCGGGCGCTACGGTGGCTCGGTGTGGATCGCGGCCGCATCCACCAGGAGATCTTCCATGTGGACGACGGCTCGACACCCGCCGCCGTCCGGGCCGGCGCGGTGGCCGCGCACGCCACGCTCACCGCGACGCTGGACGGCAGGTCCGGTACCTGGCCGGTGCGGGAGACGGAGACCCTGCTGGAGACGGTGCTGCGGGTGCGTGCGGACGCGCCGTACGCCTGCAAGGGCGGCGTTTGCGGGACCTGCCGGGCATTCCTGGTCAGCGGCGAGGTGCGGATGGACCGCAACTACGCGCTGGAGCCCGAGGAGACGGAAGCGGGTTACGTCCTGGCCTGTCAGTCCCACCCGGTCACGTCGGAGGTGGAGCTCGACTTCGACCGCTGAGCTCATGTGCCGGGTCGGCCCAGAAGCCCGGCCGACCCGGAAGCCCGGGCCGCCCCAGCGGCGGGTCCGCGGGGCGGCACGGCGGCCGGGTGACCCCCGGGCGGGCAGCCGACCGGGCCGGTTGCCGCCGGGCGCCTACAGGACGAAGGGCGGGGTGCCGTTGTCGGTGACCATGGGGCGGCCGGCACCGTCCCAGGCGAGCATGCCGCCGTCGACGTTCACGGCGTCGATGCCCTGCTGCACCAGGTACTGGGTGACCTGCGCGGACCTGCCGCCGACGCGGCACATGACGTAGGCGCGCCGTCCGTCGGCCACCGCCTCCGTCACCTCGCCGAAGCGGGCCACGAAGTCGCTCATCGGCACGTGCAGCGCACCCTCGACATGCCCGGCCTCCCACTCGTCGGCCTCGCGGACGTCCAGCACCAGCCCGTCGGCCGGCACCGACGCGGCATCCACCGTGGGCAGCGGTGCGAAGTTCATGGGGTCACGCCTTCTCTCGTCGTACCGACGTCCCGTACCGACGTCCTACCGAACAGCTCGAACCTCTCGAACCTACTGCACCTACCGCACCAGCGCGGCGAGCTCCGCCTCACGCTCCGCGACCTGCGCCAGCAGCTGCTCGGCGATCTCGTCCAGGAGCCGGTCCGGGTCGTCGGGCGCCATCCGCAGCATCGCGCCGATCGCACTGTCCTCCAGGTCCCGCGCCACGATGGTCAGCAGCTCCTTGCGCCGGGCCAGCCAGTCGAGCCGGGCATAGAGCTCCTCGGCCTCACTCAGCTCGTCCGCCGCCTCCACCGGGCCCCTCGCCCACTCGTCGGACAGCTCACGCAGCAGTGCCTCGTCCCCGCGGGAGTAGGCGGCGTTCACACGGGTGATGAACTCCTCGCGCCGCTGTCGTTCCGCTTCCTCCCGTGCCAGGTCCGGGTGAGCCTTGCGGGCGAGCTCGCGGTAGAGCTTGCGCACCTCGTCGCTGACCCGCACCCGCTTCGGCGGCTGCACGGGCCGGTCGGTGAGCATGGCGGCGGCCTCGGCGGACAGGCCGTCGGAGTCGATCCAGCTGTGGAACAGTTCCTCCACCCCCGGCATCGGCTGCACCATCGCCCGGGCTTCCCGCGCCTTGCGCAGGTCCTCGGGATCGCCGGTGCGGGCGGCCCGCGCCTCCGCGATGAGCGCGTCGAGCTCGTCCAGGCGCGAGTACATCGGACCGAGCTTCTGGTGGTGCAGCCGGGAGAAGTTCTCCACCTCGACCCGGAAGGTCTCCACCGCGATCTCGAACTCGATCAGCGCCTGCTCGGCCGCGCGCACCGCCCGCTCCAGCCGTGCCTCTGGACGCTCGCTGCCGCTCTGCGCGGGGGCCTCCGTGGAGTCCTGCTCCGAGGGGTGCTCCGAGGGCTGCTCGGAGGTCCGCGGGCAGGCCTGCTCGGAGGTCTGCGCGGTGCTCTGCTCGCCGGTCACGTCGTCGCTCGGGGTCGTCACCCGACCAGCGTACGGGCGGATGGACCCCGAGCCGCTACACCCCCGGCTCGGCGGCCATCCGCCCGTTCCTGACGGCCGTCACGAGCTCCGCGTGATCCGCCTCCGTCCGGTCCGCGTACGCCACGGCGAACCCCGCCACCGCTTCGTCGAACTCGTCGTTCTTCCCGCAGTACCCGGCGATCAGGCGCGGGTCGGCGCTGTGCGCGTGCGCCCGGGCGAGCAGGGCGCCGGTCATGCGCCCGTAGTCGTCGAGCTGGTCGGCCGAGAGCGCCGCCGGGTCCACGCTGCCCTTGCGGTTGCGGAACTGCCGCACCTGGTACGGCCTGCCGTCGACCGTCGTCCAGCCCAGCAGGTTGTCACTGACCACCTGCATCCGCTTCTGCCCGAGGACCACGCGCCGGCCCTCGTGCTCCACCTCCGGCGCCGCGAACCCCACCCCGGTCACGTGCGGCAACAGCGCCGAGGGCCGGGCCTCCTTCACCTGCAGCACCAGTGCCTCGCCCCGGTGGTCGAGCAGCAGCACCACGTAGGACCGGGTGCCCACGCTCCCGGTGCCCACCACGCGGAACGCCACGTCGTGGATCGCGTACCGCGCCAGCAGCGGCAGCCGGTCCTCCGGCAGCGTCCGCACATAGTCCCCGAGCGACGCGGCGACCGCCGCCGCCTCCGCGTCCGGCACCCGGCGCAGCACGGGCAGCGCGTCCACGAACCGCCGCCCGCCGTCCTCGCACGCCTCCGTCGACTTGGCGGCGAAGCGCGCACTGGTGTTGTTGCGCGCCTTCTCCGAGACCCGCTCCAGCGTGCCGAGCAGGTCCCGCGCGTCCGTGTGCGAGACGAGCTCCTCGTCGGCGATGGCGTTCCACGCGTCCAGTACCGGCAGCCTGGCCAGTAGCCGCATGGTCCGCCGGTAGGCGCCCACGGCGTCGAACGCAGCCGCCCGGCACACGTCCTCGTCCGCGCCCGCCACGCGGCCGGCGAGCACCAGGGACGTCGCGAGCCGCTTGACGTCCCACTCCCAGGGACCGAACACCGTCTCGTCGAAGTCGTTCAGGTCGATGACGAGCCCGCCGCGGGCATCGCCGTACAGCCCGAAGTTCGCCGCGTGCGCGTCGCCGCATATCTGGGCGCCCACCCCGGTGACCGGCGTCCCCGCCAGGTCATGCGCCATCAATCCGGCGGCGCCGCGCAGAAACGCGAAGGGCGTGGCGGTCATCCTGCCCACCCGTATCGGCGTCAGCGCCGGTACCCGCCCCTGGTTGGACTCCTCGACCGCGCGCACCGCGTCCGGGCGGCCCTCGGCGAGCACCAGCGAGGCGTGCGAAGCCCTGGGCACCCGGTCACGGAGGGCTTTGCCTCGCGTCTTGGGTGATTCCCCCGCCGCCCCCGCCGCCCCGACGGCCCGTGGCGCGAACCCGGGCACATCCGGGATGCGATCCGCACCGCCGCCGGCACCGGCGTCCGCCCGCCGCGCCGGCACCGCCGCCGCCTCGCCCTCGTACATGAAGCCCCCGTCCCGACCGATCACGTGGCTGACAACCGCCCTCGACTGCCCCAGACCGTACCGCCGCCGCCGCGCACACGTCCTCCCCTGTGGACAACCGCCACTGTGGATAACCTGCCGTCCCCGCGGTACCCGCCACTTCGTACCCGCTGCCCGCACCGGCAAGCAGCACGAGCAGGTCCGAGCAGTAGGCGAGCAGTACGAGCAGGCACGACCCGCACGAGAAAGGCCGGACCGATGCCCGGGGCGCGCGACGAGACCGTCCACGACCAGGCCCTCCGGGGCCGGCCCGTCCACGACCAGACCCTCCGAGGCGAGACCGCCCAGAACCGGGCCCTCCCTGACGCGGACGTCCGCGAGCACGCCGTCGACACCATCCTGCGTGAGCTGACGGCGTTCGCCCGCCGCGCCCGGGCCGCCGCCGCCCGGGTCCACCCGGAGCTGCCTCTCGTGTCGTACACGCTCCTCGCGCACATCGACCACCGCCACGGCTGCCGCGCCACGGACCTCGCCGCCCACTACATGCTCGACAAGTCGACCGTCAGCCGTCAGGTCGCCGTGCTCGAGAAGCTGGGTCTGGTCGAGCGCCGCCCCGACCACAACGACCACCGCGTCCACGTCCTGCACCCCACCGAGGCCGGTCGCCGGCTGCTGTCGCACACCCACGCCAGCCGCCGCGCCGCGTACCAGGCCCGTCTCACCGACTGGTCCACCGACGACCTCGACCGCTTCGCCGCCTACCTACGGCGCTACAACGCCGCGACCTGAGGTGCCGGCTCAAGCCCCGCGTCCCGGGTCAGCAGCGCCGCCTGCACCCGGTTCTCAGACCCGAGTCTCGCCAGGATCCGGCTCGCATACGTCTTCGCCGTGGCCTCGCTCATGTGCAGCCGCTTCCCGTCGTCCGCGTTCGACGGCCCCTCGCCTCAGCGGCGCCGACACCTCGCGTTCGCGCCCGCTCGGCGCCGCCACGCCAGCCCGGCCTCCTCACAGCGCGCCGCCGCGCGCCCCGCGGTCCGCTTTCGTCGCACCCCCGCACCACGAAAGTCGTCGACCGGTCGCCGGGCCGAACCCCACCCTGCCGGCGCCCGCCCCACCTCCACCGGCACAACGAGAAACGGGCCCCCATCAGAACTTCCGTCCTGATGGAGACCCGTCTCCATGGTGCGCGAGGGGGGAGTTGAACCCCCACGCCCTTGCGGGCACTGGAACCTGAATCCAGCGCGTCTGCCTATTCCGCCACCCGCGCATTGGGTGTTGCCGCTGTCCGCCCCCGCTTTTTCGGCCGGAGCGCCTGGCGACATCAGAAGATTAGCACGTGGCGAAGGGTGGATTCACATCCCTTGTTTCGGCTCCCCCGGCGGCGAACAGAGAGCAGGGGGAGAAGGAGGAGAAGAGGGGAGAACACGGCGAACCGGATCCCGCCGTACCCACTCCTCCAGGGTGGACCCCGGGTGCGGGACACTGTGAGGAGGCCACCTCTACGATCCGTGTGAGAGGTGACACTCGTCCACAGGGCAGAGAAGGGGAACCAGCCGATTTCCCGACGCGTGGATACGATCAGTAAGCAGTACCAGGACGGCAACGACGGAGGAGGTGCCCCATGGGAGTCCTGAAGCGGTTCGAGCAGCGTCTCGAAGGCCTGGTCAACGGCACCTTCGCCAAGGTCTTCAAGTCCGAGGTCCAGCCCGTCGAGATCGCGGGCGCCCTCCAGCGTGAGTGCGACAACAACGCGACGATCTGGAACCGCGAGCGGACCGTCGTCCCGAACGACTTCATCGTCGAGCTGAGCGCGCCGGACTACGAGCGCCTCAGCCCGTACTCGGGCCAGCTCGGCGACGAGCTGTCCGGTCTGGTCCGCGACTACGCCAAGCAGCAGCGGTACACCTTCATGGGGCCGATCAAGGTCCACCTGGAGAAGGCGGACGACCTCGACACCGGCCTGTACCGGGTGCGCAGCCGCACCCTGGCGTCGAGTACGTCACAGTCCCCGCAGTCGGCCCCGTCGGTCGAGCCGCCGCCGAGCGGCCGCCCCGGCGGGTACGGCTACCCCCCGGCCGGCGCCCCTCCGATGCCCTCGGCACCGCCGCCCGGGATGTCCCGTCCCCCCGCCGCGAGCCGCCCGCCGGCCACCGCGGGCCCCATGCCCGGCGCCCAGGTGCGCCGCTGGATCGAGATCAACGGCACCCGCCACCAGATCTCCCGCCCGACGCTCGTGCTGGGCCGCAGCACCGAAGCCGACGTGCGGATCGACGACCCCGGCGTATCGCGCCGCCACTGCGAGATCCGGACCGGAACGCCCCCGACGATCCAGGATCTCGGGTCCACCAACGGCATCGTGGTGGACGGACAGCACACCACCCGCGCTACGCTCCGCGACGGCTCGCGGATCGTCGTGGGCAGTACCACCATCGTTTACCGGCAAGCCGAAGGGTGAAGCGGGGGCAATGTCAGAGCTGACCCTCACGGTCATGCGGTTGGGTTTCCTCGCCGTACTGTGGCTGTTCGTCATCGTGGCCGTTCAGGTCATCCGCAGCGACCTCTTCGGTACGCGCGTCACGCAGCGCGGTTCGCGCCGCGAAGCCGCACGTCCGCAGCAGGCCGCCCGTCAGCAGGCCGCGGCCCCGCCGCAGCAGCGCCAGCAGTCCGGCCGTCAGCGCCGTGGCGCGCCGACCAAGCTGGTCGTGTCCGAGGGGAGCCTGACCGGCACCACGGTCGCCCTCCAGGGCCAGACGATCACTTTGGGCCGCGCGCACGACTCCACGATCGTGCTGGACGACGACTACGCGTCCAGCAGGCATGCCAGGATCTACCCGGACCGTGACGGCCAGTGGATCGTCGAGGATCTCGGGTCCACCAACGGCACGTATCTCGACCGGACCCGACTCACCACCCCGACCCCGATTCCGCTGGGCGCGCCGATCCGCATCGGCAAGACCGTCATCGAGCTGCGGAAGTAGTACGACAATGAGCGAGCGGAGCGAGCGAGCCGCAGCGGTGCCCACGGATGACACGGGCGACACAGGCGACCGGCACAGGCTCCCGACCGGAGGGTGGGCAGTGTGGCTCGAGACCGGCTGTACCCCGAGGCAGCGTCGACAGGGCAGGTGCGCATGAGTCTGTCCCTGCGCTTCGCCGCCGGATCGCACAAGGGCATGATCCGCGAGGGCAACGAGGACTCGGGTTACGCCGGTCCCCGCCTGCTCGCGATCGCCGACGGCATGGGGGGACAGGCCGCCGGTGAGGTGGCCTCGTCCGAGGTGATCTCCACGCTCGTCACCCTCGACGACGACGTGCCCGGCTCCGACATCCTCACCTCGCTGGGCACGGCGGTCCAGCGCGCCAACGACCAGCTGCGCATGATGGTCGAGGAGGACCCCCAGCTGGAGGGCATGGGGACCACCCTGACCGCTCTCCTGTGGACCGGCCAGCGCCTCGGCCTGGTCCACGTCGGCGACTCCCGCGCGTATCTGCTCCGCGACGGCGTACTGACGCAGATCACCCAGGACCACACGTGGGTGCAGCGGCTGGTCGACGAAGGCCGCATCACCGAGGAAGAGGCCACCACCCACCCGCAGCGTTCGCTGCTGATGCGCGCGCTGGGCAGCGGCGACCATGTCGAGCCGGACCTGTCCATCCGTGAGGTGCGTGCCGGCGACCGGTACCTGATCTGCTCCGACGGCCTGTCCGGCGTCGTCTCCCACCAGACGATGGAGGAGACGCTCGCCAGCTACCAGGGCCCCCAGGAGACCGTCCAGGACCTGATCCAGCTCGCGCTGCGCGGCGGCGGTCCCGACAACATCACGGTGATCGTCGCGGACGTCCTCGACGTCGACGGCGGCGACACCCTCGCCGGGCAGCTCAGCGACACCCCCGTCATCGTCGGCGCGGTCGCCGAGAACCAGACCCAGCTGAACGACGGCGGCGCCATGGAGACCCCCGCGGGCCGCGCCTCGGGCCTCGGCCGCCACGCCGCCCCCCAGCAGCCGCCCGCGGGCGGCTTCGGCCCGCCCGGCAGCGGCGACGGCGTCGGGTACGGCGGCATGCCGCCGGAGGGCTCCTTCGGCGCCTACAGCGACGACGACTTCACCAAGCCGCGCAAGGGCAGCAGCTGGCTCAAGCGGTCCTTCTACATCGTGCTCGCGCTGGCCGTGGTGGGCGGCGGGCTGTACGGCGGCTACCGGTGGACGCAGACGCAGTACTACGTCGGTGCCAACGACGAGCATGTCGCGCTCTACCGCGGCATCAGCCAGGACCTCGCCTGGGTCTCGCTCTCGGCGGTCGAGAAGGACCACCCCGAGATCGAACTCAAGTACCTCCCCGACTACCAGCGCAAGCAGGTCGAGGACACGATCACCGGCGGGAGCCTCTCCAAGGCGCAGCGCAAGATCCAGGAGCTCGCCGCCCAGGCGTCCGCCTGCGAGAAGCAGGAGCAACGCCGGGAGGCGGCGGACCGCGCGAGCACCGCACCGCCCGGTGAGGGCCAGGCCGACGGCACGAACACGAACACCACCAAGCCCACCACCGCAGCCACTGCCACTCCTTCCCCGGGCCCCAGCCTCTCGGAGGAGGAGCAGAAGCTGGCCTCGAACTGCGGCAAGCAGTAAGGACCCGTAGGGGGGCCTTTCACCACCATGAGCGTTGTCACCAACACGACCACCATCGGCGCGATCGACCTGCCGAGCCGCCGCAACACCGAACTGGCGCTGCTCGGCTTCGCCGTCGCCATCCCGGTGTTCGCGTACCTCAATGTGGGCCTCGCCCTGGACGGCAAGGTCCCGGCGGGCATGCTGGGGTACGGCCTCGGGCTCGCGCTCCTCGCGGGTGTCGCGCACCTGCTGGTGCGGAAGTTCGCGAAGTACGCCGACCCGATCCTGCTGCCGCTGGCGACACTGCTCAACGGCCTGGGCCTGGTCCTGATCTGGCGTCTGGACCAGTCACCGCGCATCATCTCCCGGTACGCCACCTTCAGCCCGGACGCTCCGAAGCAGCTGATGTACTCGGCGATCGGCGTCGCGCTGTTCCTGGCCGTGCTGGTGTTCCTGAAGGACCACCGCGTCCTTCAGCGCTACACGTACATCTCCATGGTGGCGGCGATCATCCTGCTGCTGCTCCCTCTGGTCCCCGGCCTCGGCTCGGACGTCTTCGGCGCCAAGATCTGGATCAGGGTCGGCCCGTTCTCCATCCAGCCGGGTGAGTTCGCGAAGATCGTCATCGCGGTCTTCTTCTCCGGCTATCTGATGGTGAAGCGCGACGCGCTCGCCCTGGCCAGCCGCCGCTTCATGGGGCTCTACCTGCCCCGTGGCCGTGACCTCGGCCCGATCCTCACGATCTGGGCCGTCAGCCTGCTCATCCTGGTCTTCGAGAACGACCTGGGTACGTCGCTGCTGTTCTTCGGCATGTTCGTGATCATGCTGTACGTGGCGACCGAGCGGACCAGCTGGATCATCATGGGTCTGTTGATGGCCGTGGGCGGCGCGGTCGTCGTCGGTTCGTTCGCCAGCCACGTCCAGTCCCGTGTCGCCGCGTGGCTCGACCCGTTCGGGTGCCTGAAGACGGCCCCCGAGGGCTCGAACATGGCCGCCGCCTGTGACCAGATGTCCCAGGTGCTGATGTCCTTCGGCTCCGGCGGGACCCTCGGCACCGGTCTCGGCCAGGGCAACTCCGACCTCATCGGCTTCGCTGCCAACTCCGACTTCATCTTCGCCACCGTCGGCGAGGAGCTGGGTCTGGCCGGTGTCATGGCCTTCCTGCTGCTGTACGCGCTGATCGTCGAGCGGGGCATCCGCACCGCGCTCGCCGCCCGTGACCCGTTCGGCAAGCTGCTCGCCACCGGCCTGTCCGGGGCCTTCGCCCTCCAGGTCTTCGTCGTCGCCGGCGGTGTCATGGGCCTCGTCCCGCTGACCGGTATGACCATGCCGTTCCTCGCGTACGGCGGTTCCTCCGTGATCGCGAACTGGGCGCTGATCGCCATCCTGCTGCGGATCAGCGACACCGCGCGCCGCCCGGCGCCGTCCCCCGCCCCGTCCCCCGACGCCGAGATGACCCAGGTGGTCCGACCGTGAACAAGCCCCTGCGCCATATCGCGATCTTCTGCGGGCTGCTGGTGCTCGCCCTCCTCCTGCGGGACAACTGGATCCAGTACGTCCGCGCCAACGAGCTGAGCACCCACGAGCGGAACAAGCGCGTCACCATCGAGCGGTACGCCAACCCGCGCGGCAACATCATCGTCGACGGCAGGCCGATCACCGGCTCCGTCGACTCGAAGGACCCGTTCTACAAGTACAAGCGCACCTACATCAACGGCCCCATGTGGGCGCCGGTGACGGGGTACGCGTCCCAGGCCTTCGACGCCAACCAGATCGAGAAGCTCGAGGACGGCATCCTCACCGGCAACGACGACCGGCTCTTCTTCGACCGCACGATGTCGATGTTCACGGGCGACACCAAGAAGGGTGGCAACGTCATCACCACCCTCAAGGGCGCCGCCCAGAAGGCCGCCTTCGAGGGCCTGGGGAAGAAGAAGGGCGCCGTCGCCGCCATCGACCCGCGCACGGGCAGGATCCTGGCGCTGGCCTCGACCCCGTCGTACGACCCCTCGACCTTCGCCGGCTACCACGACAAGGACGCCAAGGCCTGGCAGAAGCTGGAGAAGGACAAGGACAAGCCGAAGCTGAACCGCGCGCTGCGCGAGGTCTACCCGCCCGGGTCGACCTTCAAGGTGCTCACCGCGGCGGCGGCCATCGAGAACGGCAAGGTCGGCGACATCAACGCGCCGACCGACACCCCCGACCCGTACATCCTGCCGAACACGCGCACCCCCATGGTCAACCACGCGGAGGGCTGCGAGAACGCCAGCCTGAACCGGGCCATGGAGGTCTCCTGCAACTCGGTCTTCGCCAAGCTGGGTGACGAGGTCGGCCGGGACAACATGGCGAAGATGGCGGAGAAGTTCGGCTTCAACAACGGCGAGATCGACACCCCGGTCCGCGCCGCCAAGTCGGTCTACGACACGCAGATGGACCGCCCGGGCAACGCGCTCTCCTCCATCGGCCAGTTCAACACCGCGGCCACCCCGCTCCAGATGGCCATGGTCGCCGCGGCCATCGCCAACGACGGCAAGCTGATGAAGCCGTACATGGTCGACCACGTCACCGCCCCCAACCTCGACGTTCTGGAGAAGAACGAGCCCGAGGAGATGAGCCGGCCCATGTCGGCGAAGACGGCGCAGCTGGTCCAGCAGATGATGGAGAACGTCGTCGAGAACGGCACCGGCGGCAAGGCGAAGATCGAAGGCGTCACGGTCGGTGGCAAGACCGGTACCGCCCAGCACGGCGAGAAGAACAAGGCCCGTCCCTACGCGTGGTTCATCTCATACGCGAAGACCGACAGCGGCTCCCCGGTCGCCGTGGCGGTTATCGTCGAGGACTCCGACGCGACCCGCGACGACATCAGCGGTGGCGGCCTCGCCGGCCCGATCGCCCGCGATGTGATGGAGGCGGTGCTCGACGCCGAGAAGTGACGACTGTGGCTGTGTACCGGTCGGGTATCAGGTGGCGGTCGCGGTCTGATCAGCTCCTCGTGGCCGGTAGCGTATGCGCGAACAGCACACCGCCGGACCACACAGAGGGGTGCGGTCGGGACTGACGGAGAGGGCTGGAACAGTTATGGAAGAGCCGCGTCGCCTCGGCGGCCGGTACGAGCTGGGCTCGGTGCTCGGCCGCGGTGGCATGGCGGAGGTCTACCTCGCCCACGACACCCGGCTCGGCCGCACCGTCGCCGTGAAGACGCTGCGGGCCGACCTCGCCCGTGACCCGTCCTTCCAGGCCCGGTTCCGCCGTGAGGCCCAGTCGGCCGCCTCGCTCAACCACCCGGCGATCGTCGCGGTCTACGACACCGGCGAGGACTACGTCGACAACATCTCCATCCCGTACATCGTGATGGAGTACGTCGACGGGTCCACCCTGCGTGAGCTGCTGCACTCGGGGCGCAAGCTGCTGCCCGAGCGCACGCTGGAGATGACCGTCGGCATCCTCCAGGCTCTGGAGTACTCGCACCGCGCCGGCATCGTCCACCGTGACATCAAGCCGGCCAACGTCATGCTGACCCGCACCGGTCAGGTCAAGGTCATGGACTTCGGCATCGCCCGCGCCATGGGCGATTCCGGCATGACCATGACGCAGACCGCGGCCGTGATCGGCACCGCCCAGTACCTCTCCCCGGAGCAGGCCAAGGGCGAGCAGGTCGACGCCCGGTCCGACCTGTACTCCACCGGCTGCCTGCTGTACGAGCTGCTGACCGTCCGCCCGCCGTTCGTGGGCGACTCCCCGGTCGCGGTGGCCTACCAGCACGTCCGCGAGGAACCGCAGCCGCCCAGCAACTTCGACCCCGAGATCACGCCCGAGATGGACGCGATCGTCCTGAAGGCGCTGGTCAAGGACCCCGACTACCGCTACCAGTCGGCCGACGAGATGCGCGCCGACATCGAGGCGTGCCTCGACGGCCAGCCGGTCGCCGCGACCGCCGCGATGGGCGCCGTCGGGTACGGCGGGTACGGCGGGTACGGCGGCCCGGACGACCAGCCGACGACCGCGCTGCGCCAGAGCGACCCGGCGGGGCAGACGTCGATGCTGCCGCCCGTGAACCCGGACGACGGCGGATACGGCTACGACGACCGCCCCGATCGACGCCGCCAGAAGAAGTCGAACACCTCGACGATCCTCCTGGTGCTGGCGGGCATCCTGGTGCTGGTCGGCGCGATCCTCATCGGCCGGTCGGTCTTCGGCGACACCGGCGGCACGAGCCAGGTCCCCGTCCCGAACTTCGTCGGCAAGACCCTGTCGGAGGCCCAGGGACTGGCGACCAACGCGAGCGTGCGGGTGGCGCAGTCGGGCACGGACCGCTGCGACCAGCCCAAGGGCGCCATCTGCAGCCAGATTCCCGAGGCCGTCGAGGGCGCCACGATGAGCGAGGGCGAGACCATCCGGGTCGTCGTCTCCGAGGGCGCGCCCAAGGTCCAGGTCCCGAACGTGATGGAGCAGTCCGAGGCGACCGCCACCCGGAACCTGAAGGACCAGGGCTTCAAGGTCGACGTGAAGTACGAGGAGTCCGACCAGCAGCCGGGCGAGGTCATCCGCCAGGACCCCGAGGGCGGCACCCAGGCCGAGAAGAACTCCGAGGTCACCATCACGGTCTCCAAGCAGGCCCAGGTGAACGTGCCGCCGGTCACCGGCTCGCAGTTCGACGCGGCCAAGGACCAGCTGGAGAAGCTGGGCTTCACCGTCGAGCGGCAGGACGTCGACTCGGACCAGCCGGCCAACACGGTCATCGCGCAGGACCCGGGGGCCAACTCCAAGGCGGCGCAGGGCAGCAAGGTCACCCTGAAGGTCTCCAAGGGGCCTCAGCAGCAGCCGCAGACGCCGGCTCCCCAGCTGGTCGGCGGGAACCTCGGCCAGGCCAAGCAGGCCCTGCAGCAAGCCGGGCTCCAGTTGGGCAACGTCGACGGCTCCCGGGACGACAACGCCGTGGTCATCCAGCAGGACCCGGCCCCCGGCACCCCGCTCCAGCCCAACCAGCCGGTCAACGTGAAGACCATCGGCGGCAACGGGAACAACGGCGGCAACGGCAACAACGACGGGGACAACGACGACGGCGGCTTCTTCGGCGGCCCCTCCGGCGTCGTCCTCCGCCAGGACTGACCCGGCCCCGGCATCGGCGTGACGAGAGCCCCGGCACCCTCCACAGGGTGCCGGGGCTCTGTCGTGCCCACGGGCGTGGGCGGTAACGGCGTGGGCGGGTACGGGCGCGTGCGGGTACCGGCGCGTGCGCGTACCGGCTAGCGCAGTTCCGCGGGCTTCGTACGGGCCGCGTCGACCTTCTCCGTGCGCTCCAGCTCGCCCCACACGATGTAGCGGTAGTCCGAGGTGTAGACGGGCGTGCAGGTCGTCAGGGTGATGTAGCGGCCGGGCTTGGTCCTGCCCGACTCCTTGGGGACCGGGTCGAGCACGCGGACGTTGTACTTGGACGTCTCCGGGAGGGTCTTGTAGACCTTGTAGACGTACCAGGTGTCCTTCGTCTCGAAGACGACGGCGTCGCCGTTCTTCAGCTTGTGGATGTTGTGGAACTTCGCGCCGTGCCCGTCACGGTGGGCGGCCAGCGTGAAGTTGCCGCGCTTGTCCGCGGGGAGCGCGGACTTGATCGGGTCCGTGTAGTAGCCGGCGACGCCGTGGTTGAGGACCTCCGGGCCGGTGCCCCGTTTGACCAGCACCTCGCCGTTCTTCATCGCCGGTACGTGGAGGAAGCCGATGCCGTCCTTGGTGTCGAGGGCGCCCGGGCCGGACGCCCAGGTGTCGCGCACCTCGTCGCCCTGCTTGTCGGCCTCGCGGTCGGCCAGCACGTTCGTCCACCACAGCGAGTAGACGACGAAGAGGCCCATCAGCACGCCCGCGGTGATCAGCAGCTCACCGAAGACACTGATGGCGCCGGCGATCCGGTTGCGCGCACGTGCCACTGCATCTGTCCCGTCTTGAAGCCTGGAAGTCGTCAGCCTACGAGCGCGTCCGGTTTCCCCTTGCTGCGCGGGCGTTCGTCGACCATCTTGCCCCACACGATCATCCGGTACGTACTGGTGAACTCGGGGGTGCAGGTCGTGAGCGTGATGTAGCGGCCGGGCCTGGTGAAACCGGATCCCTCGGGCACGGGCTGGATCACCGAGACGTTCGAGGGCGGGGTCTGCGGCAGGATGCCGGTCATCTCGTACGTGTAGTACGCGTCCTGCGTCTCGACGACGATCGGGTCGCCCTGGGTGAGCCTGTTGACGTAGCGGAACGGCTCGCCGTGGGTGTTGCGGTGGCCGGCGACCGCGAAGTTGCCCTGCTTGTCGGAGGGCATGGCGGTCTTGAGGGCGCCCTCGGCGTAGTGGCCGACCATGCCGCGGTCGAGGACCTTCTCCTTGTCGATGCCCTCGGCGATCGGCACGACGACGTCCAGCTTGGGGATGTACATGATCGCGAAGCCCTGGCCGGGCTCGAACGCGTCCGGCTTGCGGCCCTCGGCCCAGGCGTCCTCGATGCCCTTCTTCGCCTCGTCCGCCTCCAGGCCGGCCCGGATGTTGGTCCACCACAGCTGGTACGTGACAAACAGCAGCATCACGAGGCCGAAGGTGATGAACAGCTCGCCGACGACGCGGCTGGCGACGACCCCGACGCTCTCCTTGCGCGCGCGGGCGGCCCGCCGGGCCTCGACGCGCGTGAGGGGACGGTCGGACGCGGCCGGCGCGGGGGCGGCGGGCTTGTGCTTGCCCGTGCCCGCGCGGCGGCGGCCTCGTGCCTTTGCGGCCTTGCGGCGCTCGGCGCGGCCTCCGGTGGGCGGCGGCGTGGGCTCCCGTGAGGGCTCGGGGCCGGGCTCCGGCCGCCCGGACTCGGGCAGCGCGCTCCTCGTGTCCTCCGCGCGCAGGGGCATGGTCTCGTCCGGCGCCTGCCGCCCGTACGGGGAGTGCGCGGTCGCCGGCCGCGGCGGAGCCGGATACGCGTTCACCGGCTGTGGCGCTCCCGATTGCGGAGCCCCCGGTTCCGTATCCGGCGGGTTCGTCGCCCGGAACCATGGCGAACCGTGTCCCCCCGCCTCGTGCTCCGGGCGCACCGCGGTCACACGCCTGCCTTGCCCACCACCGGCGCGAGCCCTGCCGACCGGCTCACCGCTCCGGTGTCGCCGCACTGCTCCAGCCAGTTGGCGAGCATCAGGTGCCCGTACTCGGTGAGCACCGACTCGGGGTGGAACTGCACGCCCTCGACGGCCAGCTCACGGTGGCGCAGCCCCATGATGATGCCGTCCTCGGTCCACGCGGTGACCTCCAGCGCGTCGGGCAGATCGCCCGGCTCGGCGGCCAGCGAGTGGTACCGGGTCGCGGTGAACGGCGACGGCAGCCCGGCGAAGACGCCGCGCCCCTCGTGGGTGACCGGTGAGGTCTTGCCGTGCAGCAGTTCGGGGGCGCGGTCGACGACACCGCCGTACGCCACCGCCATCGACTGCATGCCGAGGCACACCCCGAAGACGGGGACGCCGGTGTCGGCGCAGTGCCGGACCATGTCGACGCAGACGCCGGCCTCCTCGGGGGTGCCGGGACCGGGCGAGAGCAGCACGCCGTCGAAGCCGTCCTGGGCGTGGGCGAGCTCGACCTGGTCGTTGCGCCGGACCTCGCACTCGGCGCCGAGCTGGTACAGGTACTGGACCAGGTTGAAGACGAAGCTGTCGTAGTTGTCGACGACGAGGATGCGCGCGCTCACTGACCGTCCACCGTCACATCGTTGAACGGAAGCAGAGGCTCCGCCCAGGGGAACACGTACTGGAAGAGCACATAGACCACCGCCAGGGTCAGCACGAGCGAAAGGAGTGCCCGCACCCACACGTTGCCCGGCAGATGCCGCCAGATCCAGCCGTACATGACGTCCGCTGGTCCTTCCCGTCCGATGTCCCGATGTGCCTTCGCTACCGCACCCAGACTACGGGGCGTGGGGGCCCTGGTGGGGCAGCTGTCCAAAGCGGATCGTCAGGTGACGGGCTTCGCGTGGTGGAGGTCCACGGTGCCGGAGTAGCCGGGCAGCGTCACCCTGTCGTGCTCGTCGACCTTCCAGCCGAGGCCGTACGCCTTCACGTACAGCAGGTAGTTCTGGATGGCCGTGGAGTCGTCGAGCGCCCGCCGGAGCTTCCCGGTGTCCCCCACGGCCGTGACCTTGTACGGCGGGGAGTAGACGCGGCCCTGGAGGATCAGGGTGTTGCCGACGCAGCGCACGGCGCTGGTGGAGATCAGCCGCTGGTCCATGACGCGGATGCCCTTGGCGCCGCCCTGCCACAGGGCGTTGACGACGGCCTGGAGGTCCTGCTGGTGGATGACCAGGTCGTTGGCCTGCGGCTCGGGGTAGCCGGGGGCGGCCCGGGCGTCGGGCGGGGCGTCGTTGAGGGTGACGGTGAGGGCCTCGCCGGCGACCGGTGTGGTCCCGGCGGCCTTCTCCAGGGCGCCCAGCTTCTCGTCCTCGGCCTTGGTGGAGCCGTCGTCGCGCCGGGCGAGGGCGTCGACCTCGTCGCGGACGGCCGCGGTGGACTCGTCGAGCTCGGCGTTCTTGTGGCTGCGTTCCCGGATCAGGTCGGAGAGCTTCAACAGCGAGGCGTCGGTACGGATGTTCGTACCCTTGGCGGTGTTGAAGCTGGTGACGAAGATCAGGCCGGCGAGTGCGAAGACGCCGGCGGTGAGGATCCGGACCGGTCGCCGGTTGCGGCTCCGGACCGGCTCTGCGGGAGAGTCGGCGGAATTGCTCAACGTACCCTTATCTCCTTCAGCGCCGCGGAAGCACTACGCTAACGGACGCCCGGGCGAGGCAGTGGTCCCCCTCGTTCTCAGCCCCGGCGCTCCAGCCACAGTTCCCTGCGCGGTCACGCAGCGCATCGACAGGAGAGTCCCTCGTGCCGAAGTCACGTATCCGCAAGAAGGCCGACTTCACGCCGCCGCCGGCCACGAAGCAGGCGACCAGCATCAAGCTCACGAACCGCAGCTGGGTGGCGCCGGTGATGTTGGCGCTGTTCGCCATCGGGCTCGTCTGGATCGTCGTCTTCTACGTCACCGACGGCTCACTGCCCATCGAATCGCTCGCGAACTGGAACATCGTGGTCGGGTTCGGGTTCATCGCCGGTGGCTTCGGCGTCTCGACCCAGTGGAAGTGAAGCGGCGGCCGGAGTGAACCGGTAGCCGTCAAGCCATGCCCTGAGGTTATCCACAGCGTTGTACACAAGGCCGTGGAAAAAGTTCAGACGATCTGTGGATAACCCCCATGATGTTGACGCCGATGTGACTGCGATCGCACCGGCGCCCGCCCCTCGCCCTCCCTGGAAAACCCCAGGTCAGCGGCGAGGGGCACAGGTGTTCCCCACCCGGGGCGCAGGATCCGCCACCCGTTGTGGACAACGTTGGGGAAAGCTCATGCTCAGCTGAGCGCGACGGTCCTCAGAACCACAGTCAGCAGGGTCAACAGGACCACCGCCCCACAGGCCGCCCACTGGGCCATCTGCCGCCGCTCGCGCGCCCCGCCGACCATGCCGTACGCGATGATCGCACCGGCGATCAGTCCGCCGATGTGCGCCTGCCAGGCGATGTTCGCCCAGAAGAAGGTGAGCACCAGGTTCAGGACGAGCAGGGCCATGACCGGCCGCATGTCGTACTTGAGCCGGCGCACGAGCACCACCGTCGCCCCCAGCAGGCCGAAGACCGCGCCGGACGCGCCCAGCGACGGCTGGTTCTCCGCGGCGATCAGATAGGTGAACGCGCTGCCCGCGAGCGCCGAGAGCAGGTACAGCGCCAGGTAGCGCACCCGGCCGAGCGCCGCCTCCAGCGGACCGCCCAGCCACCACACACCCAGCATGTTGAAACCGATGTGCCAGATCTCCCAGTGCAGGAACGCCGCCGTCAGCAGCCGGTACCACTCCCCGTCCGCGACGCCGACCACCTCACCGAGCCGGGGACTGAAGGCGTGCCCGATCAGGTCGAGCCGGTCCGTGAGCTCCGGCTTGGCCCGGGTGGCCAGGAAGACGGCGAGGTTGATCGCGATGAGGATCTTGGTGATCAGCTGCGGGTCCCCGGCCGTGATCCGGCCGCCCGCGACGGTCCGCGGCTGGTTGGCGGTCGGCGCGTGTCCGGTACCGGACCCGTTCCGTACGCACTCGGGGCACTGGAAGCCGACCGACGCCCCGATCATGCAGTCGGGGCAGATCGGCCGCTCACAGCGGGTGCACCGGATGCCGGTCTCCACACCGGGGTGGCGGTAGCAGCTCGGCGCCTGCTCCATGGGGTTCCCCTCGTCGTCCACTGGCGTGCCCAACGCGACGCCCCGTCCATCCTTACGGACGGGCGGGGCGGAAAGGTTCCCTGCCGGGACCGGGTCCCGATCGGGCGGACGTCCCGGGTCAGGACTTGCGGGTCTCGATCTCGACGGACTCGATGACGACATCGTCGATCGGGCGGTGCGTACGCGGGTTGGTCGGGATGGCGGCGATCGCGTCCACCACCCGCGTGCTCGCCTGCGTGGCCACCTCGCCGAAGATGGTGTGCTTGCCCGTCAGCCAGGTGGCCGCCCCGACCGTGATGAAGAACTGCGAGCCGTTGGTGCCCGGGCCGGCGTTCGCCATGGCCAGCAGGTACGGCCTGGTGAAGGCGAGCTCCGGGTGGTACTCGTCGCCGAACTCGTACCCCGGCCCGCCCGTGCCGTTGCCCAGCGGGTCGCCGCCCTGGATCATGAAGCCGCTCATGACGCGGTGGAAGACGGTGCCGTTGTACAACGGGTCCGTGGTCTTCACGCCGGTCGCGGGATGGACCCACTCGCGCTCGCCCTTGGCGAGTTCCACGAAGTTCCTGACCGTCTTCGGTGCGTGGTTGGGCAGGAGCCGGAGCTCGATGTCTCCCATGCTGGTCTTCAGGGTGGCGTAAAGCTGCTCGGCCACGGTGTGCCTTCCGTAAGTCCGCTGTGACGTAGGGGTGATCCTCCCACGCACGGCCCGACGGGGGACGAAAGCGAGCCGTTGATGCCCCCGGATGCCCGTATCGCATGCCGACCCCGACAGTGACAGGCATGATTTCAAAAAGGACGGAAAGGCGAATAGCGACCCCGCCACCGAGGAGGAGGATCTCGTGACCCGCAAGGACAGCGTGCGCGCCGCGACCAGTTCGGCGAAGGACAGCGTGCGACACGCCGCGGAAGTGGTGGCGCCCTACGCCGGCACGGCGAAGGACACGGCCGTGCACTACGCGCATGAAGCGCGTGTGAGGGTCGCGCCGAAGATTTCGAACGCCGCGCAGCAGGCCCGCGTCCAGTACGACACGATGCTCGCCCCGCACGTCCCGCCCAAGCTCGACAAGGCCGCGCAGCGTGCCATGGTCCAGACCCGCAAGGCCGCGCGCCAGGCGGCGGAGTACACCGGTCCGCGGGTGGAGAAGGCGGTCGCCGCCGCTCAGCCCGTACGGGAGGAAGCGATGAACCGCTCGGTTGCCGCTGTGGCGGCGCTGCGCGGGCAGGTGTCCGCGCAGGACATCCAGCGGATCGTCAGGAAGCACCGTCGCCGGGCCAGGACCGGGCGTTTCGTCAAGCGCCTCGCGGTCGTCGGCGTACTGGGCGGTGCGGCCTTCGCCGCGTGGAAGTGGTGGGACAAGCAGGCCAACCCGGACTGGCTGGTCGAGCCCCCGGCTCCCACGGAGGTCTCCGAGCGGACCCCGCTGACCTCGGTCGACGGCAGTGGGTCGACGCTCGATCCGGAGGTGGAGGCCAAGCAGGCCGAGGCCGAGGCCGAGTCGACGGACCGCGACGACCGTCCGTAAGACCGCGGGTCGGACCGCTAGGCGGCGAGCGCGAGGTCGGTGAGAGCCGGCCCGGCGGGAGCGTCCGGGGCGGCGACGGCGGGCAGACGGCGCACGGAGGGCGACGATCCGTGCGCCTCTGCGTGGATGCGCTGCTTGATCGTGGGCGGCAGGGACCGCCGGTCACGTACGGGCGCCGGGGCCGTCGCGGTCGCCGTCTCCGTCGCGGTCACCGCGGTTCCCTCCGGGGTGGATACCGGTGCCGGCGCGGCGGCGGCCGCGGTCCCGGTGCCGCACCGGAGGCCCAGGGCGGCGAGAAGCGCGGTCAGAAGGCAGACGAAGGCGGTCCAGACGCTGCGGACGTGCGTGACCTTGACGGCGGCCATGGCTGCTCGCTTTCGGGTTGAGCGATCTACATACCTTTCTCATGATGTGTACGCATCTCGGGAGGGCGAGGACCGACGCAGCCGCCCGACAGATCTTCCGATGAACACCACCCGGTCGGCCCAGTAAAAGTGGCGCCCCGCTCCGGAACGACCCCCCGTACCGGCCACGGCGGCCTGCCTCGCCCCGTCGCGGTCCCGTGGGACCCGGCTCGGGGCGAGCGGGAGGGCCGGCAGTGAGCGAAGCGCGTCAACTCCGCGCCGCGTTGAACGAATGCACCCGTACGTCCAGGTGTGTCCCCTCGGTATGGTCCAGGGTCAGTGGCGCCGGTTCCGGCGGTCGACCCGCCTCCTCGCCCGTCGAGGGGCTCTCCACCCGAGGTGATGATCACGTGACGTCCACGACATCGACCACTCCCGCGACCTTGGTCGTCCTCCCCGCCGACGTCCAGGACCTCCTCTTCAAAGAGGCCCACACCGCGCACACGTACACCGACGAGCCGGTGACCGACGCGCAGATCGCCGCCGTCCACGAGCTCGTCAAAAACGGCCCCACCTCCCTGAACAGCCAGCCGCTGCGCGGGGTGCTGGTCCGCAGCGACGAGGCACGCGCCCGGCTGGTCGCCCACATGGCGCCCGGCAACCAGGCCAAGACGCTCAAGGCCCCGCTCGTCGTCGTCCTCGCCGCCGACCTGCACTTCCACGAGACGCTGCACCGGGTCGCCCCGCATGTGCCCGACGCACGGAACCTCTTCACCGACGAGCAGGTGCGGCACGACGCGGCCGTCCTGAACGCCGCCCTCCAGATCGCCTACTTCATCGTCGGTGTACGGGCCGCGGGCCTGGCCGTGGGACCCATGTCGGGCTTCGACGCCCGCGCCGTCACCGACGAGTTCTTCCCCGGCGGCCGGCACCGCGCCCTGGTCGTGGCGAACATCGGCCGCCCGGGCCCGGACGCCTTCCGGCCGCGCGCGCCGCGCCTGGCGTTCGACGAGGTCTTCACGAGCGTCTGACGGAGCCGGCCGGGCGGGGGCGGCGCCGGGCGGGGGCGGCGCCGGGCGGGCGGGGGCGGATCCGTCTTTTTCGGCCATCCGGGGCGCTGAGGTGGCTGCTATCGTCCCCACCATGCCCGAGCTGCTCCCGCCCACCGTCCGGCTGCGCGACTCCTGGCTCGCCGCGTACGCCGAGTGGGAGCCCGGGGCGCACATGGAGGGGGCCGGTCTCGGCGCCGACGACGACGTGGACAGCCCCGAGGGCTTCGCCGCCTGGGTGGAGCGCCTGCGCCGGTGCGAGGACCACACGATCCCGCCCGAGGAGGGCCGGGTCCACACGACGTACTGGTGGATCGCGGAGGGCGACACGTATCTCGGTGCCATCGATCTGCGGCACTGGCTGAACGCCTTCCTCCTGGACGCGGGCGGCCACATCGGCTACAGCGTCCGGCCCTCGGCCCGCCGGCGCGGCCTGGCGACCTGGGCGCTCGGTGCCGCCCTGCACGAGGCGAGGACGCGCGGGATGGACCGGGTGCTGGTGACCTGCTCCCCGGGCAACCCCGCCTCCGCGCGCACGATCGAGCGCAACGGCGGGGTGCTGGAGGACGTGCGAAAGACCTTGATCGGTCGCAAACGGCGCTACTGGATCGACCTCTGATCGACCCGCCGCCGCGTCGGCGGCTGTGCGCGGCGACCGCGCCCCCTACCCCAAAACACCCCCTCCCGCCTGCGTTTCCGCAGCGGGAGGGGGTGCGAGGTGTGGAGCCCGGGGGAGCCGAATCCCGAAACCGTCACGCGGGAAGGTTGCCTGCACCCCGGCATCTGGCCGCGTACGACCATGATCGCGATACTGCTCATGCGAACTCCATCCGGCGGGAGGGAGTAGCCGCGTCGCGGCCTCGGTGGCGGTGCTTCAGATGGTGGCCGTGGGCTGTGCCGGGCTGATGTAGGACACGGTGATCCGCTCCACGTGCGCGACCAACAGGTTGTGCAACTCGTTCGCGGCGGTCCTGAGGATGTGGCCGTCACGGGTGGCCTGGAGGGTCTCGAGGACGAAGGCGACGTGGGTGGAGTCTTCGGTGACGCGGGTGCGGTGGGCGTCGCGGTGGTTCCAGTGGCGGGTGAGGACCCCGGTGGTGTCGGCGTAGACGATCTCGCCGGGCTTGGGCTTCTCGACGGTGTCGGGCTCGCCGAGCGGGGTGAAGGACTCGGAGCCGTCCGCGTGGCGGATGTCGACGCGGCCGGTGACGTGGTCGAGGTCGAAGGCTCCGGCGGGCAGGCCATGGCGGACGGAGACGGCGTTGTAGGAGTCGACGGCCGGGTTGATCCGCGGCAGTGTGCCCTTCTTGGCGAGGCGGCGGCCGAGGGCGTCGACGCTGGGGCGGACGCGGCGGGGGTTGGTGCCGAAGGATCGGTAGGCGGTGTGCCACGCCTCGATACGGGGGTCGGCCTCGTCGGCGGGCTGCCAGGCGCCCGCGGCCAACTGCTGCTCCAGCGCCTCCAGGGCAGCGGATGTGTCGGGCCAGGCCTCGTGTCCGTCGAGGCCGGTCGCGGTGACCACGGCGATGAGGGTGTCGGGGAAGGCGTCCGCTACGGCGGGGGCGATGCGGAAGGCGGTCATGGGAGGGGGTTTTCCATTCCTGCGAGCCTGCGGTGACGGGTGGTCAGGCCTGCCAAGGACCGATGCGTCCCAGGCGGCGGCGCTGCTGGGCCGCGGTGGAGAGGTCGAGGCCCTGGGCACGTTCGGTGAGGTGGTCGGTAACGGCGGTGCGGTGTTCGACGGCCTTGTGGTCGTCGTACTTGAACTTGGCCCGTACGTCGGCGACTTCCAGGCGCAGGCCGCGGATGCCGGGCAGCATCCGGCCGTAGGGGGGCTGGTCGACGGTGATGGGGGCGTGGTCGCCGGCGGGCTGGAAGTGGGCCATCTGGCGGCGCAGCAGCTCGGCTTTGGCCTCGGGGTCGTCGACGATCGTGGCGCGGCAGGTGAACTGGACGGCGGTGTAGTAGCTGGTGGGGACGCCGTCGGTGGGCGGGGTGCCGGGCTTGGCGCGCCAGGGGCCGGGGATGAAGGCGTAGTCACCGAAGACGGTGAACAGGACGTTCGGGTCGTGCTCGATCGCCTTCCAGGCGGGGTTGGGGCGGGCGAGGTGGATCAGGAGGTGGCCGGGGTCGCTGGTGAAGTGGGTGGGGACGGTAACGGGCGGCTGGCCGGGCAGGCCGTTGACGCTGAGGATGCCGAAGTCGTGGCCGTCGGCGATCCAGGTCTGCCATTCGGCTTCGTCCAGGCCGGCGTCCCAGGGCTGAATGAACATGCCAGGGCTCCTTGCGGTGCAGCAGGTGGCGAGGGGGTCAGGTGAGGGCGAGGAGGCTGACGGCGACGGCGGCAGCGCCCAGGCCGACAAGCTGGCCGCGGTGGATGCGTTCGGCAAGCACGCTGCGGGCGAGCAGCACTGTGCCGGCCGGGTAGAGAGCGGTGATCACGGCGACGACGGCGAGGTCCCCGCTGCGGGCGGCGAGCAGGAACAGCAGGTTCGCCACCGAGTCCAGCACGCCCGCGGCGGCCGACATCGCGTACGCGGGGCGTTCGGATCCCAGCTTGCGGTACATCAGCCCGGCCGCGACCAGGGTGACGGCAGAGGACACCGTCCGGCCGATGATCAGCGGGGCGACCCCGCTGTCGGACGGCGCCTGGTGCAGGAAGATCAACTGGAGGGCGATCGCGGCGCCCGCGCCGAAGGCCAGCAGCACCGCGGTACGCGACGGGCGGGCCGATCCGGTGCCGTGTCCAGCGCTGACCAGCACCACGGCGACCAACGCGAGCGGCAGGCCCAGAAGGCCGGCGAGGCCGAGGTGCTCGCCCTGCAGCAGACCGACGCCGGCCGGCAGCACGGCGGACACCAGCGCGGTGATCGGCGAGAGCACGGTCATCGGGCCGATCGCCAGCGTCCGGTACAGCAGGGCGAAAGCGGCAGCCGACGCGACGCCGGACGCGGCGCCCCATCCGATCGCGCCGGCGCTGAACGTGGCGCCGAGCACGGGCCACAGCAGCAGCTCGACCGCGAGCGAGGCCGGAGCCGCGATCATCACGGTCCGTAGGACGTGGGCCTTGCGGGCGCCGAGGCCGCCGAGGAAGTCGGCGCACCCGTAGGCGAGGGAGCTGCCCAGGGCCAGCAGCAGAGCGATCACGGCACGTACATCCCTTACTCTTGCAATGGAACGACTAAACCGTACAACGAACTGACCGAGGCGTGTCAACAAAACGACCGTACGGTGCATTGAAGTGGTCCACTCGTGAGGATGGTGATCGGATGGCCGAGACAGAGGCAGCCCTGCGGACGCTCGCCCACAACGTCAGAGCGGCTCGCACCCGCGCGGGCCTGACCCTGGACGAACTCGGACGGCGAGCCAAAGTCAGCAAGGGAGCCCTGGTCGCACTGGAGAAAGCCCAGGGCAACCCCAACTTCTCCACCCTTGTCCGGCTGGCCGACACCCTCGGCGTCTCCGTCTCCGCCCTGATGGAAGGACCGGCCGAGGGGCGCGTCCGCGTCGTGACCGCCGACGCCGTGATGCCGCTGTGGGCCGGGGCGGAGGGCAGTGAGGCCCGGCTCATGCTGACGACCTCAGGCCCCGCCCCGGTCGAGGTCTGGCGCTGGAAACTCCAGCCCGGTGAGGAATACCCCAGCCACCCCCACCAGGCCGGAGTCGTCGAGACCGTCAGCGTCACCGCCGGCCGGATGACCCTCGTCGTCGACGGCACCGAGCACCCCGTCGAAGCCGGACAGACCGCCGCCTTCGACGGCGACGCCCCCCACACCTATCGCGGCGCCGGCACGGAAACCTGCCACCTGATCATGACCGTCCACCTGCCGCCCGGCCCCGGCTCCACCACCTGACCCGCGCAGCGCACGCCAAAGCCGCAGTGGTGCCATCGCACCCCAGGGCACGAACTCCAGGGGGCCGGCGGCGGTGTCTCTTGGAACTGCTTGCCGGTCCGCTCCCGGCCGGGGCAGTGGCTCCGTCCGGGTGCGCGTCCTCCTCAGACCGCGACGAGCCGGGCCCGATCGCCGCAGAGCTTGCTCATGGCGTCGATGTCAGAGGTCAGCATGACGACGGGACGGGGGATCAGCCGGGGGAGCACAAGACGCGCTGAGGGCCAAGAACGCGGGCCTCCGAGCGCTCGTGTCAGCACACCGTGCTGAGACGCCAGCACGGGGAATCAGGACAAAAAACACCCCCCTGACTGCATTTCCGCAGGTCAGAGGGGTGCAAGGGGTGGAGCCTAGGGGAGTCGAACCCCTGACATCTGCCATGCAAAGACAGCGCTCTACCAACTGAGCTAAGGCCCCGCGACGGCCGCTGGGCGGCCTGTGCCGCAGACCAGAGTACCGGGTCCCCGGGGGTATCCCGCAAAAGGATTGGGACTCCCCGGCGACGACCACTCTCCGTAAGATGCTACGAGGTTCGCAGGAGCGAACCGCAGCGATGGGGAGACGCACATGGATGCAGCACAGCAGGAAGCGACCGCGAGAGCCAGAGAGCTCCAGCGCAGTTGGTACGGGGAGCCGTTGGGGGCGCTCTTCCGCCGGCTCATCGACGACCTGGGCCTCAACCAGGCCCGTCTCGCGGCGGTGCTCGGTCTGTCCGCGCCGATGCTTTCCCAGCTGATGAGCGGTCAGCGCGCCAAGATCGGCAACCCGGCCGTGGTGCAGCGCGTCCAGGCACTCCAGGAACTGGCGAGCCAGGTCGCCGACGGCAGCGTGAGCGCGGCGGAGGCCACCGACCGGATGGACGAGATCAAGAAGTCGCAGGGCGGTTCGGTGCTCACCGGCTCCAGCCAGTCGACCGTCGGCTCGGGCGCGCCGACCGTGAAGCGCGTGGTGCGGGAGATCCAGTCGCTGCTGCGCTCGGTGTCGGCGGCCGGCGACATCATCGACGCGGCCGACTCGCTCGCCCCCACGCACCCGGAGCTGGCAGAGTTCCTCCGGGTGTACGGGGCCGGGCGCACCGCGGACGCGGTCGCGCACTACGAGTCGCACCAGAGCTGACCGGTATCGAGGACGGGGCGGGCGCACGCGATGGGTGAGGTCTTCGCGGGTCGGTACGAGCTGATCGACCCGATCGGGCGAGGTGGTGTGGGTGCCGTATGGCGGGCCTGGGACCACCGCCGCCGGCGCTACGTCGCGGCCAAGGTGCTCCAGCAGAGCGACGCGCACACCCTGCTGCGCTTCGTACGGGAGCAGGCGCTGCGCATCGACCACCCGCACGTCCTCGCCCCGGCCAGCTGGGCCGCGGACGACGACAAGGTGCTGTTCACCATGGACCTGGTGAGCGGGGGGTCGCTGGCCCATGTCATAGGGGACTACGGGCCGTTGCCGCCGCGCTTCGTGTGCACCCTGCTCGATCAGCTGCTGTCCGGACTGGCCGCGGTGCACGCGGAAGGGGTCGTGCACCGCGACATCAAGCCGGCCAACATCCTGCTGGAGGCGACCGGGACCGGGCGACCGCACCTGCGCCTGTCCGACTTCGGCATCTCCATGCGCAAGGGCGAACCCCGGCTGACCGAGACCAACTACGTGGTGGGGACGCCCGGTTACTTCGCGCCCGAGCAGCTGAGGGGCGCGGAGCCGGACTTCCCCGCGGACCTGTTCGCGGTCGGGCTGGTCGGGCTGTACCTGCTCCAGGGCCGGAAGCCCGACTCCCAGGCCCTGGTCGAGTACTTCACGGCCCACGGCACGCCGGGCGCCCCGCAGGGTGTGCCGGAGCCGCTGTGGCAGGTGCTCGCGGGCCTGTTGCAGCCGGATCCGCAGATCCGTTTCCGTACGGCCACGGGCGCGCGCAAGGCGCTGTCGGCGGCGGTCGAGATGCTGCCCGAGGCGGACGGGGACGAGGAGCCCGTCGAGGTCTTCGACCAACTCGGGCCGCTGCCGGACGGTTTCGGCCCCGAGGGCCCGGTCCCCCGCGAGGACCGGCACCGGGACCGCGCCGCGAACACGTTCGCATCGGCGGCACCGGCCACATCGGCCGCCACCCACGCCCCGTCGGCCCCGTCGGCCCCGTCGGCCGGGGGAGCAGCCGCGCAGACCGCCGGTCCCCTGCCCGCTCCCGTGCCGTCCCCGCCGCCGCCCGCCCCGTCGGAGACCGGCAGTTTCCACCTGGCCCCTCCGCCGCAACCCGCGTACCCCCGGCCCGCGTACGCCGCGCCCGCCCACACACCGTCGGCCCTCACGTCTCCCACGCCTCACACGCCGCCGACGGCGCCCACCGTGCCCGCGCCGTACCAGCCGGCGCCCCCCACGCGGCAGCAACCGCAGCCGCAGGCCGCGCCGTCGCGGCCGGGCCCGCCCGTGAAGGTGGCGGTACCGGTGCTGTTCGTGGCTCTGGTGTGTTTCGCGATCGGGATCTGGGCGCTCACCCAGGTCTGATCACCCGGTCACCAGGTGCTGGGCGTCGACGTCGCGCGCCGCCGCGCCAGCAGCGTCCACACCCCGAGTCCGCCCACCAGCACGGTCCCGGTGCCGATCCCGGCCGCCGCCACGATCCTCATCGTGTCGCTCCGGTGCGCCTCGGAGCTGCTCTGCCCGCTGGCCGCCTGCTCCTTGTCGTCCTCCGTGACGGCGAAGATCCCGGCGGGGCCGTCGTACGCGGGCGGCTGCCCGGCCTGTCCCCGCACGAAGATCCGCAGCGTCAGCCCGTACGGCTTCTTCCCGAACTTGGCGCCCACCTCCGGGCTGAGGCTGACCCGCAGGTAGTACCAGCCCGCGAAGCGGGTGTCCTCGAACTTCGCGCTGGAGTCGAAACGGTTCTCATAGCGCACCGGCGGCAGCGGGTCGAGCGCGGCCGACTTCTGCTTTCCGTCGTACGAGAGGGAATCGGTGCTGCTCACCACGCCCTGCACCGGGTTGTAGAGCGTGACGGCGAGCGCGCCGCCGACGAAGCCGTCGCCCGTCGAGCTGCCGAGGTCGGCGCTGGCGAAGATCTGCTGCCCCCAGTCCACCGGTACCCGGTAGAACCGCGACCGGCCGGGTTCGATCGTGTCCGTCCACTCGCCCTGTTCGAGGCCGGTGGCGTCGAAGAAGCCGCTGCCGCCCGTGCGGGCCCGGGGCGTCCCGGCGACGGGCTGCGGGGAGGCGCTGGGCCAGTTCGTCGGTGCGGCGGTCGGGCCGGTCGCCTTGACCCTCGGCTCCAGCACGTGCCGGATCTCCAGGTCCCACGGCACCGGGCCGGCGGTCTCCTTGTCGGAGCGCTCCACGACGACGTAGTACGGGCCCGCCTCCTGGCACGACGTACGGTCCTTCTCGATCGTCCGGTGCGCGTAGGCGGCCAGCGGACGCGGGAACTCGGCCGAGCCGAAACGGGATTCGTTGGAGCTGCAGTCGTAGCCGTCCCGGTCCTGCAGCGAGACCTTGATGCCGTCGGAGAAGGTGACCCGGCTGCCGGCCCGGGGTACGGCCACGGCCGAGACGTACGCGCTCCTGGCCGCGTCCAGGTCGACGCGGTAGGTCAGCCTCTCGCCGGTCCTGATGGTGTCCCGGTAGGTCCGCCCGGCGCCGAGCGTGGGGGCGCCGCTGGTGCTCGCCGCGCCGTCCACCTGCTCGGCGCCCTCGGCGAAGGTGTACGCGGCGGACGCACCGGCCGCCCGCGCCTGCCCGGCCAGGGCCACCATCACGCACATCGCCGCCGTCCCGCCCCGCGCCCACCGGCCGGCCGTGCCCCACCGCCTCTTCACGCTCATCCCCTCCGTACGCGTACGACCAGGGCACCATCCTGCCCCGCCGGTCGCCCCGCTGTCCGTGGACCCCGTCGAACCTCACGACTTCGCAGATGCGACCACAATATTCACTGATGCAAAAGGAGTGCGAAGCGACTGTGAACAGCACGAAGCCCCGGCCGCTTCAGCGACCGGGGCCCGTACGCGGACTGCGTGTCGTCTCACACACCCGAACCTGCGGGCACGGAGTCGGTGGCCTCCGTCCACAGGTCCTGCTCGGCGCGATCCGCCTGGATCTGGCGGTACACGAGGAGCCCGCCGATGGCGGCCAGTGCGACCAGGAGAATCTTCTTCACCGCGCGACCTCGTCTTTCGTTGACGTAGGAGACCTTCTGGCGCCCGACTATACACACCGGCCGATATCGTTCGGTGACCTATGTCCGCCACAAAATGACGTCAAAGCGCGCCGAAGTACACCAAAGCGATCGGCCCGGACGGAGTGTCTCCGTCCGGGCCGATCGTCACTGTGGGGCTAACAGGATTTGAACCTGTGGCCTCATCCTTATCAGGGATGCGCTCTAACCAACTGAGCTATAGCCCCTCCGCGCTGCGCGCTGACCTCTGAAGATTAGCGCACGGAGCGGCGAGTTCCCAAATCGCCGGGACCCGCGGTCCCGAGGGACCTACTCGTCCTCGGCGAGCGTGAGCTCGACCCCGCCCACGAAGCCGGCGGACAGGTTGTAGATGAAGGCGCCCAGCGTCGCCAGCGCCGTGGCCAGCACCACGTCGATGACCGCGATCACCGACGTGAAGATCAGCACGCGCGGCAGCGACAGGAAGGCCTGCAGGTCGAAGCCGTTGTTCTCGTTGGAGCCGGTGGCCTCGCTGATCGTGCCGCCGACGGTCGAGAAGACGCCCATCGCGTCCATGACCATCCACAGCACCGCCGCGGCCACCACCGTGCAGATTCCCAGCGCGATGGAGAGCAGGAAACTGACCTTCATCACCGACCACGGGTCGGCCTTGGCCACCCGCAGTCTCGCCTTGCGCGTACGGGGCATCGTCTGCACCCCGGTACGGGGCCGGCGCATCGCGCCGCCACCCGTGCCACCTCCGGAGCCGCCCGTGCCGCCGCCCTGGGCGGCGTACGCCTGCGGCGGGTGGTACGGCTGCGCCGCCTGCTGCGGGGCGGCGGACCGCTCGCCGGGCAGCGCCCCCTTGTCATACGTCGTCACCGTAACCCCCTGGGAGTCCGTGGCTGGGCCACGGGCACCGCTCGATCCGGAAGCGGCCGATCCGGCGCCCGTGGCTCCACTCACGCTTTACTCCTCATGCTCCCCGGCCGACGGCTCCGTACCCCCGGCGGCCTCGGCCATCACCTCGGTGCCTTCGGCGGCACCTTCGGTTTCTTCGATTCCTTCGGTCCCGTCGACCTCTTCGGCCTCGCGACCCGCCTCGGCGTTACGAGCGATGCCGACGACGGCATCGCGCTTGCCCAGATTGATCAGTTGGACGCCCATGGTGTCACGGCCCGTCTCCCTGACTTCATTGACTCGCGTACGAATCACACCACCGGACAGTGTGATGGCGAGGATTTCGTCCGTCTCCTCCACCACCAGCGCGCCGACGAGCGAACCGCGGTCCTCCACGATCTTGGCAGCCTTGATGCCGAGACCGCCACGCCCCTGGACGCGGTATTCGTCGACGGCGGTGCGCTTGGCGTACCCACCGTCCGTCGCGGTGAACACGAACGTACCCGGCCGGACCACATTCATCGAGAGCAGTTCGTCGCCCTCGCGGAAACTCATGCCCTTCACACCGGAGGTGGCACGCCCCATCGGGCGCAGGGCGTCGTCCGTCGCGGTGAACCGGATGGACTGCGCCTTCCTGGAGATCAGCAGCAGATCGTCCTCCGCCGACACCAGCTCCGCGCCGATCAACTCGTCGTCGCCGCCGTCCTCCTTCTCCCGGAGGTTGATGGCGATGACACCGCCGGAGCGCGGGGAGTCGTAGTCCTTCAGCGGCGTCTTCTTGACGAGACCGGCCTTGGTGGCGAGGACCAGGTAGGGCGCCGCCTCGTAGTCACGGATCGCGAGGATCTCGGCGATCTGCTCGTCCGGCTGGAAGGCCAGCAGATTGGCGACGTGCTGACCGCGCGCGTCCCGGCCGGCGTCCGGCAGTTCGTACGCCTTGGCGCGGTACACCCGGCCCTTGTTGGTGAAGAACAACAACCAGTGGTGCGTGGTGGAGACGAAGAAGTGGTCGACGATGTCGTCTTCCTTGAGCTTCGTGCCGCGCACGCCCTTGCCGCCGCGCTTCTGCGAGCGGTAGTCGTCCGTCTTCGTCCGCTTCACATAGCCGCCACGCGTGATCGTGACGACGATGTCCTCCTCGGCGATCAGGTCCTCCATGGACATGTCGCCGTCGAAGGGCACCAGCTTGGAGCGGCGGTCGTCGCCGAACTTCTCGACGAGCGCGGCCAGCTCCTCGCTGACGATCTGGCGCTGGCGCGACTCGGACGCCAGGATCTGGTTGTACTCGTTGATCTTCGCCTGGAGCTCGTCGTGCTCGGCGACGATCTTCTGGCGCTCCAGGGCGGCGAGCCGGCGCAGCTGCATCTCGAGGATGGCGTTGGCCTGGATCTCGTCGATCTCCAGCAGCCCCATCAGGCCCTCGCGCGCGACCTCGACGGTGTCGCTGCGCCGGATGAGCGCGATGACCTCGTCGATCGCGTCCAGCGCCTTGAGCAGGCCGCGCAGGATGTGCGCCCGCTCCTCCGCCTTGCGCAGGCGGAACCTCGTACGCCGGACGATGACCTCGATCTGGTGCGTCACCCAGTGGCGGATGAACGCGTCGAGCGAGAGCGTGCGCGGCACACCGTCGACGAGCGCCAGCATGTTGGCGCCGAAGTTCGTCTGGAGGTCGGTGTGCTTGTAGAGGTTGTTGAGGACGACCTTGGCGACCGCGTCCCGCTTGAGCACGATGACGAGCCGCTGTCCCGTACGGGAGCTGGTCTCGTCCCGTACGTCCGCGATCCCGCCGATCTTGCCGTCCTTCACGAGGTCGGCGATCTTCTGGGCGAGGTTGTCCGGGTTGACCTGGTACGGGAGCTCGGTGACCACCAGGCACTGGCGGTTCTGGATCTCCTCGACCTCGACGACCGCGCGCATCGTGATGGAGCCGCGGCCGGTGCGGTACGCCTCCTCGATGCCCTTGCGGCCCACGACCAGCGCGCCGGAGGGGAAGTCCGGGCCCTTGATCCGCTCGATGAGCGCGTCGAGGAGCTCCTCGTGCGTGGCTTCGGGGTGCTCCAGAGCCCACTGGGCACCGGACGCGACCTCGCGGAGGTTGTGCGGCGGGATGTTGGTCGCCATGCCGACCGCGATACCGGCCGAGCCGTTGACCAGCAGGTTGGGGAAGCGCGCCGGCAGGACCGTCGGCTCCTGGTTCCGGCCGTCGTAGTTGTCCTGGAAGTCGACGGTCTCCTCGTCGATGTCCCGGAGCATCTCCATGGACAGCGGCATCATCTTGCACTCGGTGTACCGCATGGCGGCGGCCGGGTCGTTGCCCGGGGAACCGAAGTTGCCGTTGGAGTCCACCAGCGGCATCCGCATCGACCACGGCTGGGCCAGGCGGACCAGGGCGTCGTAGATCGAGGTGTCGCCGTGCGGGTGGTACGTACCCATGACGTCACCGACGACGCGGGCGCACTTGTAGAAGCCCTTCTCGGGCCGGTAGCCGCCGTCGTACATCGCGTACAGCACGCGGCGGTGGACGGGCTTGAGACCGTCCCGCACGTCGGGCAGGGCTCGCGACACGATGACGGACATCGCGTAGTCGAGGTAGGAGCGCTGCATCTCGGTCTCGAGCCCGACGGGCTCGACACGGAGGCCCACACCGGGGACGGTGGGCTCCTCTTCGGGCGTCACAGCGGCAGGGGTGTTCTCGTCGGCCATTGCTGGTCTTCAGTCCTTTCGTACGGTCAGCTGAGACCGACTCAGATGTCGAGGAAGCGGACGTCCTTGGCGTTGCGCTGGATGAACGAGCGCCGCGCTTCGACGTCCTCACCCATCAGCACCGAGAACAGGTCGTCGGCCTGGGCCGCGTCGTCCAGGGTGACCTGGCCGAGCACCCGGTGGTCCTGGTCCATGGTGGTGATGCGCAGCTCCTCGGCGTTCATCTCGCCGAGACCCTTGAAGCGCTGGATGGAGTCCTCGCGGATGCGCTTGCCGTTCTGCTTCCCGAGCTCGACGAGCGCGTCGCGCTCACGGTCCGAGTACGCGTACTCGAAGTCGTCCCGGCCCCACTTGATCTTGTACAGCGGCGGGCGGGAGAGGTAGACGTGCCCGGCCTCGACCAGCGGCCGCATGAAGCGGAAGAGGAAGGTCAGCAGCAGGGTGTTGATGTGCTGGCCGTCGACGTCGGCGTCCGCCATGAGGATGATCTTGTGATAGCGGAGCTTCTCGATGTCGAAGTCCTCGTGGACACCGGTACCGAAGGCCGAGATCAGGGCCTGGACCTCGGTGTTCTGGAGGATCTTGTCGATCCGCGCCTTCTCGACGTTCAGGATCTTGCCGCGGATGGGCAGGATGGCCTGGTACATCGGGTTTCGGCCGGACTTCGCCGAGCCGCCGGCGGAGTCACCCTCGACGATGAAGATCTCGCACTTGGTCGGGTCGTTCGACTGGCAGTCCGACAGCTTGCCGGGGAGGGAAGCGCTCTCCAGCAGCCCCTTGCGGCGGGTCAGGTCACGCGCCTTGCGGGCCGCGACCCGGGCGGTGGCCGCCTGGATCGACTTACGGATGATGTCCGTGGCCTCGTTGGGGTTGCGGTCGAACCAGTCGTTGAGGTGCTCGTGCACGACCTTCTGCACGAAGGTCTTCGCCTCCGTGTTGCCCAGCTTGGTCTTGGTCTGGCCCTCGAACTGCGGCTCGCCCAGCTTGACGGAGATGATCGCCGTCAGACCCTCGCGGATGTCCTCGCCGGTGAGGTTGTCGTCCTTCTCGCGCAGCAGCTTCTTCTCGCGCGCGTAGCGGTTGACGAGACCGGTCAGCGCGGCGCGGAAGCCCTCTTCGTGCGTACCGCCCTCATGCGTGTGGATGGTGTTCGCGAAGGAGTACACGCCCTCGGTGTACTGCGAGTTCCACTGCATCGCGATCTCGACCGCGAGCATCCGCTCCTTGTCCTCGGCGTCGACCGAGATGACCGTGGGGTGGATGAGCTCGCCCTTGCGCGAGTTGAGGTACTTGACGAAGTCGACGATGCCGCCTTCGTAGTGGTACGAGACGGTCCTCGCCGGCTGCTCCTCCGCCGTCTCCGCGGCGTCGGGGTCGTCGGCGTTCATCGTGGCCTTCGCCGACTCGCGCTCGTCCGTCAGCGAGATGCGCAGGCCCTTGTTGAGGAAGGCCATCTCCTGGAAGCGGCGCGAGAGCGTCTCGAAGGAGTATTCGGTCGTCTCGAAGACGTCCGGGTCCGCCCAGAAGGTCACCGCCGTACCCGAGTCCTCGACCGCCTCGTGCCGGGCGAGCGGCGCGGTGGGCACACCGAGCTTGTAGTCCTGGGTCCAGCGGTGGCCGTCGCGCTTGATCTCGACGGAGAGCCGCGAGGACAGCGCGTTGACGACGGACACACCGACACCGTGCAGACCGCCGGAGACGGCGTAGCCGCCACCGCCGAACTTGCCGCCCGCGTGCAGGACGGTCAGCACGACCTCCACGGCGGGCTTCTTCTCGATGGGGTGCATGTCAACGGGGATGCCTCGCCCGTTGTCCACGACCTTGACGCCACCGTCCGCGAGGATGGTCACGTCGATGGTGTCCGCATGCCCGGCCATGGCCTCGTCGACGGAGTTGTCGACGACCTCCTGCACCAGGTGGTGAAGTCCACGCTCACCGGTGGAGCCGATGTACATGCCGGGCCGCTTGCGGACCGCGTCCAGACCCTCGAGGACGGTGATCGCGCTGGCGTCGTACAACGAGGTGACCTCGCCGTTCTCCCCGGCAGCTGTGGACGGAATGTTCTCGTTGGGGTTGCCGGAATCGGCCACGAAGCGCCCTTTCTGGCACAGCACAAGCCGTCTCTCCGGGCATCCGGGAGCGGCTGCATCGTTCGACATGTTCCGCAGTGGGCGGGATTACTTACCAGTGTACCGGTGGCGCTGACACTCATGGGGGTTTGCCGGTACCTGAGTACGCATGTGCCGCCCTGAACCGGCGCCGACCGACTCCCCATATCCGGGAAGGGGCTCCAGGAGGCTCACGCCGCCACTCAGCGCTTCGACCTGTCAACCTCCAGCAATGGTGACGGCCACCTCACTCGACCCCGTGACCGAGGCCCCTGAGCGAGGCCCATGGCCGGGTTCCGGGCCGGGTTCCGGGCCGGGCGCCGGGCGCCCGGGAGCTCGCGATCGGCACGCGGCGGCTTCGTGCAGCGGACAGGCCGTGGGGGAGGGGCGAAGCCGAACCGGCGCCCCGGCGGAGACATGCGCGTCACAGCACCGCCCGACGGGCGGAGGCAGGGGTGCGAGGCCGGATCGCCGGTCCCGGGAAGAGGACGGGGACGGGACGGGACGGGCGGGGACGGGGACGGGCGGGGAGGCAAACGGCCCGCGCCCACCTCAGCCGTACGTGTCCCCCGGCCCCGTACTCCCCGGCGCCCGCAACGGCCCGTACCCTCGCCGCGGCCCGCCCGGCCCCAAGACCTTGATCACCCGCACCGTCCCATGGCCCAGGTCCTCGTTCAGCCGCGCGACCAGCCGCGGCGCCAGCAGCCGCAGCTGTGTGGCCCACGCGGTGGAGTCGCACTGCACGGTGAGGACCCGTTCCTCCGGGTCCTCGTCGTACCGCAGCGGCACGCAGTGCTTCGCCAGGTCCTCACCCACGATCTGCGGCCACCGGCCCATCACACCGCCGACCGCCGCCGGCGTCTCCCACCCGCGTTCGGTGATCAGCCGGTTGATCGCGGCGCCCAGTGGCAGCGGGTCCCGCCCGTCCGCCCGCGCCCCGGAGCGGAGCCCGCCACCCCGGCGGGCCTGCTTCTTCTGCTGCGCCGCGGCGCCCCGCGCCCTCGCCTGTTCCTTAGCCGCGCGCAGCGCGACCCGCGCCAGGTCGACACCCGACGGCTCGGGCACCTGCACCGGTACCCGCTCCGGCCCACGGTCGGTCGTCACAGCCGTTCCACCGCCCCGTCGGCCACCGCGTACCGCGCGCCCGCCAGGACGCCCGGCACATCGTCGTCGACCGCGGCCGTCACCAGTACCTGCTCGCCCGGCGCGACGAGCTCCGCCAGCCGCTCCCGCCGTCGCGTGTCCAGCTCGGCGAAGACGTCGTCGAGGACGAGCACCGGCTCATTGCCCTCGGCGCGCAGCAGGTCGTAGGAGGCCAGCCGCAGCGCCAGCGCGTACGACCAGGACTCGCCGTGGCTGGCGTACCCCTTCGCGGGCAGCTCGCCAAGTTTGAGTACCAGGTCGTCACGGTGCGGCCCGACGAGGGTGACGCCCCGCTCGATCTCCTGCTTGCGCACGTCGGCCAGCGCGCCGAGCAGCGCCTCGTACAGCGCCTCACGCCCGTGCACGTCCGCGCCGACCGGCCCGCGGTACTCCAGCGACACCGGCCCGCCCCCGGGCGCCAGCTGTTCGTACGCCTTGTCCGCCAGCGGCTGCATCGTCGCGATGAGGTCCAGCCGCTGCGCCAGCAGCTCCGCTCCCGTGCGGGCCAGATGCTGGTCCCACACGTCGAGCGTGGACAGGTCCATCGAGCGCCCGCCGTGCCGCCGGGCCATCGCCGCCGACTTCAGAAGGGTGTTGCGCTGCTTGAGGACCCGTTCGTAGTCCGACCGCACACCCGCCATCCGCGGCGAACGGGCGGTGATCAGCTCGTCGAGGAAGCGGCGCCGCTCACCGGGATCGCCCTTGACCAGTGCCAGGTCCTCCGGCGCGAAGAGGACGGTCCGTACGATGCCGAGCACATCGCGCGGCCTGACCTGCGACGACCGGTTGACGCGGGCCCGGTTCGCCCGCCCGGGATTGAGCTCCAGCTCGACGAGCTGGGACCGCTCGCCCTGCGTGACGGCCGCCCGGATGATGGCCCGCTCGGCGCCCATCCGGACGAGCGGCGCATCGGACGAGACCCGGTGGCTCCCGAGCGTCGCCAGATAGCCGACGGCCTCGACGAGATTGGTCTTGCCCTGACCGTTCGCGCCGACGAAGACGCCGACGCCCGGATCGAGCGGGACCTCGACCCGGGCGTACGAGCGGAAGTCGGCCAGCGACAGATGCGTGACGTGCATGGTGTGCGCCGACCTTCCCCCGGCATGCCGTGCGCCGCCGGGCGGTGCACAGCCTGTGGATTTACTTCTTGGACTCGACCGCGTGGCCACCGAACTGGTTGCGCAGCGCGGCGATCATCTTCATCTGCGGCGAGTCGTCCTGACGGGACGCGAACCGCGCGAACAGCGACGCGGTGATCGCCGGCAGGGGCACCGCGTTGTCGATGGCCGCCTCGACGGTCCACCGGCCCTCGCCGGAGTCCTGGGCGTAGCCGCGCAGGCCTTCCAGGTGCTCGTCCTCGTCCAGCGCGTTGACCGCCAGGTCGAGCAGCCAGGACCGGATGACCGTACCCTCCTGCCACGAGCGGAAGACCTCGCGCACGTCCGTGACGGAGTCGACCTTCTCCAGCAGCTCCCAGCCCTCGGCGTAGGCCTGCATCATGGCGTACTCGATGCCGTTGTGGACCATCTTCGCGAAGTGGCCGGCGCCGACCCTGCCCGCGTGGACGGACCCGAACTCGCCCTCCGGCTTCAGCGCGTCGAAGATCGGCTGGACCTTGGCGACGTTCTCGGCGTCACCGCCGTACATGAGCGCGTAGCCGTTCTCGAGGCCCCAGACGCCGCCCGAGACACCGCAGTCGACGAACCCGATGCCCTTGGCGCTCAGCTCCGCGGCGTGCTTCTCGTCGTCCGTCCAGCGCGAGTTGCCTCCGTCGACGACGATGTCGCCGGGCGAGAGCAGCTCGGCCAGCTCGTCGATCGTGGACTGCGTCGCGGCACCCGCGGGAACCATGACCCAGACGACGCGCGGGCCCTTGAGCTTGCTCACCAGCTCTTCGAGGCTGTGGACATCGGCGAGGTCCGGGTTGCGGTCGTATCCGATGACGGTGTGACCCGCGCGGCGGATGCGCTCGCGCATGTTGCCGCCCATCTTGCCGAGACCGACGAGACCGAGCTCCATCAGAGTTTTCCTCAATCGTTGTGTGCGAGTTCGTACCCGCGTCCGAGACTACGCCCGGACGCGGGCGCACACCTGTGGGGTCAGGCGCTCACACTGCAGGTGCGTCAGCCGCTCAGCCGCACCGGCATGATCAGGTACTTGTACGCCTCGTCCGCCTCCGCGTCGACCGCCGGCTTGCCGCTCAGCAGCGCGGGCTTGGTGGAGGTGGTGAAGGAGAGCTGGGCGACCGGGGAGTCGATCGCGCTCAGGCCGTCCAGGAGGAAGGTCGGGTTGAAGGCGATCGAGATGTCGTCGCCCTCCAGCTGCGCGTCGACACGCTCCACAGCCTGTGCGTCGTCGCTGGAGCCGGCCTCCAGGATGAGCACGCCCTGCTCGAAGGAGAGCCGGACCGGGGTGTTCCGCTCGGCCACCAGCGCCACACGCTTCACGGCCTCGACGAACGGCGCCGTCTCGATCACCGCCACCGAGTTGAACTCGGTCGGGAACAGCGTGCGGTACTTCGGCAGGTCGCCTTCGAGCAGGCGGGTGGTGGTACGCCGCCCGGCGCCCTCGAAGCCGATCAGACCCTCGCCCTTGCCCGAGCCGGACAGCGCCAGCGTGACCGTGTCGCCGCTGGTCAGCGACTTGGCCGTGTCGAGCAGCGTCTTGGCGGGCACCAGGGCGACCGCGGAGGCGTCCGGGGATTCCGGCTTCCACAGGAACTCGCGCACCGCGAACCGGTAGCGGTCGGTGGAGGCCAGCGTGACCGTGTCGCCCTCGATCTCGATGCGCACGCCGGTGAGAACGGGCAGGGTGTCGTCGCGGCCGGCCGCGATGGCGACCTGGGCGGCGGCGGAGGCGAAGATCTCGCCGGGCACGGTGCCGGTCGCCGACGGCATCTCCGGCAGCGCCGGGTACTCCTCCACAGGCAGGGTGTGGAGGGTGAACCGCGAGGAGCCGCAGACCACGGTCGCCCGTACACCGTCTGTGGAGATCTCCACCGGCCGGTTGGGGAGGGCGCGGCAGATGTCGGCGAGAAGGCGGCCGGAGACGAGGACGGTGCCGTCCTCCTCCACCTCCGCCTCGACCGAGACCCGTGCGGAGACCTCGTAGTCGAAGCTGGAGAAGCTGAGCGCGCCGTCCTCGGCCTTCAGAAGAAGGCCCGCGAGTACGGGCGCGGGCGGACGGGCCGGGAGGCTGCGGGCCACCCAGGCCACCGCCTCCGCGAGTACATCGCGCTCCACCCGGATCTTCACCGGAACCGCCTCCTGCTGTTGCTGGCTCTTCGTCGACTGCGGGACCCAGTCTGACGCACGCCGCCGACAGTCGGTGCGGCTCGGGGTCAAGTCGTGACGAGAGGCGGCAGGCGCTCCGGGCCCCAGTTGTGCACAGGCCCTTCTTCGAAGCCAATTCCCCGGTAACTCTTAGTGGGAGTAGTAGTAGGGCCTGTGGAAACGGTGGATAACGTCGTCCTCGCAGGTCACGCCCGGTTTTTTGTCCACCGCGCCTGTGGGCGGTGCCCGTGGACAACTCGGGTCTTCTGTGGACGCCCGAAAGTTCTGCACAGGCGATGCACAGCCCATGGGGAGTTCTCCCCAGTGCCGTCCCCAGTTTTACCCCGCTTCCCCACAGCCCAACCCAGCACCTTGGTGTGACGGCTTTCACTCGCGCCGGTGAGCCCGGGCGTTTCGTTGCCGAACAGTGGACAGCGGTGTGGAGAAGCTGTGGATCACGGAGCCCCCCCTGTGGGCCGCCGGTGGACAACGTCATTCACAGCCTGTGGACGATTTCTGTGTCCACAGGCTGTGGAGGAAGCTCGGCCACAATTCCACAAGCAGGTGACCTGCGGGGACGCCGTGCGTCCAGCCTTCCCTGTGGAGGAGATCTGGACAACTCACGAGCCCACAGGCTGTGGATCGGAGAACGTCACCGAATCTGTGGAGAACCGCCCGCGCGCCGGAGATATTCGAACACCCACAGGCGGGGACGAGGGCGCGGACAGCCCGCGAACGGCCCCGAAGCGGGCGGTACGACGCCATCGGAGCGACCTCGGACGGGCCGGTACGGCAGCACGGGGCGCCGCGCGGAAGGCCGCCGGGAGAGCCGGAGGACGACGAAGGGCGCCCCGGGACCGAGTCCCGGGGCGCCCTTCATCCGTGTGCCGCTCCGTGCCGCCACGTCGCCTCGCGTGCGGCTGTGCGGGCTGCGCGCGCCGTGCTGTACGCCCGTGCCCGCTACCGCGGGTCAGCCGTTCTTGATGCGGTTGGTCAGCTCGGTGACCTGGTTGTAGATGGAGCGCCGCTCCGCCATCAGCGCGCGGATCTTGCGGTCCGCGTGCATCACGGTCGTATGGTCACGCCCGCCGAACTGCGCGCCGATCTTCGGCAGTGACAGGTCGGTCAGCTCGCGACACAGGTACATGGCGATCTGGCGCGCCGTCACCAGCACCCGGCTGCGCGACGAGCCGCACAGGTCCTCCACCGTCAGCCCGAAGTAGTCGGCGGTGGCCGCCATGATGGCGCCGGCCGTGATCTCCGGAGCCGCATCCTCACCACCCGGAATCAGATCCTTCAGGACCCCCTCGGTCAGGACCAGGTCCACCGGCTGGCGGTTGAGGCTGGCGAACGCCGTCACCCGGATCAGCGCGCCCTCCAGCTCGCGGATGTTGCGCGAGATGCGGGAGGCGATGAACTCCAGGACCTCCGGCGGGGCGTTGAGCTGCTCCTGCACCGCCTTCTTACGGAGGATCGCGATCCGCGTCTCCAGCTCCGGCGGCTGCACGTCGGTGGTCAGGCCCCACTCGAACCGGTTGCGCAGCCGGTCCTCGAGCGTCATCAGCTGCTTGGGCGGCCGGTCCGAGGACAGCACGATCTGCTTGTTGGCGTTGTGGAGCGTGTTGAAGGTGTGGAAGAACTCCTCCTGCGTCGACTCCTTGCTCGCGAGGAACTGGATGTCGTCGACGAGCAGGATGTCCACATCGCGGTAGCGCTTGCGGAACGTGTCGCCCTTGCCGTCGCGGATGGAGTTGATGAACTCGTTGGTGAACTCCTCCGAGCTCACGTACCGCACCCGCGTGCCGGGGTACAGGCTGCGCGCGTAGTGCCCGATCGCGTGCAGCAGATGCGTCTTGCCGAGCCCCGACTCCCCGTAGATGAAGAGGGGGTTGTACGCCTTCGCCGGCGCCTCGGCGACCGCGACGGCGGCCGCGTGCGCGAACCGGTTGGACGATCCGATGACGAAGGTGTCGAACAGGTACTTCGGGTTCAGACGCGCGTGCTGCTCGCCGGGACGGCCGGTCCCGGCCCCTCCGGTCGCCCCGGACCCGCCCCCCATGCCGCCGGCGGAGGACTGCGCGTCCTGCATGTCCCGCCGGTCGCCGCGCTGCTGCTCGTACGTCGCGTGCGGTCCGCCGTGCTGCCCGTGCTGGCCGTGCTGCCCGTGCTGGCCGTGCTGGCCGTGGTCGGGACCCTGCGGGCCCCGGTAGTCGTGGTGCGGCTGCTGCGGGCGGGCCGTCGCGTACGGGTCGCGGTCCTGGAAGCCCCCGAGCCGGGGCTGCTGCCACGCCAGGTCCTCCTGGGTACGCGGCCAGGCGCCGGGCTCGGGGCGCTGCTGGTACTCGGGGTAGGCCGGCCGCGCGGTCGGCAGCCCGTCGTCGGGCATGGACCGGTGACCGTGCCCGTAGTCGTCGTAGCGGGGCTGCTGCTGGGCGGGCGGTGCCGGCGGGGCGGGGGGCTCCCCCGCGGAGTCGTCGACGGTGATCGCGATCCGGATGGGCCGGCCGCACTCGCGGCTGAGGGTGTCGCTGATCAGCGGGGCGAGCCGGCCCTCCAGGACGCGCTTGCCCCACTCGTTGGGGACGGCGAGGAGGGCGGTGTCGGCCACCAGGGCGAGCGGCTGGCAGCGCTCGATCCACTGTTTGTCCTTGGGCTCGATGCCCTGCTGGCCTTCGCCGAGGAGCTGCTCCAGCACTCGTGGCCACACTGCGGCAAGATCAGCAGGTACGTCAGCCACAAGGCACGCTCTCTCACAGGTCCCACGAATGTGTGGTTCTCGGGACGGGATGGGAAGGACAGGCAGGAAAGGAATCCGAGTTCAGCCACGGTAGTCGCGGCGGCTTGCGAGGTTCAAGTTGTTGTCCACAGCCTGTGCATAGTGAGGTCCCGGCGTGGGGCTGGTTTGACCGGATGGCGTAGCCGCGCGTACCGTAACCAGGTCGAGTTGTCGATGGCTGCTGCCGCCTGCCTCCGATGGGCAAAGATCACGGTCAGTGATCGTGAAGCGGTGCACTCGGGCGTATTGCGAGCTACTCGTGGGCGCACGGTGACAGCCAGGCGATGTCCCGCCACCAACGAATCATTTCTGGAGCCCCCGAGTGAGCAAGCGCACCTTCCAGCCGAACAACCGTCGTCGTGCCAAGACCCACGGCTTCCGCCTGCGCATGCGCACCCGTGCCGGCCGCGCCATCCTGGCGAACCGCCGCAGCAAGGGTCGCGCCAACCTGTCCGCCTGATCGCTTAAACAGGTCATGACGTGCTGCCTACCGAGAATCGGCTGAGGCGGCGCGAGGACTTCGCGACCGCGGTTCGTCGAGGGCGCCGGTCAGGCCGGCCGCTCCTCGTCGTCCATTTTCGAAGCGGTGCAACGGACCCGCACGCGTCAGGGGAGAGTGCTCCCCCGACACGTGCGGGTTTCGTCGTCAGCAAGGCCGTGGGTGGCGCGGTCGTCCGCAACCAGGTGAAGCGCCGACTGCGGCACCTGATGCGCGACCGGCTCCCCGTTCTGCCCCCCGGTAGCCTGGTGGTAGTACGGGCGCTGCCCGGAGCGGGCGACGCCGACCACGCACAGCTGGCCCGAGACCTGGATGCCGCCCTTCAGCGGTTGCTGGGAGGGGGCACGCGATGAAGTACCCGCTGCTGGCTCTGATCAAGCTGTACCAGTGGACGATCAGCCCGTTGCTCGGGCCCGTCTGCCGGTACTACCCGTCGTGCTCCCACTACGGATTCACGGCCATCGACCGGCACGGCGCGGTGAAGGGCACAGCCCTGACCGCCTGGCGCATTCTGCGGTGCAATCCGTGGTCGCCGGGTGGCGTGGACCACGTTCCCCCTCGTAAGCGCCCGCGCTGGCACGAACTGCTGCGCGACGCGCTGCGCGGCGGCAAGGGCGGGCACTCCGCCGAGACGAGCCCGGCCGCAGAGACCTCGCCCAATGCTCAAGGAGCCTGATTAGTGGACACGATTGCCAGTCTGTTCAGCTTCATCACCACACCTGTCTCGTGGATCATCGTCCAGTTCCACAAGCTGTACGGGGCGATGTTCGGCCCCGACACGGGCTGGGCCTGGGGTCTGTCGATCGTGTCCCTGGTGGTGCTGATCCGGATCTGCCTGATCCCGCTCTTCGTGAAGCAGATCAAGTCGACCCGGAACATGCAGGCGCTCCAGCCAAAGATGAAGGCGATCCAGGAGCGCTACAAGAACGACAAACAGCGTCAGTCCGAAGAGATGATGAAGCTGTACAAGGAGACGGGCACCAACCCGCTCTCCTCGTGCCTTCCCATCCTGGCGCAGTCCCCGTTCTTCTTCGCCCTCTACCACGTGCTGTCGAAGATCGCCTCCGGCGACGAGATCGGCGTGCTCAACAAGAGCCTCGTGGACAGCGCCCGTGAGGCCCACATCTTCGGCGCTCCGATCGCCGCGAAGTTCATGGACGACCCGGGCAAGGTCGAGGCGCTCAACGCCTCGCTGGTGGATGTCCGCATCGTCACCGCGATCATGATCATTATGATGTCGCTGTCGCAGTTCTTCACGCAGCGCCAGCTGATGCAGAAGAACGTCGACCTGACGGTCAAGACGCCGTACATGCAGCAGCAGAAGATGCTGATGTACATCTTCCCGATCATCTTCGCCGTGATGGGCATCAACTTCCCGGTCGGTGTCCTCGTCTACTGGCTGACCACCAACGTGTGGACCATGGGCCAGCAGATGTACGTGATCAACCAGAACCCGACCCCGGGCAGCAAGGCGCAGGACCACTACCTGCAGCGTCTGGTGAAGAGCGTCACCGCCCACGGTGAGGTCCGCGGCCGGCGCCGTCGCAGCGTCGTCCAGGCGATCGTCGCCAAGGGACCGGACCGCAACGACAACGAGCGCAAGTTCATCTCCGCCCTCGCCAAGGCCGGGTTCACCGCGCAGGCCGATGGCAGTGTGCAGAAGGTCGACCCCGCTACCGCCGAGGCCGAGAACGCCGCGGCGACCCGGCGCCAGCAGCCCAAGCGACAGCCCAAGGCCAAGCGGCAGGCGGGGGCGGCCCAGCCGTCCACGGCGAAGACCTCCCTGGAGAAGACCTCCCTGGAGAAGACCGACGCGCCGCAGGACGCCACGTCGAACCAGCAGGCCAAGCCCGCCGCCGGTGCCGCCCGCCAAGCCAAGTCCGGACAGCGCAAGGGCCAGCAGCGGCCCAAGCACCCGTCGTCCAAGAAGTAAGAAGGAGTCCATCCGTGACGGAAGGCACCACCTCCGCCGCCGAGGGTGGCGACACCCTGACCCGCCTCGAGCAGGAAGGCGAGATCGCGGCTGACTACCTCGAGGGTCTTCTCGACATCGCCGACCTCGACGGCGACATCGACATGGACGTCGAGGCTGATCGCGCAGCTGTCTCGATCATCAGCGACACGAGCACCCGTGACCTGCAGAAGCTGGTGGGCCGTGACGGCGAGGTGCTGGAGGCCCTCCAGGAGCTGACGCGTCTCGCCGTGCACCGGGAAACCGGCGATCGCAGCCGGCTGATGCTGGACATCGCCGGCTTCCGCGCCAAGAAGCGCACCGAGCTCGCCGAGCTGGGCGCCCGGGCCGCGAACGAGGTCAAGAGCACGGGCGAGCCGGTGAAGCTCCAGCCGATGACCCCGTTCGAGCGGAAAGTCGTCCACGACGCGGTGGCCGCCGCCGGCCTGCGCAGCGAGTCCGAAGGCGAGGAGCCCGAGCGCTTCGTCATCGTGCTCCCCGCCTGAGCCCCACTTCCCGTCGGCCCCGTCTGTGCGCAGGCGGGGCCGATCTTTGTCAGCCTGATAGTCAGCACACTGGTGCGGTAACGCGGTACGGAAGGACGGTTCCCGTGACGGAGGCAGAAGAGCTTCCCCATGCGCCTCAAGAAGCGCGGACGGTTTTCGGCGAGTTCTTCCCGGAGGCTGTGCGGTACGCGGAGCTCCTGGCGGACGCGGGAGTCAAGCGCGGTCTGATCGGCCCTCGCGAGGTGCCGCGCCTGTGGGAGCGCCATCTGCTGAACTGCGCGGTGCTCTCCGAGGTCGTACCCGAGGCTGTGACGGTGTGCGATGTCGGATCCGGGGCCGGTCTGCCCGGCATCCCCCTCGCGCTGGTGCGCCCGGACCTGAAGATCACCCTGCTGGAGCCGCTGCTGCGGCGCACGAACTTCCTCCAGGAGGTCGTCGAGCTGCTGGGCCTCGACCATGTGACCGTGGTCCGTGGCCGCGCCGAGGAGATGCTCGGCAAGCTGCCGCCGGTCCATGTGGTCACGGCCCGCGCGGTGGCACCGCTCGACCGGCTCGCGGGCTGGGGCGTTCCGCTGCTGCGCCCGTACGGGGAGATGCTTGCGCTGAAGGGCGACACCGCCGAGGAGGAGCTCCTGGGCGCCCGGGCGGCGCTCAGCAAGCTGGGTGTCGTGCAGACCTCGGTGCTGCACGTCGGTGAGGGCATCGTCGACCCGATGTCCACCGTCGTACGGGTGGAGGTCGGGGAAAGCCCCGGCGGGGTTCGGTTCGCCACCAAACGGGCCAAGGCCGCGAGGACCTCGCGGCGCCGTCGCTGACGGCAGGGTCGGCGCGCCGGGCCAGCCGCGGCCTTGCCGGGTCGATCCGCCCGTCACCCTGGTGGTTGATCCTTGCTGGGTTGATCCTCATACGTACGCATTTCGGAGTGTCGTGACGCTCTCCCCATGCGGCGAGTGCATCAATGTTTCACGTGAAACGTCGCTCACTGCTGCAGGGAATCATCAGCCGCGGCCGTGCGGCTGCCGCGCCGCGCGACCGCAGGTCCCTTGAGAGGGCCACGGAGTTGTCCACAGAGGTGGAGTTCTCCACAGAACCACGGGCCTCGCTGGTTCATGACCCCGAAAGCATGGCAGGCTCTGTTCATCGCGAGCCTGAAGCCGAGGAGAGTGAATCCTTGCGGTCCAACGCCAACATCGCGGGACCGATGACCGATCCGGTCCCCGGTCCCCGTACCGAATCGGCGGGGGAGGATGTTTCACGTGAAACACCGCCCCCGATGGACGACACCCCCATTGGTCGTGCTGCCCAGCTGGCGGTGGAGGCTTTGGGCCGTGCGGGTGAGGGCCTCCCCCGCCCCGCGCAGACCCGTGTCATGGTGGTCGCCAATCAGAAGGGCGGCGTAGGCAAGACGACCACGACGGTCAACCTTGCCGCGTCGCTGGCGCTGCACGGCGCACGCGTTCTGGTCATCGACCTCGACCCGCAGGGCAACGCCTCCACGGCGCTCGGCATCGACCACCATGCCGAGGTTCCTTCGATCTACGACGTCCTGGTGGAGAGCAAGCCCCTCTCCGATGTGGTCCAGCCGGTCCCGGACGTCGAAGGACTCTTCTGCGCCCCGGCCACCATCGATCTCGCCGGTGCGGAGATCGAGCTGGTGTCGCTGGTGGCGCGGGAGAGCCGACTGCAGCGGGCGATCCAGGCGTACGAGCAGCCGCTCGACTACATCCTGATCGACTGCCCGCCGTCGCTCGGTCTGCTCACGGTCAACGCCATGGTGGCCGGCGCCGAGGTCCTGATCCCCATCCAGTGCGAGTACTACGCCCTGGAAGGGCTGGGCCAGCTGCTCCGGAACGTTGAGCTGGTGCGCGGGCACCTCAACCCCACGCTCCACGTATCGACGATTCTGCTCACCATGTACGACGGCCGGACCAGGCTCGCCTCTCAGGTGGCCGACGAGGTACGCAGCCACTTCGGTGATGAGGTGCTGCGGACCAGCATCCCGCGTTCCGTCCGTATCTCGGAGGCACCGAGCTACGGGCAGACCGTGCTCACGTATGACCCGGGCTCCAGTGGTGCGCTGTCGTACCTGGAGGCCGCGCGTGAGATCGCCCTGCGTGGGGCCGACATCTTCTACGACGGCCGGCACGCCCATGTGGGCAACCAGATCAGTAAGCACAGCATGTCGGAGGGGATTCAGTGAGCGAGCGACGTAGGGGGTTGGGGCGTGGACTCGGTGCGCTGATCCCCGCTGCTCCCCAGGAGAGGCAGGCGCCTTCGGTGGGGACGGGTTCCACCTCCCCCGGGGCGATCCCCGCATTGACGGCGGAGCGGGGTGTGGCGGCGGCCAAGCTGGCCACCTTGCCCAAGAGCGCTCTGTCCATGGAGCCGGGACCTTCGGCGCCGGAGCCCGCCGAGGTGATCGCCGAGCCCGAGGCCCCGGCCGGGGCACACTTCGCCGAACTGCCTCTGGACGCCATCACGCCCAATCCGCGTCAGCCGCGTGAGGTCTTCGACGAGGACGCGCTGGCCGAGCTGGTCACCTCCATCAAGGAGGTCGGCCTGCTCCAGCCTGTCGTCGTACGGCAACTGGGTCCGGAGCGGTATGAGCTCATCATGGGTGAGCGTCGCTGGCGTGCCTGCCGGGAAGCAGGACTGGAGCGCATCCCCGCGATCGTCAGGGCCACCGACGACGAGAAGCTGTTGCTGGACGCACTGCTGGAGAACCTGCACCGGGCGCAGCTGAACCCGCTGGAAGAGGCCGCTGCCTACGACCAGCTGCTGAAGGACTTCAACTGCACCCATGACCAGCTGGCCGACCGGATCGGGCGTTCGCGTCCGCAGGTCTCCAACACGCTGCGTCTGCTGCGTCTCTCGCCGCCGGTGCAGCGCAGAGTCGCCGCCGGTGTGCTGTCGGCCGGGCATGCGCGCGCACTGCTGTCGGTGGACGACCCCGAGGCGCAGGACAAGCTGGCGTACCGCATCGTGGCCGAAGGGCTGTCGGTGCGCGCGGTCGAGGAGATCGTGACGCTGATGGGCTCGGAGCCCAGCAGCGCTCCCACCAAGCCGAAGGGGCCACGGGCCGGCGGCCGCGTCTCGCCGGCGCTCACCGATCTCGCCACCCGGCTCTCGGACCGTTTCGAGACGCGGGTGAAGGTGGACCTGGGGCAGAAGAAGGGCAAGATCGTCGTGGAGTTCGCCTCGATGGAGGACCTTGACCGTATCCTCGGCACGCTCGCCCCCGGGGAAGGCCGGGTGCTGGCACAGGGACTCGCGGAGCAGCAGGACGCCGAAGGCTGAGCTCGCTCAGCATGCCCGTCCGGGGCGGGCCGTGTCCGGTGTTCACCGGGATACGGTCCGCCCTTTGGCCTCTTCCCGTATGCGTGTCATCACCGGATCGATACGATGCGTTGTGGTATGCGCATCCGCCTGACTCACTATGGAGGGAGAACCAGGCATGCGAGAGGTGAGCCGCGGCCAACTGGTGACAGCAGGGCTGGGACTCGGTGCCGTCGGCGGGTTCATCGGCAGTCTGCTCCGGGAACGGAGCGCGCTGACAGCCGCTCTCGGGGCGGCGCGCGAAGGAAGTGAGGAACAGCCTTCATGGGGCGTCGGCTCGTACCGCTCACGCTGGACAACCTTCCGGATCTCCCCAAGCGTTGCCGAGCGTGTGTCTTCTGGGAGCTTGACCCGGTCAGCGGAGAAGCCGCGATAAAGGCGGGCACTCCCGATCTGGAGAAGGAAGCCTGGATCTCCGCGGTGCTGCTGGACTGGGGGTCCTGCGGGCGCGTCGTCTACGTGGACGAGGTGCCCGTCGGGTACGTGCTGTATGCCCCGCCCGCCTATGTGCCGCGCTCGACCGCTTTCCCGACGAGCCCGGTGTCGCCCGACGCCGTTCAGCTGATGACGGCGTGGATCATGCCCGGGTACCAGGGGCAGGGGCTTGGCCGGGTGATGGTGCAGACGGTGGCGAAGGATCTGCTGCGCCGGGGCTTCAAGGCGATCGAGGCGTTCGGGGATGCGCGCTGGAAGGAACCGGCCTGTCTCCTGCCTGCGGATCATTTGCTCGCCGTGGGCTTCAAGACTGTCCGCCCGCACCCGGCGCATCCCCGGCTGAGGTTGGAACTGCGCAGCACCCTCTCCTGGAAGGAAGATGTGGAGCTGGCGCTCGACCGGCTGTTGGGAGCCGTGCAGAAGGAGCCCGCCCTGCGTCCCCTGTGAGCAGGAGACGCAGGGGCGCTGTGGAGAACGACGGACGGCCCATCCCGCCTCGGGATGGGCCGTCCTTGTTTCACGTGAAACAGCGGCGTCAGGCCTTGGTGGCCTCGTTACCGATGAAGGGCTCCAGGTCGCGGACGATCGCGGCCTTCGGCTTGGCGCCGACGATGGTCTTGGCGACCTCGCCGTTCTGATAGACGTTCAGCGTCGGGATCGACATGACACCGTACTTGGCGGCCGTGGCCGGGTTCTGGTCGATGTTCAGCTTCACGATCGTGATCTGGTCGCCGTGCTCGGCGGCGATGGCCTCCAGCGACGGGGCGATCTGGCGGCACGGACCGCACCATTCGGCCCAGAAGTCCACCAGTACGGGCTTGTCGCTCTTGAGGACGTCCTCCTCGAAGGAGTCGTCAGTCACAATCTTCACGGCGCCGGCCACGGCGGCCTCCTTAACTTCGCGGGATGTGGGAGTGGGGTGGATGTGAGGGTCAGAGCACGGGGGTCTTCTCCGGCTCGGCGACCTTCTCGCTGTCGGCGAGCGCGGCGAGGAAGCGCTCGGCGTCCAGTGCGGCGGAGCAGCCCGTGCCGGCAGCGGTGATCGCCTGACGGTAGGTGTGATCGACCACGTCACCGGCGCCGAAAACGCCGCGCAGGTTGGTGCGCGTGGACGGTGCCGCCACCTTGAGGTAGCCCTCGTCGTCCAGGTCCAGCTGGCCCTTGAACAGCTCGGTGCGCGGGTCGTGGCCCACAGCGATGAACAGACCAGTCACCGGCAGCTCGGAGGTCTCGCCGGTCTTGGTGTTGCGCAGCGTCAGACCGGTGAGCTTCTGCTCGCCGTGGATCTCGGCGACTTCGCTGTCCCAGGCGAACTTGATCTTCGGGTCGGCGAACGCGCGCTCCTGCATGGCTTTGGAGGCCCGCAGGGTGTCCCGGCGGTGGACGATGGTGACGGACTTGGCGAACCGGGAGAGGAAGGTCGCCTCCTCCATGGCGGTGTCGCCGCCGCCCACCACGGCGATGTCCTGGTCCTTGAAGAAGAAGCCGTCGCAGGTCGCGCACCACGAGACGCCACGACCCGACAGCGCGTCCTCGTTCGGCAGGCCCAGCTTGCGGTGCTGGGAGCCGGTCGTGACGATGACGGCCTTGGCGCGGTGAACGGTGCCGGCGGTGTCCGTGACGGTCTTGATGTCACCGGTCAGGTCGACGGAGACGACATCGTCCGGGACGAGCTCGGCGCCGAAGCGCTCCGCCTGGGCCCGCATGTTGTCCATCAGGTCGGGGCCCATGATGCCGTCACGGAAGCCGGGGAAGTTCTCCACGTCGGTCGTGTTCATGAGCGCACCACCGGCGGTGACGGCACCCTCGAAGACCAGCGGCTTCAGCGAGGCACGCGCCGTGTACAGCGCTGCCGTGTAGCCGGCGGGCCCGGAGCCGATGATGATCACATTACGGACGTCGCTCACGGGTTTCTTCCTCGTCTCTGCAGACTGCGTAGTGCCTACGGGGCGGGGTCATGGACTCTCACCCCACCCAACGGATCCTACGGGGGATGCATTCCCGAGCGATCCGAGTGGCGCGGCAGCGGCTGTCAGGGGTGAGGGTAGGAGCGCGTCAGCAGCACGTCCGCCTTGGGGGCCTTCGTCGTGGTGCAGGCGGCGTCAAGGATGTAGGCCTCCACCTGGCGGGTGTCGTTGGGGTGCGACAGCACGACGAGGAAAGCCCTTTTCCCCTGGTAATCGCCGAGCTCGGCGGCGAGAGCGGGGTCGGTTCGGCCGATGCCCGCGCGGATGCAGGGCGGGACAGGCACATCCTCGGACCGCTTCAGCGTGTTGGCTCCGATGGAACGGTCCTGTTCCTGCTTGGGAGCCTTGGTGAGGGCCTCGGTGGTGAGGAGGGTCTCCACGCGCTTCTCCAGAGGGGAACCGGCGAATGTTGCCGGGGCGCTGACGGTGCTCTCCGTCGTCCTGGCGCCGTCGCCGCTGTCTCCGGACGGCTGGACGCTCTGGAGAAGCAGGACGCTCGCTCCGATGACTGCGGCTCCGAAGACGGCGCCCAGGGTCACGTTCCGCCGCCGATGGCGCAGGGAGCGGCCACGGCCCGGGCCGGTGGCGGCGCGAGGGCGGCCGGCGGGGCGGTCGGCACGGACGGGGTCCGCGGCCTGGGACGTGGCATGGGCTGTGCTGTCCGGCACGGCAGTTTCACGTGAAACATGGCCGGACTCCATGGGAGCGGTGGCATCCAAAAGCGCCTCCGCGGCCAGCGCGGCATCGATACGGCCCGCGATGTCGGCGGGCATCCGCGCGGGACCCGGCAGCGTGCCGAGCAGTCCGCGGATCTCCTCCAGCGAGGTCCGGACGTCGGCGCAGAGCGCACAGCCGTCCAGGTGCCGGCGCACATCCGCCGTACGGGATGGTGAGAGAAGTCCCTCGGTCAGGTCGGAGATCTCCGAGACATCCGGGTGCTGAGCCGTGTCCGTGGATGTCACGCGCGTCCACCTCCGCCCTTCACAGCAGCAGGGTCATTCGATCCTGCATCCTTCGCTTCCGACGCAGGTGGGACGGATGTCCCTGGCGTCCGGTTCCTTCCCCCTCCAGCCCCACCCTTATCCACGGTGTCACCGCGCAGATGAGTGAGCAGGGGAAGCAGTCTGGCCCGGCCACGCGCGCAGCGGCTCTTCACCGTCCCGGTGGGTACGTCCAGGACGCGCGCCGCTTCCGCGACGGGGTAGCCCTGCATGTCGACCAGGACCAGCGCGGCGCGCTGATCGGCGGGAAGTGTCGCGAGGGCGGCCAGGAGCTCGCGATGGAGGTCCTGCCGCTCGGCGGGCGCCTCGGCCGACTCGTGGGGCTCCAGGAGCTGCTCCCACCGCTCCGTGTCCTCGACGGGCGAGGTCCTGCGGGAGGCGGCCTTGCGGGCGCGGTCCAGACAGGCGTTGACGGTGATGCGGTGCAGCCACGTCGTGACGGCGGACTGCCCGCGGAACGTGTGGGCGGCCCGGAAGGCGGAGACGAGGGCGTCCTGGACGGCGTCGGCGGCCTCCTCGCGGTCCCCCAGGGTGCGCAGGGCGACAGCCCACAGCCGGTCGCGGTGGCGCCGTACGAGCTCACCGAAGGCGTCCGGGTCCCCGGCCACGTGGCGTGCCAGCAGATCCTGGTCGCTTGTGCCGCGCAGTTCGGCATCGTCCAACGGTGAGCTCCCTCCCCGTTTTCTCTGTCAGCCCGTGAAGTTCACGTCCGTGATGGCCTGCTTGTAGCCCGCGCCGCTGTACCCGTCCTGCGGGGAGTACGGCATCGCGGTCATCCACAGCAGCACATACCGGCTCTTCACCGGCTTGTCCGCCGACAGCTTCAGCGTGGTGGCGCTGGTCTGCCCCGAGGCGATCTTCTGCATGGAGTCGACCGAGCCGGAAGGCGACATCGAATCGGTGGCGTAGGCCGTGATGGTGGTGCGGGGACCGCCGTACCGCAGCCCTATCGAGGCGCTGGACACGTCCTTGTCCGAGCCGAGGTCGTAGACGATGCCGACACCTCGCTTCACCGAGGGCGCCAACTCCGGACCGTCGAAGTAGTACTTCGTGCGCCAGTAGGAGGAACTGTCGCTGTCGTAGGTGTTCCCGACGGTCTCCCGGCTCTGCGGGGAACCGTCGGGGGCGTACTCCTCGGCGTCCTGGATCTTCAGGGGCAAAGGAGTCTTCGGCTTCTCGTCGTCCTGGTTGGTGATGGTCTCCGAGGGCCTGGGGCTCTCGGCTCCCTTGTCGTGGTCGAGCAGCTTGTCGGCCACCTGCCAGCTGCCCAGCCCCAGAGCGGCGATGAGGAGCGCCGACACGGCCCACTTCAGGGCCCTGCCGGTACGGCTCTCCAGAGGAGCCGGCGGAACGGACAACGGCTGGGTGGCTGTGCCGGGGCGTGACTGCGGGCGGCCGTAGGTGCCCTGCTGATAGGTCGTGCGCTGGTAGTCGGGCGGCGTGGGGAACTCGGGCTCCGGCGGCCGGATGCGGGGCATCGCCGCGACGGCCTTGGCCAGCTCGTCGGGGGTGGTGCAGGCCGGTTCCTGGCGGGAAGCGGTCGCACCATCGTTGGCGAGGGCGCGCATGGCGAGCTCGGAGAGCCCGCGGTGGACACCGGCGCGGACCTGGTCGGGCGCGATCAGGCCGACATCCTTGGGGAGTCCCGACAGACCGTGTGCGTCGTTCTCGTAAGGCCAGCGCTGGGTGAGGGCCGCGTACAGCAGCGCGCCGATCGCCTCGGTGTCGGTGCGCTGCGGGCGTTCCGCGCTGATGCCGCGCAGGGCGGCGTTGACGGCGAGCCCACGGATGCGCCACTGGCCGGTGGAGGTCCGCAGGACGGCACCGGGGGTCAGGCGCAGGTGGGCGAGTCCCTCACGGTGGGCGGCGGCCATGGCCTGGGAGACCTGGCTGACGAGCTGGTACGCGTCGTGCGGCTCCAGCGGGCCGGCCGCGAGCAGGGCGGTGAGTTCGGTGGCGTCCGGCAGCCACTCGTGGACGACGTAGACGAGTTCGTTCTCCTCGACGGCGTCCAGCACCTGTACGAAACGGGGGTCACCGAGGAGCGCCGAGGACCGGGCCGCCGCGAGTACCGAGCGGGCCCTCGGGTGGTCGGCGGGCAGCAGATGCACCCCCACCGCGCGGCGCAACTTCTCATCGACGGCTCGCCAACTGCTGAACCCGTCCAGACGGGTGACGCATTCCTCGAGCCGGTAGCGTCTGGCGAGTTTGTGGCCACTGTGCAACTCGGGTGCCGTACCCGCGCTCTTCTCTCCGCTCCGCCGCTCGCCGTCGGTGTCCTGGGCGGATGTGTCCGCCGTGTCCTGCGCTTCCGCCACCCCGTCGGCCGCGGCCTTGTCCGCCTTCGCGGTCAGCGGGTCGTCTCCGCTGTTGTCGGCCACGTCGACGGCAGCCGTGCTACGTTCCGCCACCGTCGTTCCTGCCTCCCCATCCGTTGCGCCATATCCAACAGCCATGCCAATTGTGCCCACAGTCCGCCGCCATGCACGACACGCGGTGGCCCATGATGGTTGTGCGGAGACCGTTCGTGACCTTGTTCCGGCCTAGCGGCCCAGTCGGCCGCGGACCATGCCGACCATGGCGTTGAGCTCCTGGATGCGCATTTTCCTGGCCGCCACGTAGAAGACGGCCAGCAGGACGAACCCGCCGGCGATCAGGGCGGCGAGCGCCCCGAGGACACCTTCGCCGAGCGCCCTGAGGAGGGCGAGCCCGACAGCGCCGCCGGCCATTGCCGCGGGGACGGACGCCATGCACAGGCGGGCGTACGTGCGCACGACGTGGGCGCCGTCCAGATCGCCGCCCAGGCGGTTGCGCAGGCGGCGCCAGGCGATGCCGACGCCCACCGCGTAGGCCAGGCCGTACGAGGCGGCCATGCCGACGACGGCCCAGCGGGCCGGGAGGACGAAGTAGCACGCCGCCGACGCGGCGGCGTTGACGCCCGCCACGATGACGGTGTTGTAGAAGGGCGTGCGGGTGTCCTCGTACGCGTAGAACCCGCGCAGCACGACGTACTGCACGGAGTACGGGATCAGGCCCAGGCCGAAGGCCATGAGCATGTAGCCCATCGACGTCGCGCCGCCCGAGGAACCGAAGATCAGCATGCACATGGGGATGCCGAGTGCGACGAAGCTGAAGGCGGTCGGGACGATAGCGACGGCGGAGGTGCGCAGGCCCTGGGAGATGTCGTCGCGGACGGCGCCGCTGTCCCCCTCGTGGGCCGAGCGGGACAGCCGGGGCAGCAGGGCCGCCATCAGCGACACCGTGATGATGGCCTGCGGAAGGCCCCAGATGAGCTGGGCGTTGGCATACGCGGCGAAACCCGTGCCGTCAACCCGGGAGTTGGTCGTCGCGGCGGTGGCCAGCTGGCTGACGACGATCGCGCCCGCCTGGTTGGCGAGCACGAACAGCATCGTCCACTTCGCCAGCTTCGCGGCCTTGCCGAGACCGTGGCCCTTCCAGTCGAAGCGCGGCCGCAGCTTGAATCCGGCCTCCCGCAGATACGGGATCATGGCGAGGGCCTGGACGACCAGGCCGAGCAGAACGCCGACGCCGAGCAGCCGCTGGGCCTCCATGGGGATGGAATCCACCTTCATCCGGGAGTCGGCGGCACTGCCGTAGACCCAGATGAACATGGACAGTGTCGCGATGATCACGATGTTGTTGAGGACCGGTGTCCACATCATCGCGCCGAACTTGCCACGGGCGTTGAGGATCTGACCCATCACCACGTGGACGCCCATGAAGAAGATCGAGGGCAGGAAGTAGCGCAGGAGGGTGACGGCCACCTCGTTCGCCGCCGGATCGTCGGCGACGGGGACGGACATCATGCGCACCAACTGCGGGGCCGCCAGGATCCCGAGCAGCGTCAGGACGCCGAGCACCACCATGACCAGGGTGAGCAGCCGGTTGGCGTAGGCCTGGCCGCCGTCCTCGTCCTCCTTCATGGAGCGGACCAGCTGCGGCACGAACACGGAGTTCAGGCCGCCACCGACGGTCAGGATGTAGATCATCGTCGGGATCTGGTAGACGACCTGGAAGGTGTCGCCCAGGAGTCCCACGCCGAGCGCGGAGACGATCAGCGCGGATCTGACGAAGCCGGTGAGCCGGGACACCATCGTGCCGGCCGCCATGACGGCGCTGGACTTCAGCAGACCGGCGGCGCGGCCACCGGACTTCTTCGGGGCGGGCGCGGGCTCGGGCGCAGCGCGAACCGGTTCGGGCTCCGGCGGGGCGGGCGGGCGCCCGGGGGCCTGCTGGTCGCGGTAGAGGTGCGCGAAGGCGTCCGGCTCGGGCTCGTCCTCACCGGCGCGGGTGACGAGCTCGTCCACACCGGTGAACTGAACGGTCCTCGCGTCGTCTCCGTACGGGAGGTGGCGGGACGGGCCGTCGGGCTCGGGCGGCGGGGTCTGCGCCCAGATCCGCGGATCAGGGGCGTACTGCGGCGCGGCGGGCTGCTGGTAGAGCGGCTGCGGCTCCGGATAGGTGCCGGGAGGGGGCGGCGGGTGCGCGGCACGGTCGTAGAGCGCCTCGCTCACCGGGTCCTGGGCGGCGAGGTCGCGGTCCTGGTACGGATCATGGTCGTAGACGTCCTGGATGTACGGGTCCGGGGCAGGCGGGGGCGCCGGCGCGGGCACCTGGCCTGCCGGGGGCGGCGCGGGCGTCCCACCGGACGGCGCTCTGCCGCCGCCCGCGCCCTGGCCGCGGTCACCGTCGTACGGCGCGTTCATGGTTACCCCACCTCATCGTCCCCGGCCGACCGGCCACGACATCGCTCAACGCTCCACTTTCTCACCCGGGCCCGACGGGTCCGTGCTTTGCGCTCCGGTGTCCGGTGTCGGGTCACTCGGCTGCTCCGGATCGGAGTCCGGCTCCGGGCCGGTCTCCGGCTCCGTCTCCGCGCCGTTCCGCGGGTCGGTCCCCGGCTCCGTCTCCGGGCCGGCTTCCGTGTCGTTCTCCGGGTCCGTCTCCGTGGCGGCCCCTTCGCGTGCCGCGGCACGCTTGCGCTGCGTGTACATCCTGATGCCGGCGAGGACCAGCAGCAGCACACCACCCGCGAGGACCAGCATCACCGTGGGCGTGATCTCGGAGACCTTGACGGTGAAGTACATGGGCTTGCCGTACGGCCGCCCGTCCTCCGTGTACAGCTGCGCGGTCATCGGGACCGGACCGTTGGCGTTGGCGGAAGCGGTGAACTTCACCGACTGGCTGTGGCCGCCGCCGATCCTGACGGGCTGCTCGGAGACGGTGTCGCCGCCGTTGAGCTTCAGACGGGTCGGCTTGGACGAGGTCAGCCGCAGCACCAGATGGTCGACACCCTGCACCAGCTTGTTCTGGACGGTCACCGGGATCGTCGCGCTGCGCCCCGAGAGGGTCAGGTCCGACTTGTCGATCAGCTTCACCTCGGTGGTGAGGCTCTTCAGATACGTCAGCACACCCTGGCGGTACTCCGCCGCCGGCCCCGGCTGTCCTCGCCAGGACGTCGACATCTCACGGTTGATCGCGTTGCCGACCGGTGTCACGACGCGGTACGCCGCGGTCAGGATCACCTTGAAGTTGTCCAGGGTGTCCCGGGTGGCCTTCATGTCCTGGAACGCCTGGAGGGGCAGCTCCTGACGGCGCAGCGCGTGCGGATACCGGGCTCGGTTCGGTACCCGCGTCGTGGCGCGCGGGTCCGGCTTCACCGCCGCGGCGGCGACCAGGTCGACGGGGTGCGTCCAGCGCTGGGCGGACAGGCCGCGCAGGGCGCTCGCCATCGACTGGGCCTGTGCGGCGGACGGCATGCGCTGCGGGGCGATGACGATGCTGCGCTGCTTGCCCGGCTGCTGGTGCGTGATGGTGAGGGTGTGGGCGAGGAACCTCTGGATCGCCAGGGTGGAGTTCTCGGCCCTCGTCATGTCGCCCTGGAAGGCGGTGGACAGTGTCTGGTCGGCCACCAGGGCGGTCGTGCCCCCGCCGATGGGGCGGGCGGCGGTGGGTGCGTACGAGAGGTTGTCGCGCACGCTGTCGCTGCGTGCGATCACCTTGTCTGCGCCGGCCGAGGTGGCGACGTCGACGATCGACGGATCGATCGCTCCGTCGACGGGCCAGGCGAAGTCGACCGACGGTTTCACATGGAGCACCGTCTCCACCGTCGTCTCGGCGAGCTCGGTCGCCGGCTGGAGATGGCTGAGTGAACCGGAGACGTCCTTGCCGCGGTGGGCGAGCGAGGCCAGATCGGGGTCCGCGTACGGCAGCGCGACCACCTTGCGGCCCTGGACGGCCTTCTCCAGGGCGTTCAGCCACCCCTTGGCGATGGCCTGGTTCCGGCCCGGGACGTAGGTCTCTCCGTCCCTGACCTGGTAGCTCCGGGTCATCGCTTCCACGGTGGCCAGCAGGTCGGGGTCGATGACCCAGGTGACGGGAAGCTCCGAGCCGAGGGAGACGAGCCGCTCCAGCCGCCCACCGGGGGCGAGCTCCGTGGCCAGTTCGTCGTTCTCGAAGACGGGTGTCTGCTGATCGTCCGAGCCGGTCTGCGCGGAGAGCCGTGTCGAGGAGATCAGCGGCCAGAGATACGTGAGCTGGGTCTTCTTCTCGGTGGCCTCCGGCTGCCAGGGGAGCACGGTCCGCTCGATGCCGAGGACCTGGTCGTACGGCTCGCTCGGCGTCCGACCCGCGAGGGACACCCCGAGCGGGTAGACGCCCTCCTCGTCGAGGCCGAGCTTGTTCACCGGAACGGAGAGGCTGAAGTCCTCCGTGATCCCGGACGGGAGAGCAGGGATCTTGAACGCGTGGGTGCCACCGACCGCCGGGCCGTCACTGCTCTGTGTGAAGCCCTTGCCCTTGCCCACGTCATCGATCGCACCCCGGTTGCGGAGCGGGGAGCCGACGTGCAGGTCCACCGTCGCACCGCTGACCGTCTCCTTGCCCTGGTTGGTCACCGTGCCGGTGATCGTGAGGGTGTCCCCCTCGACCGGGGCGCCGGGAGTGAGCGTGTTGAGAGACACATCGACGGTGCGGGGGCCCGGGGCCTTCTCATCCGCGTGGGCGGAGGGCGCGACCGGGCCGTACAGGAGGGCGGCGAGCAGCGGCATGCCGGCGACGACGGAGGCTGTACGCCGCAGCCACCGGCGGGCAGGGGAGGGGCGGGTGCCCTGGAAGTCTGCCGCCTCGGCCACGCGCTGCCCGTCCCTTGTCGTCTGGTTGCCGTTGGTGGTTGTCGGTTCCTGCGTCCACGCATGGTAACGAGGCTCGCAGGGGCTGAGTGCCGCGGAGTGCTCCACATGAACGGGCGGAAACGAGGACGACCGGGCGAGCCCGGGCACGTACCCTTTTCTGTTGTGCCGAACGCCAATGAAGACAACCCGAGCGCACTGAGCCAGGTGCAACGCCGTGCGGTCAGTGAGCTACTGCGCGTGTCCCCCGTCGCCGACGACCTCGCCCGCCGCTTCAAGGAGGCCGGGTTCAGCCTTGCCCTGGTCGGTGGATCGGTGCGGGACGCGCTGCTCGGGCGGCTCGGCAACGACCTGGACTTCACCACCGACGCTCGCCCCGAGGACGTACTGAAGATCGTCCGCCCGTGGGCGGACTCCGTGTGGGACGTCGGGATCGCTTTCGGCACGGTCGGGTCGCAGAAAAGCGCCCGCGTCGGAGACGCTGTCCAGCAGTTCCAGATCGAGATCACGACGTACCGCTCCGAGGCGTACGACCGGACCTCGCGCAAGCCCGAGGTCTCCTACGGTGACTCCATCGAGGAAGACCTCGTGCGCCGTGACTTCACGGTCAACGCCATGGCCGTCGCGCTGCCGGAGAAGGAGTTCATCGACCCGCACGGCGGCCTGGAGGACCTGGCGCAGCGTGTTCTGCGCACCCCCGGTACGCCCGAGGAGTCCTTCTCCGACGACCCGCTGCGGATGATGCGGGCCGCGCGCTTCGCCGCGCAGCTCGATTTCGAGGTGGCGCCCGAGGTCATCACCGCCATGAAGGGAATGGCCGACCGGATCGACATCGTCTCGGCCGAGCGGGTACGGGACGAGCTGAACAAGCTGATCGTTTCCGCGCACCCCCGTAAGGGCCTGGGTCTGCTGGTCGTGACCGGTCTGGCGGACCGGGTGCTGCCGGAGCTGCCCGCGCTGCGACTGGAGAGCGACGAGCACCACCGGCACAAGGACGTCTACGAGCATTCGCTGACCGTCCTGGAGCAGGCCATCGACCTTGAGGAGGACGGCCCCGACCTCGTCCTGCGGCTGGCCGCCCTGCTGCACGACATCGGCAAGCCGCGTACGCGGCGCTTCGAGCTGGACGGCCGGGTTTCGTTCCACCACCACGAGGTGGTCGGCGCGAAGATGACGAAGAAGCGCATGACCGCGCTGAAGTACTCCAACGACATGGTCAAGGACGTGTCCCGGCTGGTGGAGCTGCATCTGCGCTTCCACGGGTACGGCACCGGCGAGTGGACCGACTCCGCCGTGCGCCGCTACGTCCGCGACGCCGGACCGCTGCTGAGCCGCCTGCACAAGCTGACCCGATCGGACTGCACGACCCGCAACAAGCGCAAGGCGAGTGCCCTGTCCCGTGCGTACGACGGGCTCGAAGAGCGCATCGCGAAGCTGCAGGAGCAGGAGGAGCTGGAATCCATCCGGCCGGACCTGGACGGCAACCAGATTCAGGAGGTGCTCGGCGTCGGTCCCGGGCCCGTTGTCGGTCAGGCCTACAAGTTCCTGCTGGAGCTGCGGCTGGAGAACGGGCCGATGGAGCACGATGACGCCGTGGCCGCGCTCAAGGAGTGGTGGGCGGCGCAGAACTGAGGGCCGCCATGAACGTGGGGTGCCGTGTTTCACGTGAAACACGGCACCCCCCCATGTTGTGGCCGGGGGGGGGGGGGGGGGTTTTTTAGTTGTAACAAGCCCCCCGGGGGGGGTTGGGGGGTAATTTTTTTTT